>JBFWXJ010000166.1:0-12403 GCA_050187535.1 Alphaproteobacteria bacterium | reverse complement strand
ACCGCCGAGGAGAGCACGCTCGGCAGCATCACCGGCAGCGTCACCCGGCGGATGACCTGCCAGGGGGTAGCCCTGAGGTTGCGCGCCGCCTGCTCCAGCGACGGGTCGAACAGGACGAATGCCGCCGTCATGTTGCGCACCACATAGGGCAGCGTCACCACGACGTGCCCCACCACCAGGGCTGCCATCGTGCGCGCGAGCCCGACGATGCTGAGGAGCTGCAGCAGCCCGATGGCGAAGACGACCGCCGGCACGACGAGCGGCGCCATCAGCACGGATTGCGCCAGCTCGCGGCCGCGGAAGCGGTAGCGGGCCAGCGCGTAGCCGGCGGGCAGGCCCAGCGCGAGCGCGAGCGCGGTGGAAATGATCGCGAGCTCGACGCTGTTCTTCAGGCTCGCCATGAAGGCGGCATCGGCGAAGGTGCGGCCGTACCAGGCGAGCGTGAAGCCGCGCGGCGGGAAGGTCAGCAGGCTGCCGGAGCTGAACGAGGCGGCGACGACGACGATCGCCGGCAGCGCCAGGAACAGGTAGCAGACCGCGTTGAAGAGCGCGGCGCCGACAGCGGCCGGCCTCATCGGCCGAGCCTGCGGCGGCCGATGCGGCCGGCGAGGCCGGCGACGAGCAGCGCGATCGTCAGCAGCACCGCCGACATGGCCGCGGCGAAGGGCCAGTTCAGCACGCTCAGCACCTGCTCCAGGATCAGGCTGCCGACCATCGGGACCCGCGTGCCGCCGATGAAGCGCGGCGTCACGAAGGCCGAGATCGTCAGCATGAAGACGATGGTCGAGCCGGCGAGGATGCCGGGCCAGGCGAGCGGCAGGACGACCCGGCGGAAGGTGGTGAGGCGGGTCGCGCGCAGGCTGGCGGCGGCCTGTTCCAGCACCGGGTCGATCTGCACGACCACACTCATGATCGACAGCACCTGGAAGGGCAGGAAGGTGTGGGCCAGGACGATGAGCACGGCGGGCCGGTCGAAGAGGAGCTGGATGGGGCGGTCGACGATGCCCAGCGCCAGCAGGATGCTGTTCACGAAGCCCGCGCGCCCGAGGATGACCATCCAGCCGAAGACGTTGACGACGAGGCTGAGCGACAGCGGCAGGATCAGGATGATGAAGCGCAGCCGCCGCGTCGCGGCGCTCGCACGGGCCAGCGAGTAGGCGAGCGGGAACCCGATGATCGCGGTGCCGATCGCCACGATCAGCCCGTAGGCGACCGTCTCGACCAGCACGCCCGAGAAGAAGGCGTCGCTGAAGAAGGCTTCGTAGTGACGGAGCGACCAGCCGCCGGCGTAGAGCGGGCCCTCGGTCGGCACGACGCTCATGCGCAACAGCATGAGCACGGGCAGACCGAGGACGATCAGCACGAAGACGAGTGCCGGGATCAGGAGCAGCGGGCGGCGACCGCCGAGACGTACGTCGTCCATGCCCGTCCCCCGCCCGCCCAGCGGCTCAGCGCATTTCCCGGTTCCACTGGTTGACCCAGGCGCCGCGGTTCTTGGCGACGGCGGCCCAGTCCAGCGTCTTGATCTTCTTCAGGCCTTCCGGGCCGTAGGTGATGACGTGCTTGGCGATGTCGTCGGGCAGCTTCACCGGCGTCGTCGGCCCGTAGGTGAACTTGATCGCCAGCGCACCGATCGCTTCGTCCGACATGGCCTGGTCGAGATAGGCCATCTGGGCGGCACGGTGCTTCGAGTTCTTGACCGCATTCACATAGGAGAAGAGCGAGTAGATGCCTTCCTCGGGCACGATCAGGTCGACCGGCACGCCCTTGGTCTGCAGCTCGTAGATGCGGCCGTTCCAGAAGATGCCGACCGTCGCCTCTTCCTGCTGGAACGCCTGAAGCTGCGGCACCGTCGCGCCGAAGGCCGAGAGCAGGTTCGGCTTGATCGTCTGCAGGACCTTGAAGCCGGGGTCGACATTCGAGACGCCGCCGCCCGCCGATTCCGCCATCGCCATCAGCGACAGGATGCCGCCCGAGCTCTCCAGGCTGATGAGCGCGACCTTGCCCTTGTATTCGGGCTTGGCAAGGTCCCTGATCGACTTGGGCGGGTTCTTGATGTGGGTGCGGTTGGCGATCAGCGCCACCGAGGCGATCGAGAAGGGCAGGCCGTAGTTGCCGAACTCGCGCATCTGCGGAAAGACGCGGGCCGCCCCCGGAACTTCGGCGGGTGTCACCTGTTCCAGGACACCCGCCTCGATCAGGGCCGGCATCGCCGGGCTGTCGGCCATCAGGATGTCGAAGGGCGGATCGTTGGGCGAGGCCAGCAGGCGCGCCGTGGCGGAGGTCGAGCCAGACGGCTGGTAGACGACCTCGAGCCCGTACTTTTCCTTCAGCGGCTTGGCGACGGTCTCCTTGAGGATGTCGTCATAGGCGCCGCCGTAGCCGTTGACGTTGAGCGTGATGCCGGAGAACTGCTTCTGCGCCTCCGCGCTGCCCGTCGCCACCAGCAGCGCCGCCGCGGCCGCCGCCGCCATCCAACTCCCGCGCATGTGAACCTCCTGCCGTCGATTCCGTGTCCGCCCGCGATAGTACAGGCTGTGACATCCCAGAGACGGCAGCATCCCGCAATGCGGCCGTGGAATCTTCGTCTGTCAGGGCGGGCGGCCGAAGAATCTTCGACCGTCAGGAGCTCGCTTCTCAGCCGATCATCGCAGCAGGGCAGCCGCGATCTCGTTCCATTCCTCGGGCAGGGGGGCGGTGCTGCGCGGCCGGCCGGCGCGGCGGTACCAGTAGCCGGCGTTGTCGAGGTCGCCCTCGATGCGGTGCAGATGGGCATGGACCCAGGCGCCGTCCGCCTCGTCCTCGTGCTCCTGGGCGATGGAATGCGCCTTGTGCCAGTCGCCCTTCGCGGCCCACCACAGGACCGCCAGGGCTGCGTCGAGGCCGGCGGGCGGCGCCTCGGCCGACAGGCTCGCTTTCAGCTCGGCAGGGGTCATTTGGGCAGGAACAACTCCTCTCGCCGCGCCGCGCCGGTCGCCTCGCCCCAGGCTGCGGCAGCCGGATGCAGGGGCAGCACGTCGTTCTCGATCAGCATCGACCGAGGGGTGACCCGGCGCAAGGAAGGATGTGCTCGCCGGAACCGCTCGAGGTCGCCGGCGACCGCGCCGAGCAGGGCCATGACGGATTCGTCGGGCTGCGCCTCGGTCGTTGCCAATACCGTCTGCAGTCCGACGCTCGGTACCGCGTCCGTCAGCCACGGGTAGGTGCCCGCGGCAATCGTGGTCTTGTCGATCGACGGATATCCGACCACCACAGCGTCGACGATCGGCCCCGCGACCGCGATCAGCGTGACCGAACAGCCGAGGGCCACCGCCTGTACGGCAGGGTTCGGCTGGGCGCCGATGAACGCCAGGGCATCGACGCGCCCGCCGCACAGCGCATCGGCGTGGCCGGCCGGCGGCACGGCGGCGACGGAGACGTCGCGGCCGATGGTCCAGCCGTGGCTGGCGATCAGGCCACGCATGGTTATCTCGGTGCCGGACCCCGGCGCGCCGGGGTCGAGCCGCTTGCCCTTGAGATCGGTGAAGCGGGCGATGCCGGAATCCGCCTTGACGACGATGGCCAAGGGCTCGATGCCGAGTGCTGCCACCGACCGGAGCGATCGGTTGGGGCCGGCCGCATAGAAGGGACCCACGCCGAGCTGGGCCGCCAGAGCGGTATCGGTCTGGGTGAGCGCGAAGCCGGCGCCGCCCGCGCGCAACGCCTTCAAATTGTCGACCGAGCCTTCGGTGCGGGTCGCGGTGCAGTCGCGCGGCGGTTGTGCACGGCCGGCCGCCTCGCAGACGGCCGCGCCGATGCGTTCGTAGACGCCACCCGGGGCGCCGGCGGCAAGGACGAACGGGGGACCGCCGGACATCGCCTGTGCGGCCGGAGCCGCGGCCCCCGTCTCGCCCGTGTCGACCATGGCGCACGCGGCGAGGGACGCGGTGATTGCTAGGGCGGCGGCGAGTCTCAGTGTCATTCGGGCACACCACGACGGGCGCGGCCGCAAGGCCGCGGACAGACGGACGGGAGCGAGGGGAGAGTCAGCGGGCCGGTGCGAGCGGCTTCCCGCCGGTCACGACCGTGGGGGTTCCCGATCCGCCGCCGGGTCCGCGCGCGACGCCGTCCACGGTCGGGCCGCCGATCGGTGCGCTCGCCGCCTGCGGCGAACGAAGCATGTCGCGGATGACCTCGGCCGGGAGGGTATTGTCGATGACCACGCCGTTGCGCGCGTTGGCTACCGACGGCAGCGACACGTCGCCGACCGTGGCGAGCTGACGCCCACCCGAGGGGCTGAGCGCGCGCAGGCGATTGCGCAGCGCGTCGGATGGCGGGGCGGGCGGGGTCGGGGTGGCCAGGCGGGTCGCAACCGTCGACGCCAGACCGACACGGTCGAGCGCTTCAAGGCGCCCCGAGCCCAGGGCCCGCACGTCGGCCGCGCCCTCGACGACCACCACGGAGGTCGCGCCGTCGCGCTCCACCAGGATGTCGAGGATGGTCCCGCGCACGCCGACCGTGGCCACCGGGGTACGGATCTCGAAGGCACGGCTGTCGCCGCTGCCGGAGACGAAACGCAACAGGCCGTGGGCCGCCTCGATCACCACGCTGTGGCGCTGGCGGTCCGGGTCGTAGACGAAGGTATCGAGCACGACGGCGGAATTTGGGCCGACCGTTATCGTCGTCTCGTCGAGGAAGATGATCTGCGTGCGGGCGTCGGGGCCGGTCTCGATGCGCTGGTTCTGAAACACCCGGTCGCCGACGCGCAGCGTCCGGTCGTTCGTCCCTTCGGTCACCCGGACCTGGTTCACCACGATGGCGCTGACGCCGATGTCGCGCTCGGCGGCCTGCACCGCGGCCGGTGCCGCGAGGGCGCCCAGGAGCAGCATGAGGACGGCGCGACGCATCAGAATCTCCTGTAGAACATCAGGCTGACGGCATGGTTCGTGTATTCCTTGGCCGCCTCCGTCGAGCGGTTGCGGTCGAGAGTATAGCGCAGCATGACGGAAACGTCCTCGCCCAGAAAATGGCTCCCGACGAGGCGCAGGCCGGGCACGAAGCGCCAGTCGCGGCGATCGTCGCTCTCTTCCGGCGCCCGCCCGGCATAACTGCGGTACTCGACCGCAGCTTCGGGCCCGCCGGTCAGCCGCCCGAGGAGCGGCACCGCGTCGGCGATCGGCAATGAGTAGAAGGCGGAGACGCCGATCCCCCAGTAGCGATAGCGATGGTCCTCCCCGACGGCGGCGTTCCAGCTCACTTCCGGCTCGACCGTCAGCCGATCGCCGCCCAGCGCCAGCCCCGCCCACGCGAGCTGCGGCCGCAACCGCAACAGGAAGCCGTCACGGCCCGGGAACCGCTCGGAAAAATCAGCGAACGAGACGATCGCATCGACTGAGTAGAGGGCCCCGAGGCCGACCAGCGCCAGCTCCGCACCGCCATAGATCGAGGAGAAGAGGGGGCCGCCGATGAGCCGCGCATGCTCGGCGCCGGCCATGGGGCGGACGGTGCCGAGCGTGCCCAGTGACAGTACCGGGCCGGAATCCACGCCCACATAGCCGAGGGTGCCTTCGTCGAAGGAGGCATAGAGGCGGCCCTGGAGGTTGAGGCGGCTGCGCCAACGCTCCCCGAAGAGAATGCGCTCATCGTCGACTCGCAGCGTCGCAAGCATCGACGCGTCGCCTTCCCGCGAGAGGGCGGTGTCCAGGAGTCGCGGGTTGCTCTCGTACTGCGCGCCCAGGCCGACCACCCACTCGGTGCGCGCCGCAGGCTTCTCGCCGGAAAGACGGGCCAAACCGCGGCGCGCAATAGCATTTGTCGGATCTACCGAGAGCACGCGCTCGTACGCCATCAATGCCTTGCGGCTTTCGCCCCGCGCCTCCACCGCTCGGGCGTAGCGCAGGTTCGCCTCCACGTCCGTCGGATTGGCGAGAATTTCCTGGAACAGCGAGCGGATGTCGGGCGTCTGCGCCCAGGCTGGCGAGGTGGCCGCCGCCGCGAACGCCGTCAGCAATGTGAGAGTCTTCGCGGCCCAGTTCCGCACGTATCCCGCGCCGTCGACACCGTTCTTGCCCGGAACCCCTACACCGCGGCATCGTCGCGCTCAAGGATGATCGCCAGGGATTTCAATTGCATCCCGCCGGTTCCAGAGACGCGATATCGGCATTCCGCAGGGTCTCGGCCGGGGCCGCGCAGGCGCTGGTTGCCGCCGGGCTGCTGGCGCTGGCGCTCGTCCTGCGGACGGCCGATCCGGGGCCGGTCGCGGCCGTGCGGCTCGCCGGCTTCGACCAGATGCAGCGCTGGTCGCCGCGGCCGGCCGAGCCGGTGCCGGTGCGCGTCGTCGATATCGACGAGGAATCGCTGGCACGCCTCGGGCAGTGGCCGTGGCCGCGCACGCTGCTGGCGACCCTCACCGAGCGGCTCGCTGCGGCCGGGGCTGCCGCGATCGTCTTCGACGTGCTGCTGTCCGAGCCCGACCGGTGGTCGCCCGAGGGCGCGCGCGCGCTGCTGCGCGGCGCGGGCGACCCGGAGACGGCCGCGCTCATCGACCGCCTGCCGGATCCCGATCGGGCCTTCGCCGCGGCGCTGGCCGCGACGCGGTCGGTCCTCGGCATGGCCCTGACCGCCGAGCCCGGCGGCTCCCCCGAGGGCCTGCGGTCCGGCATGGCGGTCGTCGGCCCGGATCCGTCCCCGGGCCTGCGGCACTTCTCCGGCGTGACGCGGGCGCTGCCGGTGCTGGCGGCCGCGGCGCGGGGCGAAGGGGCGATCAACGCGGTTCCCGACCCCGACGGCGTGATCCGGCGGCTGCCGGTGCTGCTGGCCCTGGATCATGGCATCGTGCCGTCGCTGGCGGCCGAGGCGCTGCGCGTCGCCCAGGGTGCCGCCGGCCATGTCGTGCGTAACGACGGCGACGGCCGGCTGCTGCACAGGATCGGCAATCTCGTGGTGCCGCTCGACCGCCACGGCGAGATCTGGCTGCACTACGCGGCTGCGCCCGAGGCACCGAGGACGCCGGCGTGGCGGCTGGTGGCCCGCGAGGACGGCGGGCAGCCGCTGCGCGGGGCGGTAGTGCTCGTCGGCTCCAGCGCGGTCGGCCTCAAGGACCTGCGCACCACGCCGATCGCGACGGCGGTCGCCGGGGTCGACATCCAGGCCGAGGTGATCGCCAACATGCTGCTCGGTGCCGCGCTCGCGCGCCCCGAATGGGCGACCGCGGGCGAGGCCGGGTACGCGGCGGCGGTGGCGCTGCTCCTGATTCTTCTGGGTGCGCGGTTCGGACTGGCCGGCGCCGCTGCTGCCGCGGTCGCCGGCATCGCCGGAGCCGCCGCGACGGCCTGGCTCGCGTTCACCGGCGATCGGCTCCTGCTGGACGCGACGTTCCCGGCCGCGACACTCGCGCTCGTCCTGGCGGGGCAGGCGGTCGTCCTCTACCAGCGCACCGATGCGGAGCGGCGGCGGGTGCGCGAGGCCTTCCGGCATTATCTTTCGCCGACGCTGGTCGACCGGCTGGCGGCGCGGCCCGAGCGGCTGCGGCTCGGCGGCGAGACGCGCGAGCTGTCGGTCCTGTTCTTCGATATCCGCGACTTCTCGCGTCGCGCCGCGGCCCTCGATCCGCAGGTGCTGACGGGCTTCGTCAACGGCGTGATGACGCCGCTCTCGGACGCCGTGCTGGCGGAAGAAGGCACGGTCGACAAGTTCCTCGGCGACGGCCTCATGGCATTCTGGAACGCGCCGCTCGACGAGCCGCGTCACGCCGCGCGGGCCTGCCGGGCGGCGCTCGACATCGTCGCGCGCATGGATTCGGTGAACGCGGCGCTGGCGGGCACGCTGCCGGCCGCGATGCTGCCGGTGGCGATCGGCATCGGCATCGACACCGGGCCCTGCTGCGTCGGGAATTTCGGCTCTGCGCGACGTTTCGACTATTCGGCGCTCGGCGAGACGGTCAACTTCGCCGCCCGCTTCGAGGGCCTGTCCAGGACCTACAGCGTCCCGGTGGTGATCGGCGAGGCGACACGCGCGGCGGCGGGCGACCTGGCGACGCTGGAGATCGGCCCTGCGATCGTCCGCGGCGCAGCACGTCCGGTCGTCGTGCACGCCCTGCTGGGCGACGCCGCTACGGCGGCCACGCCGGGCTTCCGGGCCCTCGCTGCCGCCCATGACGAGTTGCGCGCTGCGCTGGCTGTGGGCGACAGCGGGGCCGTGGAGCGGGCAATGGCCCGTTGCCGCGCGAGCGACGGTGATGGCCGCCTCTCATTGCTGCACGCCGCGATGGTGCGCGACGCCGGCACCGGCGATGGCCGCGCCGGCGTGGCGGCGCTATGATCGGCATCCCATGACGCCGGCCGCCGCATTTCCGCAGTCGCTCGACGGCATCGCGCTATTGGCTTCGCTGCGCCCGGAGGACCGGGCGCTGGTGACGCGGCGCTGTGCATGGCGGCGCTTCGCGGCCCAGGAACAGATCATCGACCGCGACAGCGACAGCCGGGACGTTCTCTTCGTGACGAGCGGCAAGGTCCGAATCGTCAACCATTCATCGAGCGGCCGCGAGGTCAGTCTCGACGACGTCGAGGCGGGCGGCTTCTTCGGCGAGCTGGCGGCGATCGACGGCGCCGCGCGCTCGGCGACGGTGGTGGCCCTGGAGGACACGATCATCGCCAGCCTCGCGCCATCGACCTTTCTCATGATGCTGCGGGAGCATCCCGAGGTGGCGCTGCTCATCATGCGGCGGTTGGCGCGGATCATCCGGCACTCCAACGGCCGCATCATGGATCTGAGCACGATCGGCGCCCAGAGCCGCGTCTGCGGCGAGCTGCTGCGCCTCGCGAAGCCGGGAGATGACGACGCGGGCGAGCGGCGCATCCGCCCGATCCCGCGGCATTCCGATGTCGCGAGCCGCGCCAGCACGACGCGCGAGACCGTCGCCCGCGTGCTGGGCGACCTCGCGCGTCACGGGGTCCTGCGCCGTGACGCCGACAGCTTCTGCATCGTCGACGCGGAGCGGCTGGCGGGCCTCGTCGACCACTATCACATGGCGGACTGATAGCTCAGGCGAAGGTGGCGGCCCGCTCCCGGCCGTCGAGCGGCACGACACGGACGCCGCCGCCGGCCTCCAGCGCCTCACGCCAGCGCCGCGGCAGGCAGCTCGATGCGGATGGTGCCGTCGGCGTCGGTCTCGGTCTCGCCACCGAGCTGCTTGGTGAGCACGCCGACCAGCCGCATCCCGATGCCGCGCCGGGCGGGCGCGTCATCCGGGTCCGGCCGTCCGGCGTCGGCGATCGTCAGCGTGAAATGTGCGTCGGGGCCTTCGGCGAAGGTGACGCGGATGCCGCCGGGGCCGAGTTTCGCCGCGTGGGTGACGAGCTGGGTCACGACAAGGCCCAGGGAGACCGCGCGGTCGGCCGGAACGACGAAGCCGGTGCGGGCGATGGAGATCTCGCGGCGCTCGGGCGCTATCCCGAGGGCGCGGCCGAGATCGTCGCAAAGACCGTCGAGATAGTCCGCGAGTGCCACCGCGCCCGTCGCTTCGCTGCGATAGAGGCGGTCGTGGACATGGGCGATGGTGGAGACGCGCGCGGCCGCTTCCTCGAGCTGGGCGCGCACGCTCTCGTCGTCCGCCGCGCGCGCCTGCATCTCCAGGAGGGAGCGGGTGACTGTCAGGCTGTTCTTGACGCGATGATCGATCTCGGCGACCGCGAGGCCCAACCGTTCCTCTGCCGCCTTGCGCTCGGCCAGCTCGCAGCGCAGCGCCACTTCGCTCTCCGCCAGTGCCGCGAGATCGGCCAGCGTCGCCAGGTCGTCGTCTGTCCATTCCCGCGGCTGCGTATCGACGGCGCAGAGCGCTCCGACGACCTGGCCGTCGCGCACCGCTATGGGCATGCCCGCATAGGCGACGACGCCGAGCGTCGCGGTCGCCGGGTCGCGGAGGAACTCCGGCTCGCTCCGCGCGTCCGCGACGTAGAGCGGCTCGCGGCGGTCCACCACTGCGCGGCAGAATCCGGCGCCTTCCGGCGTAGTCCTTCGCTCGGCCCAGGGTTCCGGCAGACCGTGATGGCTCAGCACGAGCTGACGGTCACCGTCGAAGACGGAGATCATCGTCGTCGGCACCGAGAGTTGGCGCGCGAGCAGACGCGTCAGCCGGTCGAAGGCGGGATCGGGGCCACCGTCCAGGAGCCCGGTCCGGCGCAGCGCCTCGGTCCGAGCCGGCTCGTCCGGTGTGTCGGAGGCGGTGGCGGCGGAGCGGTCGAACGCGTTCAAGCCAGGGCTCCCGATGGGCGTGTGTGGTTCACGACGACGTTATCACGTGCCGCGGTGGTTCGGCAGTACCGCCGCCGCATTCCGTGCGCGTGCGCGGGTCGGAGAGGGGGCCGCGCATCCCGGCCCTCGGGAGCGCGCGCAACCTCGAGCGGATCTGCGATTTCCGGGGCCGCGGCTACTGACGGAGTGGGGCGGCCGCGGCCAGCGCCGTCGCGGCCCATTCGGCCAAGGCCAGTATCGCCATGTCGTCGCCGCGGCGACCGACCAGCTGGATGCCGAGCGGCAGCCCCCGTGGTCCGCGCCCATGCGGCACGTGGATCAGTGGGCCGTGCAGCAGCGTCCACATGCCGTTGAGTGATGGGTCGCCGGTATAGGCGAGGCCGCTCGGCGCCTCGCCGGGGGCGCTCGGCGCCAGAACGGCGTCCAGGCCGGCAGTAACGTCGTCGAAGCGCCGTCGCAACCGGTCGGCCGCAGCGCGTGCGGCTGCGACGTCCTCGGCCGGCCGCCCCTCCGCCTCGGCCAGCAGCTCGCGCAGCTTCGGGCTCAGCAGGTCGCGATGGTGCGCCCATTCGACGGCCAGGGAGACGAGCGCCTCGGCGGTGAAGATCGCGCGATGAATCTCGCGCATGGGCGCGAACTCTGCCGGGAGGTCGAGGGGTACGACCTCGGCTCCCGCTTGCCGGAGCGCCGCGACGGCACC
The DNA here is from genome assembly GCA_050187535.1 of Alphaproteobacteria bacterium. GTDB lineage: Bacteria > Pseudomonadota > Alphaproteobacteria > ATCC43930 > Allostellaceae > Allostella. The sequence continues at coordinate 1,473 of JBFWXJ010000166.1, read as the reverse complement.
GTCCAGATATGTGCGGTAGGCGGGCTCGACCAAATCCCAGAGCGGCGTGCGGCAGAAGCCGAGGCGCGGCCTCTCCGGCGCGGTCGGCCTCGTGGCCTCGCCGAGCAGGGGCGCCATCAGCAGCGCCAGGTCAGGGACCGAGCGGGCGAACGCCCCCAGCGTGTCGACCGACGGCGACAGGGGCATGGCGCCGGCGAGGTCGATGCGGCCCCGCGTCGCCTTCATGCCGAAGACGCCGCAGAAGGCGGCCGGGCGGATGACCGACCCCACGGTCTGGGAGCCCAGCGCCAGCGGTACATGGCCGTCGGTGACGGCGGCGGCCGAGCCGCTCGACGAGCCGCCCGGGGTATGCCCCCGGTCGTGCGGGTTGGTCGTGGGGCCGGCATGAAAGCAGGCGAATTCCGTCGTGACCGTCTTTCCGACGATCACCGCGCCCGCCGCGCGAAGGGCCGCGACGCATGCCGCGTCGGTGGCGGGGCGGCGCCCGCGATGAATGGGCGAGCCGCGCTCGGTCGGCGCGTCGGCCGTGTCGAAGAGGTCCTTGATCCCGATCGGGACGCCGCGCAAAGGCCCGTCCGCCGCACCCGCATCGATCGAAGCGGCGCGGGCGCGCACTATGGCGGGGTCGACATGAACCCAGGCGCGCACCACCGGGTCGCGCTCCCGGATCCGGTCGAGCGCCGCTTCCGCGGCGGCCACGGCGGTCGATCGTCCGGCCGCGATGTCGACCGCCGTAGGATATCCGTCCATGGAAGCTGGGCCTTCCCCGTTCTCCGACGCGCCCGAGCCTAGCACGCCGGAGGCGGGGACGGGCCCAGCCGGGTCAATCGATCCGCGCGCCCGAGATCTTCACGATCTCCGCCCACTTGGCCTTGTCGGCGCGGATCGCCTCGGCCAGCTCCGCGGCCGTGCTCACCACCGGCTCGCTGCCGAGCTTGGCGAGCTTCTCCTTGGTCTCGGGGCGGAAGAGGCCGGCCGTGAGCGCCGCACGGATGCGCTCGACCACCGCGGGCGGCGTTCCGGCGGGCGCGACCAGCGCCGACCAAGCCTCGGCGACGTAGCCGGGCACACCGGATTCACCGATCGTCGGCAGGTCCGGCAGGATCGTGGAGCGCTTGGCGCCGGTCACCGCGAGCGCCCGCAGCTTGTGGCTCTCGATGAAGGGCACGGAGGTCGACAGCGTGTCGAACATGCCCTGGATGCTGGCGCCGGCGAGGTCGTTCAGGGCCAGCGACGTGCCCTTGTAGGGGATGTGGACGATGTCAATGCCGGCGCGGGTCTTCAGCATCTCGAGCGAGAGGTGCGAGAGCGTGCCGTTGCCACCGCTGCCGAAGTTGAGGGTCCCCGGCCTTTCCTTGGCGTAGGCGATGAGGTCGGCCACCGACTTGATCGGCATCGACGGGTGGACCTCCAGCACCATCGGCCCGGAGGCGACGATGGCGATCGGCGCCAGGTCCTTCTCGCTGTCGAAGG
>JBFWXJ010000165.1:0-12498 GCA_050187535.1 Alphaproteobacteria bacterium | reverse complement strand
GCCACCAGGAGCGGCGCTTCTCGGTGCCGATCTCCGCCCGGCGCAGGAGGTCGCCTTCGCTGACGATGCCCACGGGGCGGCCGGCATCATCGACCACCGGCACCGCGCTTATGCCGCGCTCGACGAGGAGGCGCGCGATCTCCGTGACGCTGGTATCCGGACCGACCGTAACGACCGGCGCGGTCATGACGTCTCTGGCCTTCATGTCCCATCCTCCACAATCGGGATCGCGCCATGACGCGCCCTGGCCGGCGCGCTGTCGTTGACCTGGATCAAGGGCGCTCGCCGTCTTGCGCGGCGCCGCGAACCGCGCGAACGTCCGGCCGACCGTACCGGGAGGAAGGGACCGATGCCGCGTCACGACGAGGCGATCCGCAGCCGCAGGCCGCTCATCATGGGGCGGCGCGGGGCGGTCGCGACCAACCACCCCATGGCGACCCAGGCCGGGCTCGACGTGCTGCGGGCGGGCGGCAACGCCGTCGACGCGGCAGTGGCGACCGCCGCAGCGCTGGGCGTCGTCGAGCCGCACATGTCCGGCCTCGGCGGCGACGGCTTCTACCATGTGTTCGACGGGCGCAGCGGCGCCTCCACCGTGTTCAACGCCACCGGCGCGGCGCCGGCCGCGGCGACCGCCGCGCACTATCGCGACGTCGTCGGCGGCATCCCCAACCACGGGCCGCTTTCCATTTCGGTTCCGGGGTCGCTCGCGGGGCTGGCGGCGATGCACGGCGCTTTCGGCGGCCGGCCCTGGGCGTCGCTCTTCGGCGCGGCGGTCGAGCTCGCCCGCGACGGGTTCGCGGCGACGCGCGCCTATGTCCACTTCGCCCGCGAGAACCGCCGCCGCTTCGCCGACGACGCACGCAGCCGTGCTGTCTTCCAGGACCCGGCCGAAGGGGAAGGCGCACTCGGCGCCCTCGTCGTGCAGCCGGACCTCGCGCGCACGCTGGAGACGATCGCGGCCGACGGGGCGGAAGCCTTCTATCGCGGCCGGCTGGGCGAGCGCATCGTAGCCGGGGTGGCCGCGGCGGGTGGGCTGATCTCGGTCGCGGACCTGGGCGCCTGCCGGGCCGAGCGCCAGGTGGCGATCTCCGTCCCCTACCGGGGCTTCGAGGTCCGCCAGACGCCGCCCAACTCCACCGGATTCACGATGCTGCAGATGCTGCGCATCGTCGACCGCTTCGACGTGGCGGCGCTGGGATATGGCTCGGACGCGCTGATCCACCTGCTGGTCGAGGCGAAGAAGCGTGCCTTCGTCGACCGCGAGCGCTGGGGCGCCGACCCGCGGCGCCGGCCGATCCCGCTCGACCGCCTGCTGTCCGCCGCCCACGCGGCCGAGGCGGCGGCATCCATCGACATGGAGCGGGCCGCGCATCTGCCGGTGCGCGAGCACGAGATGGCGGGCGACACGACCTATTTCTGCGTCATCGATGCGGACGGCAACGCGGTCTCGGCGATCCAGAGCATCAACTCGGCCTTCGGCTCAGGCGTGACCGCGGGCGACACTGGCATCCTCATGAACAACCGCATGGCCTACTGGCATCTGGAGGATGGCCATCCCAACCGGCTCGAGCCGGGAATGCGGGTGCGGCACACGATGAACGCGCCGCTCGTCCTGCGCGACGGCCGCCTGTGGGGCGTGCTCGGGACGCCCGGCGCCGACCACCAGGTGCAGGTCAACCTGCAGGCGCTCGTCGCGATGGCCGACTTCGGGCTCGACCCGCAACAGGCGCTGGAAGCGCCGCGCTGGTCGAGCAGCCAGCCGGGGCAGGAGGCGAACTATCCCCATGGCGGCGAGGACGTGCTGACCGTCGAGCGCGGCATCGGCGCCGACGCCATCGCCGGGCTCGAGCGTCGCGGTCACCGGGTCAAGGTCGTGCCCGACCTCGAAGGGCCGTGCAGCGTCGAGGCGATCCGGCTGCTCGACAACGGCATCCGCATGGCCGCCTCCGACCCCCGGCGCGACGGCTGGGCCGGCGCCTGGTGACTACAGCAGCGTGCGGTCGACCAGGAGGGACAGCCCCGCGGCGAACAGCACGATCGAGGCGGCGGCGACGGCGCGCGGCTGCCACGAGAAGCGGCGCAGCCAGAGCAGCAGCGGCAGGAGCAGCGCCACGATCGCGGCCTGACCGATCTCGACGCCGAGGTTGAACGAGACGAGCGACAGCGCCAGTCCGGCGCGGGGCAGTTCCAGCTCCGCCAGGATGCCGGCGAATCCGAAGCCGTGCACGAGGCCGAACAGGAAGGCGACCGTCCAGCGCCGCGACAGCCGGCGCCCGCGCATGATGTTCTCCGCCGCGACATAGGCGATCGAGAGCGCGATCACCGGCTCGACGATCTCCGGTGGCAGTGTCACCACGCCGAGGACGGAGAGGCCGAGCGTGATGCTGTGGGCGACGGTAAAGGCCGTGACCACGCCCAGCAGCGTCAGCAGCCCGCCGCCGCCCAGCAGCAGCGCGACCACGAAGAGCACATGATCGAAGCCGAGAAGAATGTGCTCGATGCCGAGCTCGAGGAACGCGAGCGCGCCCGAAGGCGACGCGTCGGCGGCTCCGCTCGCCGGCCCCGCGACGACGATGGTCGCTTCGCGGCGGTCCGGCTGAAAGACGAACTGCTCCACCCCGTCGGCGCGTTCGACGGCCGCCAGCGTGTGATAGTCGGCGCCGAAGGCGTCCGCCAGATCGTCGCGCAGGTGCAGCGTCCGCACGGGCGCGGCACAGGCCCAATGCACGACCACGACGGCGGTGGCGCGGTCGGGGGTGGGCGGCGTGACCGTGCCCGGAACGGGTGCGCAGGCTCGTCCGTCGGCGGCGACCGCGATCTTCGCCGCGACGATGGCCGCCAGGCGGTCCGCGTCGCCGATGCCCGCGGCCTGGAGGGTGTCGGCGCCGAGGGAGAGGGTGTAGCGCACCGACTGGCCCTGGAATGCGATGCGGGCGAAGCCGGTCGTCCCCCCCGTGTGGGCGGCAGCAGGCGTCGGCGACAGGGGAAGCAGCAGAAAGATCGCCGCCAGCGCCGCCTTCATGGTGCACCTCATCGTGCCGTCGCTGCGTCCATGGCGCCCGCCCATTCCTCGCCGATGAAGCGCGACATCAGCAACAGGCGCGGATCGCCATCGATGCGCATGTATTGCAGGAAGTCGTCCGGGTTGCGGCCGCCGAACCGCGCCACGAGGACCGGCGCTTCGCCGTCTGCGTAGAGCGCCGCCACGATGCGTGGCGGCTCGAGCCCGTAAGGCGCCGTATCGACGCCCGCCAGCTCCGCGGCTCCGATCTCGCGGACCGGGGCGGACCGGTGCAGCATGAGGATCGCGGTCGACACCTTCTTGGCCGCGGGCTCGTCCAGGCTGCCTCCGCCGGCATGCCGCCAGCCGGTCTCGCCCGCGCGCTCCAGTACCAGCCGCTCGCCGCCGCGGGAGAGCGCAACGCGGCGGACGGCCTCCGGCGCCAGGGTGAGCACGCCCTTGGCTTCCGAGCGCACATGCTGCCGCAGCACCGGCCGCGCGCCGTGCGCGGCCATCGCTGCAAGGTATCCGCCGGCCGCCGCCGCGCCTGCCCAGGTGAGGAGGTCGCGACGGCCGATCATCGCCGCCGCCACCATACGGCGAAGCCCAGCACAACGACCGACAACGGCAGCACCACCACCAGCGTCAGGAAGATCGCCTGGGTCTGCCGGCCGGTCAGCAGGATCAGCGGCGGTACGGGAACGCGCGAGGCGACGGCGGTGGCGCGCTCCTCGCGCACCAGCCAGCGCAGCATGGCCACGGCAAGATCGCTGTTCGACATGTAGGGGAAGAAGGAGTTGCTCGCGAAGTCGCCGTCGCCGACGACGATCGCCCGCATCGGCTGGGTCCCGCCGGGTAACGTGCCCTCGGCGGCAGCACCCAGCACCCGCGGACCCGCTCGGGGTACGCTCGGCTGAGCGGTCTCCGTCGCGACCGGGCCGATCGCGCGCGATTCCGGCGGTTGCACCGGACGGGTGTAGCTGTCGCGGCTGCTGGTGAGGAGGGGAACGGTCGTCACGCCATCGGCAGCCCGGACGATGCGCAATGGGCGGATGCCGGGGAAGAAGGTGAGCGAAACGGTACGGGTGATCGGGTGCGGATCGTAGCCCGTGACGGCAACCATCTCGGCGTCGGTCATGTAGTGGGCGAGCGGGTCGACCACGACCTCCGGCTCGGCGACGACACCGATCTCCGCCAGGAGCCGCGCCAGCCCCGGCTCCACCCAGTAGCCGAGGTCGATCATGAAGAGCGCGGCGCCACCCTTGCGCAGATAGCCCGACAGCGCCGCGCTCTCCGCGGGCAGCAAGGTGGTCAACGGGCGGGCGACGATGACCGACGTGCAATCCGCCGGGATCGCCGGCAGGCCGGCCAGAATGAGCCGGCGCGCCTCGTATCCCTGCGCTTCCAGCGCGCGGCGGAGGCGGCCGATGCCGTGACCCGGCATCTCGACGATCTGCGACGAGGACTCGCCGTGACTATGGTCGTTGACGCCTTCGAGATGCGTATGGAACTCCATGTTGTCCATCGGCAGCTCGCCATGGCCTTCGACGAAGCACGCCGCGATGACGCGCTGGCGAAGCACCCGCTGCATGCCGAGCGCGATCTCCGCCTCGTCGGTGCTCTGGACGAGGACCCGGCGGCCTTCGGCCTCCACGACGGCGGCGTTGTAGATCCTGACGCCCTGAGTGCGCGCCAGCGTCGGCTCCTTGTCGGGGTCGACGGTGGTCACCCGCAGCAGCGGATTGCGCCGTCCCATTACTTCGAGAAGGTCGCGGGTGCGCCGGCCGACCGGATCCTGCGAGCGGTAGAAGTAGGTGACGGAGACCGGACGGTCGAGCGCATCGACGGCGTGCATCGCGGCCGCGGACGGCGTGTAGACCTTCTCGCGCGTCACATCGACATGGGTGTCGTGAAGCACGATCGCGACGTTGCCCAGGATGCAGACCCCGATGCCGGCGGCGACGGCCGAGGCGGCGTGCAGCTTCGCCCGCCAGCCGCCGGCCCGTGGCTGCAGGGGGATGCGCAGGCCGGCAGCGAAGAGGATCGCGACGGCGACGAGCCAGCCGGCGAACCAGAGGAGCGCGCCGCCGGAGAAGCCGTGCTCGTCCATCGTGAGACCGCCGGAGGTTCAGCGCCGGGCCAGCGCGCGCACGGCCAGGAACAGGCCGAGCAGCGTCACCGCCAGGAAGAAGCCGAAGTCCGACGTGTAGAAGGCGCCGACGGCGAACGGCGTGAAGCGGGCGAGCAGGGAAAGGCCGATCGCCCAATCGTCGAGCGGGTCGGGCAGCAAGGCGGCCAGCGGGTCGATGCCCCACAGCAACCCGAAGATGCCGAGGGAAACGACGGCGGCGACGATCTGATTGGCCGTCGTCGCCGACACCGCGAGGCCGATGGCGACGAGGGCGGCTGCGAGCAGGAGGAGGCCGGCATAGCCCGCATGCACCGGCCCCCAGTCGGGGGTGCCGAACATCGCCAGCACGACCGCGTAGGTGCCGGTGAGGCCGACCATGGCCCCGACCACCGTCATGCAGGCGATGAACTTCGCCAGGACGATGCCGGCTTCTCCGACCGGGGCGGTGAGCAGGAGCTCCAGCGTGCCGGTGCGGCGCTCTTCGGCGAACTGTCGCATCGTCACGAGCGGCACGAGAAGGATCAGCTGGACCGCCGACTGGAAGAAGATGTGGACGAGCGTCGCCTGCTTGCCGATGGCCAGCGTCACGACGAAGGTGTAGCCGGCGAGCAGCAGGAAGACCGCGATCACCGCATAGGCGATCGGCGAGACGAAGAGGGCCCGGATCTCCTTCACCGTCAGTGCCGCGAATGCCGTCACGGGGCTGCCTCGCCGCCCGTCAGCCGCAGGAAGAGCGTCTCGAGATCGGAGGCCGTCTCCGTCGCCGTTACGACACCTGAGCCGTTCGCGGCCAGGGCGGCGCCGATCGCATCGACCGCGGCGGGGTCGCTCGTCTCGATCCGCCAGCCGCCGTCGCCGTCCGCCTCGACGCTGCGCACCCCCACCGTCGATGCGAGGGTGGCCGCGACGCGCTCGGGGTCGATCGCGCCGTGGCTGCGCAGCGTCAGTCGGCGGCCGCGCGCGATCGGGCGGTCGGCCAGCAGGCGCCCGCGCAGCAGGATCGCGACGCGGTCCGCGATGCGTTCGATCTCGCCCAGGATGTGCGAGGTCACGAGAACGGCGCACTCGCCGGCGAGGTCGCGGACGAGCCCGCGGAATTCGATGATCTGCCGCGGGTCGAGGCCGTTCGTCGGCTCGTCCAGCACGAGAAGGCGAGGCCCGTGGAGCACCGCCTGGGCCAAGGCCACGCGTTGGCGGTAGCCGCGCGACAGCCGGCCGACGATGGTGTCGCGCACCGCGGACAGCGACAGCCGCTCGCACGCCGCGTCGATGCGCCGGACGAGGTCGCTGCCGTGGAGACCGTGCAGCCGTCCGGCGAAGGCGAGATGCTCGCCGACGCGCATATGGGCGTAGAGCGGCCCGTCCTCGGGCACGTATCCGACGAGGCGTCGGGCCGCCCTGCCGTCGCGGATGTCATGCCCGCCGATCAGCACGGTGCCGGCGCCCGGGCGCAGATGCCCCGTCACGATGCGCAGGATGGTCGTCTTGCCCGAGCCGTTGGGGCCGAGCAGGCCGACCACCTCGCGCTCGGCGATGTCGAGGGACACCCCGCGAACGGCGACATGGCGGCCGTAGTTCTTGTGAAGTCCGGCGAGCGAGACCAGGGCCATCGGACGGACACTCAGCCCCGGAGATCAGGGTCGCGGCGACGGCCGGCCGGGTGGACCACCCGGCCGGCCGGATGCGCCGGTCAGTCGTAGAAGGCGGGCGCCTTCTTCATCGCCTTGAACGCGTCGGGATCATGGGCGGTGAAGAAATCCGCCTTCTCCGTCGCCATCTTCTGGCGGATCCATTCGTAGGCGGTCATGAAGCCCGTCGGGTAGTAGGCCAGCACGATGTTGGGGGGCAGGCTCTTCTCGACGTTCTCGCGGAAATAGACGTTGTCGCCGGTCAGGATGGCGAGCCCCGTGTTCTTCAGGCGGACCGTCATCATCTGGCTGCCGGGCGTGTGGGCGACCCAGCGCTTCACCACCACGGTTCCGTCGCCGAACAGGTCGAGGTCGCCCTCGAGCTCCAGCATCTTGACCGCATTCGGATAGTCGGCGTTGGGCTTACGCAGCGGCATCACGTCGCCGATCATGTACGGCCCGCCGGTACCCGGTGCCGGCCAGAAGGCGTTCAGGATCTCGCTCTTCTGCACGACGATGGTCGAATTCGGGAACTTCCCGACATTGCCGCCATGGTCGAGATGGAGATGGCTGGCGACGACGTATTTGATGTCGTCGGGCTTGAGGCCGATCTTCTGGAGCTGAGTGTCGATCGCCACGTCGGGCGTGTTCACCGGCTTCATCGCCGTGAACGCCGCACCCCAATAGCCGGGATCGGTGATGATCCGGTCGTTGTTGCCGGTGTCGAACAGCACGTTGCCCTTGGGATGGGCGACCACGTAGAAGCCGACCGGCACCTGGATCGGCGGGTCGATGGGGCCGAGATTCTGCAGGATGCCCTTGCCGATCGTCAGAGCGCCCGAGCTGAAGGCATAGAGCTTGATGTCCTGGGCCGCCGCTCCGGCGGCGGTCGCGATGCCGATGATCGTGGCGGCCACCGTGGCCGCGAGCCTCTGCGTCATGTCGTCCTCCCGATCGCGCCCGCCGGCGATGGACGCGGCGGGGACGTTGTTCTGCGATGCTCGACGTACGCTTGCGAGACCTTGCTACGCCGGCGATTCAGCGCCCACGGCCGCGACGTGTCAAGGCGTCGCGGGACCGATGCCGGAGATGAACGCAAAGACCGTTTCGGGCCGGCGGTTCCTTCCATCGACGCGCGAGAAACTGGTCCTCCGTCGCTTTCCGCACCGGCGCGCAATACTGTGTGGTGGCAGGAGCGAGCAGCGTCGGGGGGCGCGTCCAGTGCGAGTGATTCTTGCGATCATGGCGATGACGATCCTGGCCGCGCCGGCGGGCGCGCAGGGTGTTCCCGACATCTCCGGCGAGGTGGAGACGCGGGTCCAGAGCGACTTCTCGCGAGGGCGCAACGACACCTTCACCAAGACCAGGCTGTCGACCGAGATCGAACTGACGGAAGGACTGTTCGTGCGTTCGACGGTCAAGCTGGAGCCGGTCCGTGCGCCCGACGGCGACCGCTTCTTCGGTGACCACGGGCTATGGCTCGACCAGCTCAATATCGCCTGGGAAACGGACGACTTCGCGCTGTTCGCGGGAAAGCTGGCACCCCGCTTCGCCTTCGCCTACGACAAGGCGCCCTACATCTACGGGCGCGATTTCGTCGAGGATTACGAGACGACCGAGAAGATCGGCGCCGGCGGGACGCTCAAGCTGGCGCCCGAAGGGTGGGGCACGCATGCGCTGACCGCGACCGCATACTTCGCCGATGCCACGCCGCTCTCGAACTCGGCCTTCTCGCGGCCGCGGTTCGACGACCCCCGGACGGACCGGCCGGGCCGCCTGCGGCGGCGGGACGGCGGCGTCGGCAACACCGGCTCGCTAGATTCGTGGGCGATCAGCCTGGATGGACAGAAGATGCCCTGGGCCGAAGGGCTGGAATACACGCTGGGCTGGCGCTTCCAGAAGCGGGGCCGCACCGAGCGCTTCGACGAGCAGGCCTTCGCCGCCGGCCTCGCCTGGGAAATCGATCTCGGTCACGACCTGACGCTGACGCCGCTGGTCGAATACGTCGCGATCGACAAGCTCGACGGGGCGGACACCCGCGCCCGCTACGCCACGGGCGCGCTGACGCTGGCCTGGGGCCCCTGGTCGGCCGCGACCTCCTACACCAGCCGGCGGCTCAGGCTGTACGGCGAGGAGGTGGGCACGCGCGACGACCGCCTCTTCCAGCTGACGCTCGGCTACACCTTCGACTTCGGCCTCGGCCTCTATCTCGGCTGGAAGAACCAGAAGGTCGATGGCGTAACCAGCGATACCGTCGGGCTGATGGCGCTCTACGGCTTCAAGTTCTGATCGCGGGCGCTCACAGCGCCTCCACCGCCTTCAGCACCGCGTCGACATGGCCCGGCACCTTGACCTTGCGCCAGATGCCGCGGACGACGCCCTTGGCGTCGATGAGGAAGGTCGCGCGCTCGATGCCCATGTACTTGCGTCCGTACATGCTCTTCTCGACCCAGGCGCCGTACTTCTCGGTGACGCCGGTGTCGGTGTCGGACGCCAGGATGAAGGGCAGGTCGTACTTGGCCTTGAACTTGTCGTGACTGGCGACGCTGTCCTTCGACACGCCGACGATTACAGCGTCGATCTTCGAGAAGTCGGGCAGGGCGTCGCGGAAGCCGCAGGCCTCGGCGGTGCAGCCCGAGGTGTCGTCCTTGGGGTAGAAGTAGAGAATGACGTTCTTGCCCTTGAGGCCGGCGAGGCTGACCTTGCCGTTGCCGTCGGTGGGCATGGTGAAGGCGGGGGCGGGCTTGCCGATCTCGACCGTCATTTGACCTGCTCCGGTGGGTTCGCCGGGGAAAGGGCGGCGGCGGGCTCCTCGACCAGCCGTCGGAAATGGCCGTGGGCGAGGTCCGCCGAGGCCGTCATCTTCCGTTCGAGGTCAGCGAAGTCAACCGCGCCCGCGGCGCGTGCCAGCGCCGCGCGATGGGCGGCTCCGGCTTCGGCCATGTCGGTCGCCTCGCCCAGCGTCAGCCGCTGGAAGCTCTGCACCCGCCGCCACAGGCGGATCGCCGTGTCCAGGTCGGCCGCGACCGCCCGGTCGAGAAAGCCGGCCGCGACCAGCCGGGCATAGGCTTCGGTGGTGTTGGTCGCGAGGACCTCCGGGTTCTCGGCCGCGTGGCGGAGCTGCAGATACTGGGCGATGAACTCGCAGTCGACGAGGCCGCCGCGGCGCTGCTTCACGTCCCAGGGATCGGTCGGCCGCTTCTCCTTCGCCAGACGCTGGCGCATCTGGGCGACGTCGGTCAGCAGCCGGTCAGGGTCGCGCGGCTGCACGAGGACGTCGCGGATCGCCGCTTCCGTGCGGGCGACCAGCACCGGGTCGCCGGCGATGGCGCGCGCGCGGGTCAGCGCCATGTGCTCCCAGGTCCACGCCTCGGTGCGGTGATAGTGGACGAAGCCGTCGAGGGTGGCGGCGATCGGGCCCTTGTTGCCCGAAGGCCGCAGCCGCATGTCGACTTCGTAGAGCTTTCCTTCGCCGGTCGGTGCGGTGATGGCGTTCACCAGCCGCGCGTTCAGGCGGATGTAGTATGTCGAGATCGGCAGCGGCTTCGGCCCGTCGGACCCGTCGGCGTCGCCAGAGACCTCGTAGAGGGTGACGAGATCGAGGTCGGAGCCGACCGTCATCTCGCGCCCGCCGAGCTTGCCCAGCGCCAGCACTACCATGGCGCCGCCCGCGACCCGGCCATGGGTCTCGGCGAACTCGCCCGCGACCCAGGGCAGCAGGCAGGCGACGGCGGATTCGGCGACGGCCGAGAAGGCCGCCCCCGCCGCGTCACCGTCGGTCGTGTGGCGCAGGAGCTGGATGCCGAGACGGAACTGCTGGTCGTGCGTCCAGCGGCGCAGCAGGTCGAGCGCGTCGCCGAAGTCCCGTGCCTCCAGCAGCGTCCGGTCGAGCGCGCGAGCCAGCGTCGTGCCGTCGGGTAGCGGGCTCATGAAGTCGCCGGCCAGCACCGCATCGAGGCGGACGGGGTGGCGGTTGAGGTGCTCGGCCAGCCGCGGCGCGGCGCCCATCACCTGTGCCACGAAGTCGAGCAGCCAGGGATTGGCCTGGAAGAGGGAGAAGATCTGCACGCCCGCCGGCAGGGCCGCCAGGAACGCGTCGAAGCGCATGAAGGTGGCGTCGGGCTCGCTCGCCTGGGCGAAGGCGGCGAGCAGGCGCGGCTTCAGCTCGGTCAGCAGCTCGCGCGCCCGCTGGCTGCGCGTGGCGCGGTAGCGTCCGCGATGCCAGACGCTGACCACCTGCCACAGGCTGGCGGGGTCGCGGAAGCCCATCCGTCGCAGCGTCTCCAGCGTCTCCGGATCGGGATCGGTACCGGTGAAGACGAGGCTGCCCGGGCCGGCCGCCAGCGACGGCGCGTTCTCGAAGAGGGCGCCGTAGCGCGCCTCGACGCGCCGCAGATGGCCCGTGAGATCGGCTTCGAAGGCGGCTCGGTCGGGATAGCCGAGGAAGCGGACGAAGACTTCCAGGTCCTTTCTGTCGGCCGGCAGGCTGTGCGTCTGCCGGTCCGCCACCATCTGAAGGCGGTGCTCGACGCGGCGCAGGAAGTCATAGGCGGCATGCAGCTCGGCGTTGGCGGCGGCGTCCAGCCGTCCCGCATGCTCCAGCGCGTCCAGCGCCTCGTAGGTGCGCGGCACGCGCAGCGACGGGTCGCGACCACCCCAGATCAGCTGCTGGGTCTGGGCGAAGAACTCGATCTCGCGGATGCCGCCGCGCCCGAGCTTCAGGTTGTGGCCCTCGACGGCGATGGTGTCGCCGCCGCGATGGGCCATGATCTGGCGCTTGATCGAGTGGATGTCCTGGACGGCGGCGAAGTCGAGATGGCGCCGCCACAGGAAGGGCTGCAGGAAGCGCAGGAACTGGGCGCCCGCCTGCAGGTCGCCGGCGACTGGGCGCGCCTTGATCATGGCGGCGCGCTCCCAATTCTGGCCCATGCTCTCGTAGTAGGCCTCCGCCCCCCGCACGGCGACGGCCATCGGGGTCGAGGCGGGGTCGGGGCGCAGCCTGAGGTCGGTGCGCGCGACGTAGCCGTCGGGTGTGCGCTCCTCCAGCAGGCGCACCAGCTTGCGCGTCACCCGCACGAAGCACTGGCCCGGATCCTCGCGGCCGACATAGCGGACGCGGGCGTCGTCGAAGAGGACGATGAGGTCGATGTCGCTCGAATAGTTGAGCTCGCGGGCGCCGAACTTGCCCATGCCGAGGACGATGTAGCCGCTGTCGCGGTCGGGCTCGTCCGGATGGGCCAGCTCGATATGGCCGGCGGCGGCAGCCTCGCGCAGGAGATGGCGGACGGCCGCGCCGAGCGCCCGCTCGTTGAAGAGGGTGAGGGCGCCCGTCACCCGGTCGAGCGGCCAGATGCCGGCGATGTCGGCGAGCGCCACGGCCAGTGCCGTGCGCCGGCGCGCGACCCGCAGGCCACGGCGCATCGGCTCGTCCTCGCTCGGCCCCTGGAGCAGGGCGAGGTCGGCATCCGCGACGGCCAGCGCCGCCTCGGGGCCCTCGGTCAGCAGCAGGCGCGAGAAGGTCGGCTCGGCCAGCAGGCATTCGCCGAGGAACGGGCTGTTCCCGAAAACGGCGTCGAGCAGCACACGCCCCGTGCTAGATTCGGCAACACACCGCGCGAACGACTCGATCTCGGGAACGCCGGTGTCGGCCGCCCGTTCGAGCCAATGTTCCCGCCCCACGGCCGCCTGTTCGGGGTTGCCGGCGGGGGGCAGGCGCTGCGAATCTGCGAGGGCGGGGT
>JBFWXJ010000164.1:6650-12513 GCA_050187535.1 Alphaproteobacteria bacterium | reverse complement strand
ACCGGCAAGATCGTCAACAGCAACTTCAGCTGGATCGCCCAGAAGCTGGAGGATTTCGGGCTGGGGGTGATCTGGGGCACCACCGTCGGCGACGACCGCGAGAACCTGCTGGAGGCGTTCCGGCTCGCCGCCGCGCGGGCCGACGCGGTCATCGTGAACGGCGGCCTCGGCCCCACGGTCGACGACCTGTCGCAGGAAATCGCGGCGCGTGCGGCCGGCGTCGACCTCGTGCTGAGCGAGGACTGGCTGGTGCGGATGGAGGACTTCTTCCGGCGCCGCAGCCGCGTGATGCCGCCCAACAACCGCAAGCAGGCGATGCTGCCCGCCGGTTCCGAAATCCTCGACAACCCGATCGGCACCGCCTGCGGCTTCGCGCTCGACATCGGCGGCGCCCGGTTCTTCTTCACGCCGGGCGTCCCGCGCGAGCTGCGCCGCATGCTGGAGGAGCAGATCGTCCCGCGGCTGTTGGCGAAGAGCGGCATCCGCGCCGTCATCCATCTGAAGCGCTTCCATTCCTACGGGATCGGCGAATCCCGCGTCGACGCGCTGCTGTCGGGGGTCGAGGAGCTGGTGCCGGACGGCGGAATCAAGCTGGGGTTCCGCGCCCACTATCCGCAGATCGAAACCAAGCTGACGGTGCGCGGCGTCGACATGGCCGACGTCGAGCGCAAGCTGGCGCCGGTCACCGACGAGGTGCGCCGCCGGCTCGGCAATTTCATCGTCGCCGAGGACGACCGCACGCTCGAGGGCGTGGTCCTGGCGGCGCTGGCCGAACGGGCCGGGACGCTGGCCGTGGTCGAGACCTTCACCAGCGGCCAGATCGCCGGCCGCATCGCCCACCTGCCGGGGGCCGAGGCCGTTTTCCGCCAGGGCTTCGTCGCGCGCGACCCGGTGCTGCTCGCCGCCATGCTCGGCATCGGCGCGGAGATTGCACCGGACGACCTGGCCGCCGCCGCCGCGACGGCCGCGCGGGCGGAATCCGGCGCCACCCACGCGCTCGCCATCCTGGTCGACATCGACGAGGGCGCCGACCGCATCGACCTGGGGGGCACCATTCGCATCGCGGTGGCCGATGCCGGCGGCGTGGCGCTGCGGCAGGCGCGCATCCTGGGGGGCCGCGACTGGGTGCGGCTCGGCGCCGTGGAGATGGGGCTGGATTGCCTGCGGCGGCACCTGGCGGGACTGCCGGTCGACGAGCGCATCGATTTCGAGAAGGCGTGACGCGGCCGGCGCGTCGGCCCTGGGGGACTGATCTTGGAAGGCAACAGCCGCATCCGCTACGAGCCGCACGAGCGGCCGCCGCACGTATTGGCGGCCGCCATGGGCGGCCAGATCGTTCTCATGATCCTGACAGGGATCATGATCTCGCCCCTGGTGGTCGCGCGCTCGGCCGGGCTCGATGCCGGCCAGGCGGGCTGGCTGGTGTTCGCGGCCCTGATCGCGGCCGGCGTCTCCACCTGGCTGCAGGTGTCGCGCCTCGGCATCATCGGCTCGGGCTATGTGATGTTCGTCGGCTCGAACGTCGCCTTCGTCTCGGTGTCCGTCGCGGCGATCCAGGGGGCCGGGACGGCGATGCTGGCGACGCTGGTCGCCGTCTCCGCCCTCTTCACCTTCGCCTTCACCCGCTGGCTCCCGGTGCTGCGCCGCATCCTGACCCCGGCCGTCGGCGGCACCGTCCTCATGCTGATGGCGCTCAGCGTGGCGCCGGTCGCCTGGGGGATGCTGAAGCGGGTCCCGCCCGAGTTCGCCGGCAGCCCGTCGGTGCCGCTGCTCGTCGCCGCGACCATCGCGATCATCGTGCTGATCGCGCTGTTCGCCACGGGGATGCTGCGGCTATGGGCCCCGATGCTGGGCATCGTCGTCGGCTCGGCGCTGGCCGCCCCCCTCGGCCTGCTCGATCTGTCCGGGTTCCTGGCCGCACCCTGGGTCGGGATGCCGGCCGGAAGCTGGCCCGGCATCGATCTCAGCTTCTCACCGGTCTTCTGGAGCCTGCTGCCGGGCTTCGTGCTGATCAGCATGGTCGGCTGCATCGAGACCTTCGCCGACAGCGTCTCGGTCCAGCGCACCTCGCACCGGGAGGCCCGCCCCATCGATTTCCGCGCCGTCCAGGGGGCGATCAACGCCGACGGCGCCGGCAGCTTCCTCGCGGGAATCCTCGGCACGGTGCCGAACACCGTCTACTCGTCCAGCGTCGGCGTCGTCGAACTGACGGGCGTGGCGGCGCGCCGGGTCGGCTGGTGGGGCGGCCTCTTCCTGATCCTGCTCGCCTTCTGCCCGAAGATCTCCGCACTGGTGGCGGCGATCCCGGGCCCGGTCGCCGGCTCCTTCATCCTCGTCATCCTCGTCGTGCTGTTCGGCCACGGCATCCGGCTGGTCAACGAGGACGGGCTCGGCTTCGAGGTCGGGCTCTCGGTGTGCCTCGGCTTCTGGGTCGGGATCGGCTTCCAGGAAGGCAAGCTGTTCAACGAGATGCTTCCCGGCTGGGCGCAGCTCTTCCTGTCGAACGGCACGACCTCGGGCGGCCTGACGGCGATGGTGCTGATGGCGGTGCTGTCGTTCCGCCAGCGCAGCCGCGACCGCCTGTCCGTGCCGCTCGCCGTCGGCTCGGTGGCGGAGGTGAGGACGCTGATCCAGGGCTTCGCCCGGCGGCTGGGCTGGGATCGCGTCGCCGAGGACAGGCTGGTGCTGGCCGCTGAGGAGGCGATGCTGTTCCTGCTGGAGAATGCGACCGCGCGGCCGCAGGCCCGGCCGTCGCAGGTCCAGGTCCGGCTGCGCCACGCGGGCGGCGAGGCCGAGCTCGAATACGTCTCGGCCCCCGTGGGCACGAACGCCGAGACGGCGCTGGCGGCCCTCGAGACCGCCGGCGAATCCGACCCGACCCACGACCTGTCGCTGCGCCTGCTGCGCGGCATGACGCGCGAGGTCAAGCACCTGCAGTACCACGGCACCGACTACCTGCTGGTGCGGGTCGACAGCTCGGGCTGAGATGGGGCGCGCCGCCCTCCCGTCAGATGGCGCGGCCGCGCACCCGGCGGCGCAGGTCGCGGACGGCGGTCGCGATCTGGTCCATGTGGGGATTGACGGCGAGCGCCCGCTCGAGGGCGGTCAGCGCCTCGCCGTCGCGGCCCTGGGCGCGGCGGATCAGCCCGAGGCCGGCCAGCGCCCCGAAGTGGCGCGGCTCGAGGGCGAGCGTGCGCTCGACGTCGGCCGCGGATTCGTCGAAGCGGCGGAGCAGGTAGAGCACGGTCGCGCGCTTGTTCCAGCCCTCGGAGAAATCCGGCGCCTTGGCGACGACGTCGTCGAACTGGGCCAGGGCCTCGGCCAGGCGGCCGCCCTCCATGGCGGCGACGCCCATCCGGTAGGGCAGGATCGCCTCTTCCGTACGGGTGATCGCCCAGACCTGCCAGATCGTCGCCTCGATCGCGGGTGCCTCGAAGGCGTCGGCCTGGCGCAGGCGCGCGAACAGGGTCTCCAGGCGCGGGTCGGTCTGGTCGGCACGGGCCGTCGTGGCGACCACGAAGCAGCACAGGATGAGCAGAAGCCGCATGACGGCGATCATCCTACGGCTTCCGGTTGCCGCCAAGCCCGGTCGCGGGCGACGGGCGGCCAGCGCTCGACGATGGCGCGGGCGACGGCGTCCACCACCGCCGGCCAGTCGCCCGGCCGCGGCTGGGTGAAGATGCGCATGCTGGGGTACCAGGCGCTCTCCCGGCGATCCAGCATCCAGCGCCACTCGCTGTCGTGGCGGTTGAGGAGCCAGACCGGCCGTCCCATCGCGCCCGCCAGGTGCCCGACGGCGGTGTCGGCGGTGACCAGCAGGTCGAGCTGGTCGACGATCGCGGCCGTGTCGGCGAAGTCCTCGGCGGCGTCGATCGTGCGGTCGACATGGGGGGCAGCGGCGAGGGCTGCGGCCGGTGGCCCCTTCTGCAGGCTGATCCAGCGCGCATCCAGCGCCAGCAGCGGCGCCACCACGTCGAAGGGCAGGCTGCGGGCGCGGTCGTTGGGATAGGCGGGGTTGCCGGCCCAGGCGATGCCGATGCGCGGCCGGGCCGCGGCGGATGCGCCGTCGGCGGACAGGGCGAGGCGGGCGCGCTCCGCGGCGGTGGCTTCGACGTAGGGCACCGCTGCCGCGAACGCGTCCGCCGATACGCCCAGCGCGTAGGGCAGGCTCATGATGCGCACGAAGTAGCCCGAGATATCCGGCGGCAGCGCCTCGCCGCGTCCGCGCAGCTCGAAGCCGGGGCCCAGCGTGCGCGCGAAGAGGCGGGTCAGCGGCGGGCGGCATTCCACGAGGACGCGCGCGAAACGCCGGGCGAGCGCCGGCACGAAGCGCAGGAACTGCACCATGTCGCCCAGGCCCTGCTCGTCCAGGACCAGCAGGGCCGACCCCTCTGGCACCTCCTGGCCCCGCCATTCGATCATCCGCGGGCTCGCCCGCAGCGCCTGGAAGCTGCGCCCGCCGGTCGCGTCCTCCCGTGCCTCGTAGTTGGCCCAGCCCTCGGCGAAGTCGCCGAGATAGAGCTGGCACATGCCGAGGGCGGCCCGCGCATGGGCGTTGCGCGGATCGATGGTCATGGCACGCCGGTAGTGCTCGACCGCCTTGCCGATCTGCCGCCGGCGCTGGGCGATCAGGCCGAGATTGTGGTGGACGGGCGAGGCGTCCGGTCCCAGCTCGTGGGCGCGCTCGAACGCGGTGCCGGCGTCGTCCAGGCGGTTGGCCTTGAAGCGCGCGACGCCGAGCCCGAGCCAGCCCGCCAGCGAGCGCGGCTGCAGGGCGAGGGCCGCCTCGTATTCGCCGATCGCCTCCTCGAGCGATCCCGCCCGCGAGAGCTGCGCCGCCAGGGCCTCGCGCGCGCCGGCGTCGGCTGGTGCCGCCGCCGCCACGGCGCGAAGCTGGACGACCGCCTCGGCATGGTCGTTGCGCTCGACCGCCAGGTCGGCCAGCTGCTGCCGGGCTGCCCGGTAGTGGGGACGATGGCGCACCGCCTCGCGGAAGGCGGCCTCGGCCAGCGCCAGCCGGCGCTCGCCCGCCAGCACCCGGCCCATGTTGTAATGCGCCTCGGCGAAGGCGGGGCGCAGCGACAGTGCCTGCTCGAAGGCGGCCAGGGCCGGAACGCTGCGCTGCAGCGAAGCCCAGATGATGCCGATGCCGTTGAGCGCCTCGGGATAGGCCGGCCGGCGCGCCAGCGCCTCGCGGAAGGCGGTGATCGCCCGCGTCATGCGATCGGCGCGGCCGTGGAAGATGCCGATCTGCAGCCAGGCGGCGGGGTCGTCGGGGTTGCGGGCGAGCCGGCGGAGGAGGGCGGCCTCCTCGTCCCGCGGGTCGGCGGCCGTCATGGGCCGCGCCTCGCCTCCGGGCGCAATTGCCGCAGCGCGGCACCCGTCTTGCGAGGGCGACATACAGCCGCTAGTTTCCGCCGGCTCCCCGGAACCTGTGTCATCCGTTCCGAATGATCCTCACCTGTCCGGCCTGCGTCACGCGCTATCTCGTCGATCCCCGCTCCCTCGGCGCGGCGGGGCGCACCGTGCGCTGCGCGAATTGTGGTCACAGCTGGCACCAGACGCCGCCGGCCGATGCGCCGCGGCGCATCGACGTGGCGCCGCCGCCCGGCCCCGAGACGCCGGTGGTGCGCGCCAACCTGCCGGCGCTGCCGCCGCCGCAGCGGCCGCGCACCAACTACCTGCCCTGGACCCTCGCGCTGGCGATCATGGTGGCGCTGGTCGTCGTCGCCCATCTCGGCCGCGACCGCATCGTCGAGGCCTGGCCGCCGGCGGCCAAGCTCTACGCCATGCTGGGCGTGCGGGTGGAGGCGGTCGGGGCCGGCCTGGAGATCCGGGGCATCGTCACCGAGCGGCGGACCGC
>JBFWXJ010000164.1:0-6550 GCA_050187535.1 Alphaproteobacteria bacterium | reverse complement strand
ATCCGCTACGCGACGTCCCGCCGGGTGCTGGCCGAAGCGGGCGAATCGGTCGAGCGCTTCCTCGGCAGCGGCATCACCGAGCTGAAGGAGAAGCTGGGGCCGGTCAACTGGCAGCTCCCGCCGACCAAGCGCTTCGAGCCGGACGACTTCGCCGCCTTCCTGGCGCTCCTGCCGAAGTCGGTCGACGGTGTGGCGATCCGCCACGTCGTCGAGGCGCGCCACGACAGCTTCCGGACCCCCGACGCCGTCGCGCTGCTGCGCGAGCACGGCGTCGGGATCGTCGTGGCCGACAAGGACGAGTTCCCGGCCATCAACGACGTGACCGCGTCCTTCGTCTATGTCCGCCTGCAGCGCGCATCCGAGAAACTGGCGGCCGGCTATGCTCCCAGGGAGCTCGACCGGTGGGCCGGACGCGCAAAGGCCTGGGCCGCGGGCGGCGTTCCCGACGACCTGCCGCTGCTCGCCCCGGCGCCGAAGAAGTCGGCGGCGCGGGACGTCTTCGTCTACATGATCAACGGTTTCAAGCCGAAGGCGCCCGCCGCGGCGATGGCGCTGCTCAAGCGATTGGCCGCCTGAGTAACGGGCGCCCGGCTATCACACCTTCTGGCCGTGGACGGCCTTCACCACCGCGTCGCCCATCGCCTCGGTGCCGACGGCGGTCGCACCCGGCTCCATGATGTCGCCGGTGCGGTAGCCGGCGGCGAGCACGGTGCGCACCGCGCGCTCCACGGTGGCGGCGGCCTCCTCCTGGCCTCCCGAATGGCGCAGCAGCATGGCGAAGGAGAGGATCGAGGCGAGCGGGTTGGCCAAGTCCTTGCCGGCGATGTCGGGGGCCGACCCATGCACCGGCTCGTAGAGGCCGGCGCCGGTCGGGCCGATCGAGGCCGACGGCAGCATGCCGATCGAGCCGGTCAGCATGGCAGCGGCATCCGACAGGATGTCGCCGAAGATGTTGCCGGTGACGATCACGTCGAAGTCGCGCGGCCGGCGGATGAGGTGCATCGACGCGGCATCGACGTAGAGATGGCTCAGCTCGACGTCGGGGTACTCGCGCCCGACCTCGGTCACGACCTCGCGCCACATCGCGGTCGTCTCCAGCACGTTGGCCTTGTCGACGGAGCAGACCTTGCGCCGCCGGCCACGTGCCGCCTTGAAGGCCGAGTGGGCGACGCGGCGCACCTCGGACTCGGTGTAGCGCATGGTGTTGATGCCGACGCGCTCGCCCGTGTCGGGATCGCGGTGCACGCCGCGCGGCGTGCCGAAGTAGATGTCGCCGGTCAGCTCGCGCAGCACGATCAGGTCGACGCCCTCGATCACCTCGCGGCGCAACGTGGAGGCGCCCAGCAGCTCGGGGAAGGCGAACACGGGGCGGAAGTTGGCGTAGAGATCGAGCGCCTTGCGCAGGCGCAGCAGGCCGTGGCCGCCGCGCTTCTCGGGCGGCAGCAGGTCGCTCTCGTAGGTGCCGGCCGCGCCGAAGAGGATGGCGTCGGCCTTGCGGGCAGCTTCCAGCGTAGCGGCCGGCAGCGGGTCGCCCGATTCGGCCAGGCCAGCGTCGCCGATCGCGGCCTCGGCAGTCTCGAACTGCGGCCCACCATTGGCCTGCACGGCGCGCAGCACCTTGACCGCCTGGCTGGTCACTTCCTTGCCGATGCCGTCGCCCGGCAGCACGAGGATCTTCATCGGGGCGCTCTCTCCCTGGCGGCTCAGCGGTTCTCGCGGCCGTAGCGGTTCATGAAGGCGTCGATCTCGGGCGCCAGCGTGCCCGTGTAGTCGAGCTCGTCGATGCCGTGCAGCAGGCAGTGGCGCGAGAACGGGTCGATCTCGAACGGGTGGACGCTGCCGTCGGGCAGGGTCACGGTCTGCGCCTCGAGGTCGACCTGGACCCGCGCGGCAGGATCGTCGGCTAGCGTCGCCAGCAGCCCGGCCACGACATCGGCCGGCAGGCGCACCGGCAGGAGACCGTTCTTCAGGCCGTTGGCGGCGAAGATGTCGCCGAAGCTGGGCGCGATCGCCGCGCGGAAGCCGTGATCGAAGAGCGCCCAGACGGCGTTCTCGCGCGACGAGCCGCAGGCGAAGTTGCGCTCCGCCACGATGACGCGCGCATCGGCGTATTCGGGCCGGTTCAGCACGAAGTCCGGGTCCTGGGTCCCGTCCGGCCGGCGGCGCACGTCGTGGAAGAGGTAGTTGCCGTGGTTGTCGCTGCGCGGCTTGTGCAGGAAGCGCGCGGGCGTGATCTGGTCGGTGTCGACATTGGGCCTGGGGATCGGCACGGCGACCGAATCGATCCGCTGGAAAGGCTCCATGGCTCAGCCTCCCGCCGCCATCCGGCGCACGTCGGTCAGCCGGCCGGCGACGGCGGCGGCGGCCGCCATCGCCGGGCCCATCAGATGCGTGCGCACGCCCGGCCCCTGGCGGCCGACGAAGTTGCGGTTGGAGGTCGACGCCACGCGCTGCCCCGGCCGGCCGATCTCGCCGTTGGTGCCCAGGCACATGGAGCAGCCGGCCTCGCGCCACTGGAAGCCGGCGTCGCGGAAGATCACGTCCAGCCCTTCGGCCTCCGCCTGCTCCTTGACGAGGCCGGAGCCGGGAACGACCCAGGCCTCGACCGCGTCGGCGACCTTGCGGCCGCGGGCGACGGCGGCCGCCGCGCGCAGGTCCTCGATCCGGCCGTTCGTGCATGACCCGATGAAGACCCGGTCGACCGGCACGCCGTCGAGCGGCGTCCCCGGCGCCAGGTCCATATAGGCCAGCATCCGCTCCATGGCGCCGCGACGCTCCGCGTCGGAAGCGGAAGCCGGATCGGGGACCCGGCCGCCGATCGCGACCGCGTCCTCCGGGCTGGTGCCCCAGGTGACCATCGGCTCGATCGCGGCCGCGTCCAGCGTCACTTCCGCGTCGAAGGCGGCACCGGGATCGCTCGGCAACGCTCGCCAGCGCGCCAATGCGCAGTCCCACTCCGCGCCCCTGGGCGCGAAGGGCCGGCCGGCGACATAGGCGTAGGTCGTTTCGTCGGGCGCCACCATGCCGGCCCGCGCGCCGGCCTCGATCGACATGTTGCAGAGGGTGAGGCGGCCCTCCATGGAAAGGCCGCGGATCGCCGAGCCGGCGTACTCCACCACATGGCCGGTGGCGCCGGCCGTCCCGATGCGGGCGATGATGGCCAGGATCACGTCCTTGGCGACGACGCCCGGTCCGAGCGCGCCCTCGACCGCGATCCGCATCGTCTTCGCCTTGCGCTGCCACAGCGCCTGGTGGGCCAGCGCATGCGTCGTCTCGGTCATGCCGACCCCGAAGGCGAGCGCGCCCAGCGCGCCATGGGTCGAGGTGTGGCTGTCGGCGCAGACGAGCACCATGCCCGGCAGGCTCAGCCCTTCCTCCGGGCCGATGACGTGGACGATGCCCTGCCGCGGGTCGCCGAGGCCGAACATCCGGATGCCGTGCCGCTCGGTGTCGCGGATCAGCGATTCGACCATGAACCGCCGCTCGGGGTCGGCGATCGACGCGACGTCGCGATGGTCGGTCGGGACGTAGTGGTCGGGGGTGGCGAAGATGCGGTCGGGCGCCTTCGGTGCCAGCCCGCGCCGGTGGAGGGTGGCGAAGGCCGGGGCCGTCCCGTCGTGGACGAGGTGGCGGTCGACGAAGAGCAGGACCTGCCCGTCCTCGCGCTCGAGGATGCGGTGGCGTTCCCAGATCTTCTCGAACATCGTGCGCGGCGGTGCGGCTTCGCTCATGCCGGCTGGCGATCCTGCATTGTGCATTCTTCGACTCCCCGCGGACCTACCCTACGGACCGGCGGCAGAGCGCAAGGCTATGGGCAAGCCCGGCCCGCGTCGAGCGGAGAATGGTCACTCGCCGAAGCGCTCGGTCCGGATGCCGGCGGCGGGCACGCCCGCCGCGACCATCGCATCGGCGGCGGCCGAGACGAACGGATTGCCGCCGCAGATATATGCCCCCGACACCGGAACGCCGAGGCGCGCCAGGGCCTCGGCGGCCATCGGACGGTCGATCCTGCGGGCGAAATCGCCCGGCCGGCGCGCCGCCTCGCGCGTCGTCGCCAGGACCAGCTCCAGGCCGTCGCGCCGGTCGTGCAGCGCCAGCAGCTCGTCGCGGAAGATCACGTCGTCCCAGCCGCGGGCGGACAGCAGCAGCAGGGCCGGCTGCCCGGCGCCGGCGGCGGCGCGATGGCGCAGCATGCTCATCAGCGGCACGACGCCCGAGCCGCCGCCCACCAGCAGCAGGGGCGCGGGATCGTCGGCCGACCAGACGAAATGTCCGCCGATGGGGCCGCGCAGCTCGATCGCGTCGCCTTCCGCGGCGACGTCGTGGAAGAACGGCGAGACCTCGCCGTCTTCCAGCCGCTCGATCGCCAGCTCGATGCCTTGCGTGTCCTCGGGTGCCGACGCGATCGAGTAGCTGCGCCGCGCCTGGTAGCCGTCGGGCGCGGTCAGGCGGATGTCGACATGCTGTCCGGCCCGATGGGCGAACGGCCGCTCGGGCGCCAGGAAGAAGCTCGCGACGCGCGGCGTGCGGCGGACGATGCGGGTGATCGACGCCGTCTGCCAGGGCGAAACCGAGGGAGCGGCCATGAGGAGCCGAGAATCGTGAACCTGAGAATCGTGGACTACGGATCGTCGGTGTAGCGCTGCTCGCGCCACGGATCGCCGCGCATGTGATAGCCGCGCAGCTCCCAGAAGCCGGCGGTATCGCGTTCCGTGAACTGCAGGCCCTTCACCCACTTGGCGGATTTCCAGAAGTAGAGGTGCGGCACCAGCAGCCGCGCCGGGCCGCCGTGGTCGGGCTCGATCGGGCTGCCGTCGTAGGCCAGTGCCACCATCGCCTTGCCGCCGACGAGGTCGTCGGTCGGGACGTTCGTCGAATAGCCGTCGAACGAATGCGCCAGCACCCAGGGGGTCGGTGCCGTGATCCCGGCCGCCGCCAGCAGGTCGTCGATCGTCACCCCGCGCCAGGGCGTGTCGAGCTTCGACCAGGTCGTCACGCAATGGATGTCGCGCGTCCAGTCGGTCTGCGGCAGGGCGTTGAGCTCGTCCCACGTCCAGCGGGCGACCTGCCTGGGGCCGACCTTGATGGTGAACGCCCATGTCTCCGTGCGCACGGTCGGTGTCGGCCCGGCGGAGAGTACGGGGAAGTCGCGGGTCAAGGCCTGGCCCGGCGGCACGCGGCGGTCCTGGCCGCCGGGCGGCCGACGGCCGGTGAAGCCGCGTGTCGTGATGGTCATCGGTGGTCTCCCGCGGGTGGCGGGACAGTATCCCCGCGGGCCGTCCCGGCGGCAATCAGGCGGATAGCACCCGGCGGCTCTCCGAATCGATCTCCGCGCCCAGGAGGATGACGATGGCGGACAGCCATATCCAGGTCATGAAGCCGATGCCGGCGCCGAGCGAGCCGTAGGTCTCGTCGTAGCTGCCGAAGCCCGCGACGTACCACGAGAACAGCATCGACACGCCGAGCCACGCGACGGCGGCGATCGGCACGCCCCATCCCGGCCACCGCCGGCGCTCGGGCGGCCGGCTCGGGCCGAAGCGATAGACGAACAGCAGGCCGGTCATCAGCGCCAGCGCGAGGAGTGGCCAGCGGGAGAGGGAGAGCAGCGCCTCGGTGCTCTGGCCGAGGCCGACGAAGGCCAATACGGCCGGCACGACGATTACCCCCGCCAGCGCTGCCAGCACGAAGCCGATGGCGCACAGCGTGAACAGCAGGGTCTGTGCATTGAGGAAAACGAAGCTGCGGGTCTCGCGTACCTCGTACACGACGTTGAGCGCATCGAAGAGCGCCTTCATGGCGGCGTTGGCGCTCCACAGCGACAAGGCGAGGCTGGCCAGGAAGGCGAGGCCCAGGGCCTCCGTCGGCCGGGCGACGATGCGGGCGACCTGCTCGCCGACGACGGCGACCGCGCCGGCCGGCAGCGCGAAGGTCAGCAGCGTCAGATGGTCGCCGATGGCGCGCGCGTCGGCGACGAGGCCGTAGAGGGAGACGACGGCCGCCAGCGTCGGGAAGACGGAGAGCAGCGCGTAGAAGGTGACCCCGGCCGCTTCCGACGGGATGCGGTCTTCGAAGGTCTCGGTCCACACCCGGCGCATCAGCGAGCGCTGCGGGGCCGCCGGCGCCGGCATGTCGAGCGACGCCGATACGGGCGAAGAGCGGCGCCGCTCGTGGAGGACGAGCGACACCAGCAACGTCGCGACCGCGACGTCGACCAGGGAGATGAGGGGGCGCGAGGACGATGACATGAGCCCTCGTGCAACGGCCTCCCCGCCCCATCCGTTCCGCCGATGGGTTGTGCCGATCCATCTTGCGGTCGGGCGTCCCTCGGGCGACCAATGGCCGATGGCCGACCCCGTGTATGTCGACAGCTTCTACGCCCGCACGCTCGCCGACCACCGCTGCTGGCCGGCGTTGGCGGGCGATGCGGAGGCCGACGCCTGCGTCGTCGGCGGCGGCCTCGCCGGCCTCAACCTGGCGCTGGAGCTGGCGGAGCGCGGGCGCCGGGTGGTCGTGGTCGAGGCGCAGCGTGTCGGCTGGGGGGCATCCGGTC
>JBFWXJ010000163.1:0-12569 GCA_050187535.1 Alphaproteobacteria bacterium | reverse complement strand
CGTCGACGCGGCCGGAGAGCACGGCGTCCGAAGCGCGGCCGCCGTCCAGCCGCATGTCGTAGGCGGTGCCGACGTCGCGCGCCGAGCCGGCGCCGGTGGCGGCGACGAAGGGCCGCGCGGGATCGGCCGCGACCTCGAAGAAGGCTTCGCCGCGCAACAGGCGCACACGCCGCTCGCCGGCCGTCATCGCGACGACGAGGGCCGTGTCGCTGTTGAGCCACACGCGGCTGCCGTCGGCCAAGGTCACGAGGCGGCGCTCGCCGACCGCGGTCGCATGGTCGGCGCGCAGGCGGTCGAACGCGACCGGCCCCCATGCCACGCCCGCGGCGACCGCCAGCAGCAGCGAGGCGGCCAGAGCCAGGCGCGCCAGGACCGGACGGCGGACCGGGCGGCGGGAGGGCGCCGCGCGCGGCTGCGGGGTGGATCGCGGTGCGGCGGCGACCCGGGCCGCGGGGACGGCGGCAGCGATCCACAGCGCGCGGGCCTCGGCATCGGCAAGCGCGTGCAGCGGGTCGGCGGCGATCCACCGGGCGTGGGCGGCACGGTCGTCGTCGGTCGCGTCGGGCTCGCGCAGGCGCGCCTGCCGGATCACCGCCTCCTCGAAGATCGCGTCGGGCACCGGTGCCCGGTCGTCCGTCATCGCCGCCTGCTCCCGGGCTGCGCCGCCCCGCTGGTGATGAGACGAACGGCGAGAGCAATTTCCCCCATCCGGCGCAGGGTCTCCGACGCGGCGCCCGGGACGCCTGTACCGGGGTTCACGATCCGCGGCGCGCCGCCGCGAGCCGTTGGCGGCAATGCAGGAGTGCGCGGGCGATGTGCTTCTCCACGGTCTTCTCGGAGATGGCGAGCCGCGCGGCGATGGCGCGCATCGTCAGCCCGTCGGCGCGGTGGAGCAGGAAGACCTCGCGGCAGCGCTCGGGCAGCTCGGCGATGGCGGCCTCGAGGACGGCCAGCTCCTGGCGGCCCACGGCGGCGCGCTCGGGCGACGGCGCATCGGCGGCAATGTCGGGCGGCGGCGGGCCGGGGACGCTGTAGGCGGATTCCAGCCGCTCGCGCCGGAGCCGGTCGACCGCAAGGTTGGCGGCGATGCGATAGAGATAGGCGCGACCGTCGGCGACGGGCCTATCGGGATCGGCGGCCGCGCGCAGCCAGGTCTCCTGCACGATCTCCATGGCGAGCGCGGCCGAGCCGACGCGCCGGCGCACGAAGGCCAGCAGCTCGTCGTAGTGGGCCTCGGCGAGGCGGGCCAACGGCGGTTCGGCACGGTCGATCATGGCGCGGCCGCGACGCTAGCCCGTGTCGCGAACGACTCGCAATAGCGTCGTCGCCCCTGCGCTTGCGACCCCGGGACGATCCGAGTATGGTCCGCGCCCGTTCCGCCGGGGACGGCCCGCAGGGGCCGGCCCGCCGCGGTCGTGGCGCCAGGGGCCGACGTAGCTCAGGGGTAGAGCAACTGATTCGTAATCAGTAGGTCCGCGGTTCAAATCCGCGCGTCGGCACCATTCCTTCCAACTAGACTTCCGATTTCGGGCGACCGGCTTCCAACTTCGTTCTCGATCGGTGCTCGTCGAGCTTCGCGATCGCGGCTCGCGCCATGGGCAGCGTGCGGGGCAGGTAGACCTCCAGGATCGCCATCGTCGTGTCGAGATCGTGCCCGGTGATGGCCGATATCTCGATGGGGTTGCACCCCGCCTCGGCCAGCCAGACGACCGCCGTCCGCCGCAGGTCGAGGAACCACAAGCCAGCCAGCCCGGCGGCATCCCGGACCCGCGTGAACTCGTGCCGGAAGTGGTCGGCCTTGTAGGGCCGGCCCGTCGCCTCGGCGACCAGGATGGCCGTGGACGTGCGCGCCGCCGTCCGCAGCGCCTCCAGCAGTTCGGCCGACACCGGCACCTGCACCAGCTTGTCGGTCTTGTTCTGCGTCACCTTGATGCTGGCGCCGTCGAACTGCGACCACTGGAGCCGCAGGACGTCGCCCTGGCGCTGCCCGATGTTCGCGGCCAGCAGGACCGCCAGCGCGAGGGACGGGACCTTCTCCTCGACGGCCTTGGCGCAGAAGGTGCGGACCTGCTCGGCCGACCAGATCACCTGCCGGGCCTTGGGCTTCGCCAGCCGCAGGTTGGCGGCCGGGTTGACGGTGATCAGCCCCTCCTCGATCGCCACACCCAGCAGGATGCGCAGCACCGCGACGACGGCGCGCGCGCGAGCCAGACGGGGCTTGCCGGGCTTCCCCCCTTCCTTGGTCGGCTTCGGCTCCGCCAGCTCGCGGGACAGCTTGCGCACGGCCGCCCGGTCGATCCCCGCGACGAGCGGGTGCCCGACGCTGGCCGACCACTTCTCGATGATGGCGATCGAGGCCTCGTATTCCTTCCGGGTCTTCTCGGCCAGCTCGGTGTAGGCGGCGTCCTTCCGGTAGGTCTTCACCAGGGCCGGGATGGTGCCCGGCCGCACCGGCTGCATGACGAGGCCGGCGCGCCACGCGTCGACCTCGGCGTTGAGCAGCTCCGCCTCGACGATGGCGTCGGAGAGCTTGCCGGTGCGCTCCGCCAGCCGGCGGGTCAGGAAGAGGCCGGTGCGGCGCAGCGCCGCCGAGGGCTGCCAGTACCAGAGGACGTGACCGCCCTTCTGCGGCTTGGCGACGAGATGGCGGATCTTCTGGTTACCCAAGGGTCGCCCTTCCCCATACCGACGGACTGTCGGCAGATTCGGCCGGACGGCCGCCCAGCGCGTCAAGCCAGGCGTCGACGGCGGCTTTGTCCCAGCAGTTGAGGAACGGCGCCGGCAGCGGCTTCGGGAAGCCGGCGGCGGCGAGCTGCGCACGCTTCTCCTGCATCCAGGTCACGCTGTAGCCGAGGTATGCGGCAACCTCGACCTGGGAGAGGACGCGCGGCGCGATCGCGGGCCGAGGACGCCCGCGGACCCGCAACGCGGAGCCCTGCCCTGCCCCTGCGCCGGTCATCGCGGCGTCCCGTCCGCCTCCAGACGCCCTTCCACGGAGGGGCGGAGGCAGCGACGTCGGCATGTCCGCGTCATGGTAAGCTGCCCTTGGGCCACCGACGGAGCGACGGCATGGCGCTCATGTTTCCCGACCCCGAGCCGGCTGAAGTCAAGATGGGAATCAGATGGCGTGCTCGTGACGCGCACGGCAAGTCGATCCTGTGCTTTGTGCACGGTCGTACTCTTGCCCAAATGACGTTTGGATCTGCGAACATCGACTTTGCGCCGGGCGAGATGCTCTGCCTGTTCCAACAGCACCAAGACGAACTTCGCCAAGCTGCCTCGGCTAGGCACCAATCGGTCGGCAACCCGCCCGCGGGGACCTTTCTGGTGATTTCCCCCGTTGACCTTGGTGACCGCATTGTCCAGCGGCGGCCGCGTGACGGGTAACCATGCCAGATGCGACCGCGCGGCTCATCCGTCTCGTCGCCGATCGGGATGGGCCGCGC
Source organism: Alphaproteobacteria bacterium (assembly GCA_050187535.1). Lineage (GTDB taxonomy): Bacteria > Pseudomonadota > Alphaproteobacteria > ATCC43930 > Allostellaceae > Allostella. The sequence goes on along the minus strand of JBFWXJ010000163.1, from coordinate 9,123 downwards.
GGTCATCGTCTCAGGCCCTGCCGGCGGGAGCCGTCTCGGCCAGCACCAGCCGCAGCGCCTCCGCCTCCTCGGCGCACGTCACCGGAACCGTGGCGATGTCGAGCCGCTTCGCCTGCTGGGTGCGGACTATCTCTTCGAGGAGGTCCTTGCCACGGCAGATGTAGCTCTGGTCGCGGCCCTTCTCCCGCCAGTGGGCAAGGACGACGTCCTTCAGGCGGAGGTCGTGGATGGTCGTCGTCATCGTCAGCGCTTCCCGCCGGCGACGACGCGCAGGACGGGCGGCTCCTTGGGCGGGTCGACCCAGGAGGTGCCGGGTGGCGGCGGCGGCGCGATCTCCTGCACCCGCCGCCAGAGTTCCTGGACGTAGGGCATGGCGTCGCCGGCGACCCGCCCCGAGGGTGACGGAAGCCGGCCCATGACCTCGGAGAAGAGGGCGAACATGGCGGCCTCGGCCTCGTTGTCGGCCGCCCGCGCGCGCAGCTTCAGGATCATGGTGTTCAGGGTCATGTCGATGAGGCTGCCGGGCAGCGCGTCGACGAAGGCGGTGATCTCGGTCGGAGTCGGGTTCACAGCATCATCTCCCTGGCGGTCGCGGGCCGGCCCGGCATCACGGGGTCGAAGTGGGCGGCGTCACGGGGACGTGGCCTGAGGCGACCCGACGCCAGGGCCTCCATGTCGGCCAGGACGCGGCGCATCGTCTCGGTGAAGGCCTCCCCGTCCAGCCCGCGGACGTCGTCGGCGTGCTCGGCCAACACCCGGGCGCGCTCCACGGCGTCTTCGCTGCTGGCGCTCTCGCCGTAGTAGGAGCGGCCCTCCACGGCCAGGGCCGCCCGGTGCAGCACCTCGTCGCCGAAGCTGTCGGGCGGGTAGATGCGGGGCGCCAGCCGGTCGAATTGCCAGAACACAGCCTTGTCCGTGGCCGGGGTCCGCCGCGGGACCGTCCGCAGCGCGATCTCCTCGACCGTCCTGACGAACTTGGCGGAGAGGGCGGCGAGCGGGGAGCGCGCCTCGACGTCGGCGACGCCCAGCTCACGGGCCGCCTCCGCGACGATCGCCCGCGCCATGACGGAGGCGGGGACGAAGAAGGGCCATGCCCGGGAAAGGCGGCCGGTCATCGGCCGCACTCCGAGCGGGACGCCGGCAACATGCCGGACGCCGTAGTCTGGAAGTAGCGGGCCGTCGGACCGACAGGCGGCGGGTCGCTCGGCCACAGCAGGCTCTCCTCGGCGCCGGCTCGGCGGAGGACCCGGTGGCCCGACCCCAGCACCTGCCACGCCTGGGCGATCTTGCGGCGTGCATAGGGCGCGCTGGCCTCGAAGTCGCTGCTCATCGCCATCTCGATGAGCAGGTTCGCGGCCTCGAACTGGAGGATCAGGTCGGCAGCGCCCTTCGCCTGCCCGGCGCAGATCGTCTCGGCGATCTCGACCGACCGCATGAGGGCGGCGAACCCGTCCTCGTAGGCGCGTTGCCCCGTCGCGGAATCCGGGTCGACCGTGCTGGCCCTGTCCTTCTCGCGGGCTTCCAGCGTCGCGGCCCGGAAGGCGTCACGGAGGGCGGAGAACTCCGGCGACGGGCTGTCGTCGATGTCGTCCAGCGCGCCCGTGGGCGTCGTGACGAGAAGGTCGCGCAGGACCGAGATGACGGCGTCGTCCTCGACGTCGTTCTCGTGAAGATGCGAGCCCGTCTCGTAGGCCGGCAGGATGTGCTCGGGCACCGGGTTGGTGCCGTCGCCCAGCGCCTTCACCATCTGCAACGCGCGCGCCTTCACCCGCAGGCCGGCCAGGGTGCGGGCGCGCAGCTTCCCGATCTCGGCCGCATGGGCATGGATGCCAACGCCCACCGCGATCACGTCCGCATCGAACGATGCCTTCGCTCCGCTACCGTCGGGGACGCTACGCTTCACCAGCCCGGCCATGTCGGACCACGCCCGCTCCAGCTCGTCGCCGAGCCGGAGCAGCACCTCGTCCCCCTCGTCGCCGGCCGGGTTGCGGGCGACGTGCGCGGCGTCCTGGAACAGATCGAGCAGTTCCTGGCGCTCGATCCCGCCGTCGCCCGACATGACCAGCGCCTCATAGACCTCGAGCTTCTCGACGAGCTGCTCGGCCGTGGTCGGCGTCAGGTCCCGGAGGAGGTCCATGAGCTCGGCCTCCTTGTCCCCGAACTCGTCGTCGAGCTTGCTGATGGGGCCGCCCTTGTCCGTGTCGGCGACGGTGTCGAAGATCGTCTCGCGGCGCCCGGCCCTCACCCCCTTCCAGGCGGTGTAGATGCGGTCGAAGTAGGCGTCGTCCCCCTCGTCCCGGCCCCTGACGGGGCTGCCGGCGGCGATGTGCCGGCCGATCCGCTCGATGATCGCCTGCACCGCGGAGTCGATGGTCTCCGCGACCGGCATCGGCCTGCTCTTCGATGCACGCGCCTTCTTCGGCTTTGCGACGGGTGCGGCGCCGTGACCGGTCGTGCCGCGGGCTTCGATGGTCGGGGAAGCGGTCTCGTTCAACATGGCTTTCTCCATGCCGGCGGCTCGACGCTCAGCAGGCCGCCGGCTCTGATGCGGGAATCAAGGGATCAGGCGGCGGCACGGTCGACGGGCGGCGAGCCGAAGCGGTGGATGTCGCCGTAGACGGCGCGGAGGGCGTCCACGGTGAACTCCTCGTTCAGCTCGTGGAGCCGCTCCATCTCCGCGATCATGTAGGCGACGCGCTCGCGCGCTTCCGCGGCGTTCGTGGCCGGCATCGAGAGGGCCACGGCCTCGGCGACGTTGGCGGCGTCGGTCACGATCTCCCAGCGGATTGCCTCGTCGCGCGTCGTGCCGTTGAGGCAGCGATCGCCATACCGCCACAGCCCATGCCGCACGGCGGCAGCGAAGCTGGGCGACGTGAACGTCACGTGCCGGCGCAGCACCTCCTCGACGATGTCGCGGGTCTCCGGGGTGCTGGTGTACGAGGGAAGGTCAACTATCGGGACGCACCGCTCATCGCAGGTCGCCGCGATCTCCCGGTAGAGCATGTCGGCGAACACGTCCTCCGAGACGTCCAGCGGCCACGGGAATGAGACGTCCTCGGGGTCCGGCGCCACCGGGACGGGGGCCATCGCCGGGACCGCCCGGAACAGGCCGGCGTCGCGCGCGGCCAAGACGTCAGCCGCCAGCCCGTAGGCGGCACCTTCCAGGCGGTTCGGGTGCATGGGGTCGAGGACGATCTCGCCGGGGCGCGTCTCGGTCATGACCTCCATCTCGACGCCACGGGCCTTCAGGGCGATGTCGGCGAGCGACGTCGCCGGCATCAGCTTCACGCGATCGAGCAGGCCGACGAGGCGGTCCGACGCGGCGCTCGCGGCCTTGTGCTCGGGCGTGTCGTCGGCGAGGGGCTTCGACCATGCCGCCTGATTGGCCGCGAACGCCTCTTCCAGCTCGGCGGCGAGCGCGTCGCGGTCCTCGACGCCCATCTTCGCCACGATGGGGTCGACGATGTCCCTGACGACGTCGCCGATCTGACGCCACGGCTCCGGCGCGGGCGGAACCGCCAGCGCGAGCTTGGCGACCCTGCTCCCCCGGGCGACAGCCTCCGGGGCCGGGTCGGTGTCTTGCGCCGCACCTTGTGCGGACGCCCTATCTTTGATCCCGTGGTGGGATGCCGCCCGCCGGCAGGCGGGGACAGGTTGCGCAGTAGCGACGCGTAGCATTGGGCACACTCCATCTGGTGCCCAACAAACGTTACAAACAAGTTTGTCGCCGTCAAGGCTATTTGTGGATAACTACCTTCGATTGAATTTTCCCATAATTACGTTAATTTGGACGCCAGAACTTGAGGTGAAGCGTGCGGCCTCGTCAGGAGAGACGCCCGCGATCTCAACATTTATTCTTCTGTCTTCTTTAGAAACCACGGACCCGAAATATGCTCTTCGTGTATTGTCTTTGGAATCTTCGATAATCAATAAATCATCCCCCGGTCTAGGGGGCAATGACGGGTGCAAAAATATTAAGTCCCCCTGTTTGTAACTTGGGTCAAATTGGTTTCCATAAATATACACTGCAAATGCGTTCGCCACATCGATTAAAGTATGAGGAGTTGGAATTACCTCTATGTTAATATTTTCAATATACATCTCGCCGCTCGGCAAGATTCCACTTCTAAGTACCGGAATATTTTTGGAGAAGATAGATTTATGCTGCTCCGACTTCTCGGATTTATATTTCACGTTAACTATCTTATTAGTCTCGCTTTCCTTGGTAATTGAAGCTTCCTTCTTATAAAGATCGGTGATTACATCTCTCATTTGCTTTTCGGCGCCGGCTGACATCGCTGCATAGGCAGCAGAATACAGCTCATCTAGGAGCCTCCGCTCGTCATCATCCACTGGCGCAAGCGTCGAAAACAATCGTTCTCTATATCGTGGGCCAACCAGCGTGCCCGTTTCATATTGATGGATGGCTTGCTGGGTGACGCCAACGCGTCGGGCAAGCTGAGTTTGCGACAATCCCCGCTTCTCGCGCAGGGTTCGCAGCACGTCTCCGAGTTCGCTCATCCACCGTACCGTGCCAGATCGTTCCCAGGCCGTCCCCACAAACGTCTTGTAGACAAACGCCTCACAGCCTGGGTAGTTTGTGGTCGTGAACTTGTTGGTCGAACGAGCGGTGCGGTGTGTCGGGGGTCAGGCGAGCCTCGCGCGAAAGTGCGGTGTATCGCAGGCCCACGTTTGGCACTGGCTGCACAAGACCCGGCGCGTACCGGCTGAGCGAGTACTCGCAATCGAGTCCGCCACAGGCGGGCACGTCAGCCGCCATGAGCTGCGGCCCGACATCTACCCGCCACCTGATCGGGATGCCGCGGCGTGATCGCCATGGCGCGACCCCCTCTCCGCGTGCGCTACTCCGCAGCCGCCGTAGGCGGCCCGGAACGAGCCGGCGGCGCCTTCTGTGTCGGCTTCTTCCTCGGCGCTCGATCGGGTCCTCGGGCAGGCCGTAATCGCGCCGGCAACCTCCTGATCTCGTCTGCAAGCTCCAGCAAGCCGGCCCGCATCGCCGCGATCGCCGATAGTGCCGCTGCGGTCACGTCGGCGTTCCGCGCGAGCGCCGTGGCGAGGTCCGCGAGCACCTTGTCGTGCTCCTCGCGCTCCAGGCGCCGTCTCTCCCGTCCGAACATTCCCCTCTCCTACATCAATGAGTCGTTGGCCGGCGGCGACGCTCCCGCAGCGCCCGTCGCCGCAGCCGCCAGGGGTCGACCGCGGGCGGCGCCGGCATGGCGGGTCGCCTCATGACGAAGCTCGTCTCCTTCCCCGGGTCGCAGTCGACCGAGGCGCGCCTGCTGTCGCTCGCCCGTGGCGTCGAGGCCCTCAACCGCAAGGCGGCGATGGCGGAGATCGCGGCCAATGCCGCGGTCGACGAGGCGCTCGCCGCCATCCGGCGGACGCTCGCGCCCGAGGCGTCCCTGTCGGATGCGGTGCCGATCCTGGAGAAGCTGCTGGAGCAGGTCCGGCAGCCCCCGGAGCCGCCGGCGGCGGCATGAGCATCGCGGTCTCGATCGCCCGGCAAGGCGCCGGGACCGCTGCTCCGCCCTTCGGCGCGGAGACGGAGGGCGTTTGCGAGACGCCGCTCCATCTCCCGCTGCACCACCAACACGACGGTCGCTGCAACGACCGCTTCAACCAACTCACCGATCGACCGGAAGGTCCGCCTCTCGTCCGTCTCGTCCACGTCCATCGGCCTCCCTTCCACGACGTGAACATCGTCGATGGAGAGGGGGCAGATACATGCCGCGGAAGGGCGTCAAGTTGACCACCCAGGTGCTGACCGACGCGATGGGGCAGCGGGTGGCGGTGTGGCTCCGCCACCGCTATCCGCGCGAGGGCGCGAAGCGGATCGCGCGCGACATGGCGGCGTCTCCGCACACCGCCAGGCGCTGGCTGGAGGGCGCGCTGCCGGAGAACCGCCATCTCGTCGAGATGGGCAGGCGCTGGGGATCGCGCTTCATCGCCTTCGTATTCGAGCCGGTGATCGGCCCTGCCGCCGGCCTCGCCCTGGACGACGAGCTGCAGGAGCTGCGGGAGAGGTTCACCAAGCTGGAGGCCGAGTTTGCCCAAGCCCGTTCGGTACGCGGCACCGCTCGCCCGCGCGATGCAGTGGATCTACCTGCGTATCGGGAGGTGGGCTCTGGCCCGGGCAGAGCTGTGGCGGGACCGCTGGCGCCGCTGGACGGGGGCGAACGGTGAGTAGGCGGCGTCAGAACGCGGTCGCCGCAGCGCCATCTCAGGTGCGCTCTTCCCGCGCCCGCCTGACGCCCGGCATTCATTGCCTTGCGTTCGGCCTGCCGCCCGAGCCCGCGGTTACTGAAGTCGTCCTGGCGGGGCAGGTGCGGAGCTGCCGTGAAGGTGAGATGCCGCTTCGAGAATATCGGCGTCCTGAACCGCCATCGTCAGGACCAGCGGCCCGGCCAGGAACGTCAGGTGTGTCTCGCCCGGTGCCCGCCCCGGGCCAGACAGCATCCTCTCCACAGCGATCGCGTTCACCTTCTCCGGGGGATCGCTCGCCGGCCGGATCGCGGCGGCTTCCTGGGCGCGGGCGATCATGAACGCGATCGTCTGCCGCAGGATCGTGGGATTGAGCTGCACGTCGAAGTGCAGCCCGTCCTCGTCCGTCAAGCGCAGCCATATCGCTGCACCATCGGCGACGACGCTGCCCTCGACCTTCTGGAGCCGGGGCGCCCGGATTCTCCTCGGCTCACTCGGTGGCTTGGCCATTCGAACCTCCCCCCTGATCGGCGTCGACCGCAGCACGCGCCATGACCTTCGCGCGGACGACGTCGCCGAGCGCGGCCGTGACCACCGCCGGTTCGCCGTCCTCGATCGCGGCGTCGAGGTAGGCCGCGATGTCGGCTTCGGTCTCCAGGTGCTCGGCCGGGTCCCAGGGTCGGGTCGCGGTCTTCGCCATCATCGCCTCCTGCAGGTTGCCCGATGACGCCCCTTGCGCATGAGATCGCCCGGCTGCTGGCGACGCCTGCGAAGGACCGCATCCTCGCCGATGAGGATGGCGTCTTCCAGCTCGTGCTCCAGGCGGCGCAGTTCGACCTGACCGACGTGCAGTCGCAAATCGACCCGCTGACGTTCGGCATCGCCGCACATCGCGATACCGAGGGCGTGGAGCGGCTGACGTTCCTGCCCGCGCCCGTGACCTGGATCGAGTGGAAGGATGACGGGCTGCTGCCGAACGGCAAGCCCGTGAAGGGCGAGCGGCGGAAGTACCTGCCGGAGCGGACGGCCTTCCTGCTGGTTCAGCACAAGACCGAGCCCAGGGCCTTCGCCACGACGATCGTGAAGTTCCAGGGCCAGGTCTGTGGCGACGGCAAGTTCGTTTCCTTGCCGCTGTACGGGAGCGGCCGGCCGATCAACGAGATCGAGGTCCCGATCGAGGACGCCCGGGAGTTCGCGGCGTCGCCGGTGAAGGACGACCTCCCCTACATCGTCTTCGCCTGCCTCTCCATCATCAACTCGCCGAAGATCGTGGCGCGTCGCGAGCATCAGCCCCATGCCGGGCTGACGCGCGAGATCAACAGGGCCGGCATCCCCTACGAGCCCATGCCCTGGCATCAGATCCTGTTGCAGGTCCGGGCACCGGAGGACGAGCACGGCCCCGGGATGACCTTCACCGGGAAGCGGGCGAAGCACTTCGTCCGCTCCCATCTCCGCGTCCGGCTCGGCCGCCTCGAACTGGTCTCGCCGCACTGGCGGGGCGATCCCGAACTCGGGCTCGTCCGGTCCAGCTACCGGATCAAGGCCCCGATGCGGGTGGCGGCATGACGCCGGCAGCTCACATGGCGGGAGGGGCTAAGTGTAAGAGCGCCGTGGCTCCGACACTTACGGCAGAGCCGCCCGTTCTTCTCGCCGCCGCTCCGACACATACCGGGGATATCGAATGAGCCGCGGCCTCGGGCGCCATCAGCGCGACGTACTGGTCGAGATGCTCGCGATCGAGCGGGCCGGGAAGGCGACGCGGCTCGGCACGATCGCGGTACGGGCCATCGTCAATCGCCTGTGGGACCGGAAGTGGAAGGCCGAGCACGACGTCGCCCACGCGAAGCTGGCCGCCGCGCGCGACGCCGAGATGGCGCAGATGCGCGCCCTCGCCGCCGCCGGCGATGCCGAGGCCGCCAAGTGGGTCGCCGACACGGAGGACTGCACCCGCATGATCGAGAGCGCCGCGGCGATCCTCCGGTCGCGCGGCCGGCGGCATTGGGGGCCGACGCGCGCCTCCTGGACCATCGAGAAGCACATCAACCCCTCGCGCATCCTGGCCCTGCTGGAGCGGCGCAAGCTGGTCGAGCGCGGCTGGCTGAAGGTGCAGGGAAACGGCTCGGCCGTCCGCTTCACCGACGCCGGCCGCGAGATGGCCCGCCGCCTCACCCCGAGCACGGAGCCCCCACAATGACCGCCCGGCAGTCCGCCGTCGTGATCCCGGCCGAGCGGCTGGCGATCCAGCGATTCCGCAACGCGCTGTCGAAGCACTGGGCGGCGCAGGACAGGGTGGTGGCCGATCTTCCGCTGCCCAGCGACGAGACCATGGCTGCGATGACGCAGCGGAACACCGACGCCGTCGCGGGCATGTTCGATCTGCTCGGCCAGCCGCTCGCCGACGAGCTGCGGCCGCCGCCCCACACCATGGCCGAGGTCGGCCTGATGCTGCTGGTCTTCGACACGATGCCGCAGCGGTGGTGCCTTGGCACGCTGACCCGCCTCTCCTGCCTGGAGAAGGTCCACCCCGACACGGTCGACGCGCTGGAGCGCATCCTCAGGAGGGCATGGCGATGACCATCGAGGGGCACATCCGCAACACGATCCTCGTTGCCGGGATCAAGCAGCCCAAGGACTGCGCGACCTGTCGGTATTGGGGTGGGCATGCCGTCCGTACATCGGACGAGAAGGGTCCTTGCCGGCGTCGCTCGCCGACGCCCTTCAAGGCGGACCACCCGGTGAACGACATCCACGCCGAGTGGCCGATGACCGCGTTCGACGATTGGTGCGGGGAATGGGAAGAGGACACCCACCTCACGTCCGCCCTGAGTGCCACGCGTGGTTGAGCCCCCCGCCACACCCCGCGAGCTGCTGGTCGCCCTCTCCTCGCATCAGGAGATGGAG
>JBFWXJ010000162.1:0-12618 GCA_050187535.1 Alphaproteobacteria bacterium | reverse complement strand
GCGCCGGCCGACCGAGGAGCAGATCAAGGCCGCGCTCGCCGACAACCTCTGTCGTTGCGGGACGCATCTGCGGATCGTGCGCGCGGTCAAGCGCGCCGCCGAGGCGATGGGCTGAGGGAGGTGGCGCCATGACCCGCTTCGAATTCTCCCGCCGCCGGTTCCTCGCCACGTCGGGCGCCGTCGTCGTCACCTTCGCGGTCGCCGGGGCCGGTGCCGCGATGCGCCCGCCCGCCGCACGCGAGGCGGCGAAGACAGCCGAGGCCGGCAGCAAGACCGTCGCCCTCGACCAGGTCGACGGCTTCGTCGCGATCGACGGCAAGGGCGAAGTCACGATCTTCTCCGGGAAGGTCGACCTCGGCACCGGCGTGCGCACGGCAATGACGCAGATCGCCGCCGAAGAACTCTCGGTGCCGCTCGCCCGCGTCACCGTGATCCAGGGCGACACCGCGCTGACGCCCGATCAGGGGGTCACCTGGGGAAGCCTGTCGGTGCAGGTGGGCGGGATGCAGATCCGCCAGGCCTGCGCCACGGCGCGCGAGCTGCTGATCGGGCGCGCGTCCGAGAAGCTGGGCGTCCCGCGCGCCGAGCTCACCGTGCGCGACGGCATCGTCGGGCGCGGCGGCGGCAAGGGCGTGAGCTATGCTAAGCTCGTCGGCAACCGGCGCTTCGAGACCAAGGTCGATGCCGCCGCCCCGCTCAAGAGCCCGGGCGACTACACGATCGTCGGCCGTCCGGTGCCGCGGCTCGACGTGCCGGGAAAACTGACCGGCGAGTTCACCTACATGCAGGACTTCAAGCTGCGCGGGATGCTGCATGCCCGCGTGGTGCGGCCACCCGCGATGAAGGCGGCCCTGCGTTCGGTCGACGACGCCGCCGCCCGGCGGATCCCGGGATGGGTCGCGACCGTGCGCAAGGGCAGCTTCCTCGCGGTCGTCGCGCGCGACGAGTGGTCGGCAATCAAGGGTGCGCAGGCGGTCGCGGCCGAGTGGTCGCAATGGGCGGGCCTGCCCGAGCAGGCGAAGCTGTGGGACCATGTGCGCGCGACGAAGGTCGTGAAGGACGAGGTGCTGCAGTCCAAAGGCGACGTCGCGTCGCAGGCGGGTGACGGGGCGCGCCGGCTCGAGGCGACGTATGATTTCGCGATCCACACCCATGGCTCGATCGGCCCGTCATGCGCGGTGGCCGACTTCCGCGGCGGCAAGCTGACCGTGTGGACGGCATCGCAGGCAACCCACCTGCTGCGCCAGCAGCTGGCCAACATGCTGTCGCTCGCGCCGGACGCCATTCGCTGCATCTACCTGGAGGGTGCCGGCTGCTACGGCCGCAACGGCCACGAGGACGCGGCCGCCGACGCCGCCCTGCTCTCGGTCGAGACCGGCCGCCCGGTGCGCGTCCAGTGGTCGCGTGCCGACGAGCATGGCTGGGACCCGAAGGGGCCGCCGACGCTGATCGACATGCGCGGCGCCGTCGATGCGGACGGCAAGGTCGTGGGCTGGGAGTCGACCGCCTTCATCCCCGACCGGCCGAAGACCTTCCCGGTGACGCTGGTCGCGGCCGAGCTGGCCGGGCTGCCGAAGGACGAGGCGTTCCCGGGCAACATCCACCAGGGGCTGGCCGTCCCCTACGCCTTCGCCAACTCGAGGGCGACGGCACGCTGGCTCGCGGAGACCCCGTTCAAGCCGTCGTGGATCCGCACGCCCGGCCGCATGCAGAACTCCTTCGCCAACGAGAGCTTCCTCGACGAGCTAGCGGCCACGGCGGGCGTCGACCCGCTGGCGATGCGCCGGCGTCACCTCGAGGATGCGCGCGGGCTGGAGCTGCTCGACCGGCTCGCCCGGCTCGCCGACTGGAAGCCGCGGACGGGCCCGCGGGCCGAAAGGGATGTCGCGCGCGGCCGCGGCCTCTCCTACATCAAATACGAGCTGGTGCGGACCTATGTCGGGGTCGTGGCCGACGTGGTCGTCGACCGGCGGACCGGGAAGGTGCGGGTCGAGCGCGTCTTCGTGGCCCATGACTGCGGGCAGATCATCAACCCCGACGGCCTGCGCAACCAGATCGAGGGCAACGTGGTGCAAACCGTGAGCCGCACCCTGATCGAGGAGCTGACCTTCGATCGCTCGACGGTCACCAGCCTCGACTGGGCGAGCTATCCGATCCTCACCTTCCCCGACGTGCCGGACGTCGTCATCGACCTCATCGACCGCCCGGCGGAGAAGCCCTGGGGTGCGGGCGAACCGAGCGCTGCCATCGTGCCCTCCGCGATCGGCAATGCCATCTTCGATGCGACCGGCATCCGGCTGCGCTCGGTGCCGTTCCGCCCGGCCAAGGTCCTGGCCGCGCTCCGCGCCGCCTGAACGATGCCGGACTGATCGGCTGCCACGCAATGCGCCGGGGTCAGCGCCGGCGCATCGCGTGCGTCAGCAGCATCACGACGAAGCCGACCAGGAAGATGATGAACAGTATCTGGGCGATGTCGGTTGAGACGGCGGCGACGCCGCCGAATCCCAGCACCGCCGCAATCAGGGCGATGACGAGGAAGACCAGCGCATAGTGCAGCATCGTGACCTCCGAATGCGGGGCGCGGGCGATCCCGCGCGTCGCACCACGAACGCGAAGGGAGGAGCGCGGTTCCCCTTGCGGGAGCGGAACGAAAGCCGTGGCACCGAGTTCAACGGGGCGACGGCCCGCGGTCGATGACGGCGGCGGGCTCCACCGAAAGGAGTCGTCATGCAGCAAGAGACGCTGGCCGCCGACGAGAGCGGCTCGCTCATCTCCGCCGACAAGGTCGAGGGTACGTCGGTCTACAATCGCTCGGGCGATCATCTCGGCTCGATCAGGACGGTCATGATCGACAAGCCGACCGGCAAGGTCGCCTATGCCGTGATGTCGTTCGGCGGCTTCCTCGGCATCGGCGAGAAGTACCACCCGCTGCCGTGGGGTATCCTGCGCTATGATCGCGGTCATTCCGGGTATGTGGTGGACCTCGACAAGAAGACGCTCGAGGACGCGCCGTCGTACGGGGCTTCCGACACGCCCGACTACGACGATCGCGCCTGGGGCCGGCAGGTCCACGACTACTACCGTGTGCCGCCCTACTGGATGTGAGGCGGTCCATGCGAGAAGGCCCCGGCTTCGAGAGAAGCCGGGGCCTTTTCTTTGTGCCGAAAAGCGTGATCAGCGGCGACGGGACATTCCGTAGGCGAACCCGGCGAGCGCAGCTGCCACCACCGAGCTCGGAATCTTGGATGCGAAAGTGTTGGCGGCGGCCATGAGCGGCTCGACGGAGGCGGCTGCCGAGGGCGGCGCGCGCCGACGGAGGCGTTTGGCCGAAAGCGCCATCGCCGCGCAGGCCAGCGCCGCGATCACGATCAGGCCGCCGCCGATGATGAGCGCCGGATAGGGTGGCAGGAAGTATCGTCCCAGCGTCTGATAGCCGGCGAGCAACAGGAAGAGAATACCGAGGCCACCCACCGCCACCGCGACGGCGCCGACGGCCGCTCGCATCGCGAGCAGCCGCACCTGCATCCGCGCCCTGGCAGCGAAGCGGGCAGCGGCCAGGGCGCGGATGAAGGCTCCCATCAGCGGCGCGTGCCGAGCAGGACAGCCGCTGCCAGTCCGGCGACGAAGGCGACCGATACCGCGGTGAACGGGTTGTCCACCACCTGCCGGCGCACGTTCTCACCGATCTCCTCGGCGCGTTCCATCTGCTCGTTGACCAGGTCGCCCACCTGCTCGCGGATGTCGTCCAGCTTGGCGCGCGCCTGTTCGAGACCGGCCGTCTTGCCGGACTGGCCGATCGTCTCGATGTCGCCCGCGATCGTCGCGAGCGCGCTCTGCAGCGACCGCACGCTCGACTTCAGGCGGCGGGTCTCGCGATCTTCTCTCGCCATATCGATGTCCTTCCCGGGGTTCGTGTCACGTCCGGCGATCGAACGCCGCGGCTCCGGCGCCGGTTCCTGGCGATCCCAGAGGAACCTTTGGGCGGCCCGGCAGGTTGACCCTCCATGACGCGCCCTGTGACGGCCGTCACACCCATCCCACCGCTCGGGGCGGGAAGGGCGAGTTAGCGAAAGGACTGTCTCATGTCTCAGCAGAACGAACCGCGGAACCCGCAGCAGAACCAGCAGAACCCGCAGAATCCCGGGCAGCCGCAGAACCGTCCCGGCCAGCAGCCGCAGCAGCAGCAGCCCAAGCAGCCCGACACGGGCCCCGGCCGGCAGGACATCCGCAATCCCAGCGATGCCGAGCGCGAAAAGATGCCGCGGCGCGATGGCGATCACGGGCAGCAGCGCTGACGCAGCGACGTCCCGACCCGTTCATTCCCACTTCGAGGAGACCTCCCATGCGTAGCTCCCTGATGGCGGCCGTTGCGGCCGCGGGCATGTTCGCCGCCGGGGCGGGCATTGCCCAGACGACCATGCCGGCCCCGACGGCGCCTGACAGGACGACGCCGCCGGCGGCGACCGCACCGATGCGGCAGGCCCCGATGGCCCGCGAATCGACGCCGGTCGACCCGGCCGTCGGCATGCGGGCGAGCAAGATCATCGGCTCGACCGTGAAGAACAGCGCGGGCGAGAAGGTGGGAACGATCGACGACATGATCGTTCGCGACAAGGACCAGGTGGTCCTCGCCGTGATCTCGGTCGGTGGCTTCCTCGGCATCGGCGACCGCAAGGTCGCGGTACCGTGGAACGAGCTGACGCTCAACAACGACCGGACGATCGTCTACAACGTGACCAAGCAGGAGCTGGAGTCGAAGCCCGAGTTCCGCGGCTGACCTCTCCGATCCGGCACGAAGAAGCGGCGCCCCTCGCGGGGCGCCGCTTTCTTGTGCGCCAACAGGCCGGGAACCCTCCCTCCCCGCCAGCGGGCGAGGAGGGAGAACCCGCAGATTCAGTGCAATCCGGCTCGGTGCTCGACCAGGGCGGGCGCCCGGCGCGACGGACGCTCCTCGCCCTCGGGCGCCGCACTCTCTTCCGGCCCGTCCAGGACGACGCGCAGCTGGGTACGGGCGCGGTTTAGGCGGCTCTTGATGGTGCCGACCGCACAGCCGCAGACCTGTGCCGCCTCCTCGTGATCGAGGCCCGCGGCGGCGACCAGCAGCAGCACTTCCTTGTGGGAGGCCGAGAGACGGTCCATCGCCGCCCCCAGCTCGGCCAGCTCGACCGACGGCAGCTGGGCGGCCGGTAGCGCCGCCGTATCCGGCGTGAGCGCCTCGCGGCGGCGGCGCTGCGCCGAGCGCAGGTCGCTGATCCACTGATTGCGCAGGATCGTCATCAGCCAGGCACGCAGGTTTGTGCCCGCCTCGAAGCGAGCCTCCGCGGCCAGCGCGCGCGTGAGCGCGTCCTGAACGAGGTCGTCGGCGCGGTCCCGCGTGCCGGTCAGCACCCGCGCGAAGGCGCGCAGCTGTGGCAGGCAGAGCAGCAGCCCCTGGCGGAAGTCTCCGCGCCAGGAGGTGACGGCGGCCGCGTCATCCGCGGCGCCGGTCGGGCTCTGTTTGGCGTCCGTGCGGTTCATCGGATGTCCCTCTCTCACTCGTTGAACGGTCCGGAGATGCGGGTGCGTCCGCGAGGATCCGGAGCAGATCGTCCGGGATCGCCTCGTGGAGCACCGCGTCGTGCATCGACTTCAGCCGTCGATCCACCCAGCGATCGAACACGGCCTGCTCCAGCGGCGGCTCCGCCGTCGCAGGGGTTGCCGTGGCATCCTGCTGCCGCGCCCGATCGCCCGTCGGTGTCTTCTGGCTGGTCAAGTTCGTGCTCCGTGCCGGGATCGACTGGCCGCACACGTCGTGGGTGGCGGGTCAGGCTGCTGCCCCTTCCCAACGTTCCGATGTGCCTTTCCGATCCGAACATAATGATCCCACACGGAAATCTCTGTCGACTGGGCCGTCACGAACGCAATGGCCGTAGCCCCGCTCGCGCCGGCGCAACCGCCGATGCTCTATTGACGCCTGGAAATCGGATCGAATGCGGACCACAAAAAGGCATTGTTGTGACCGCGGGAACGCCGATGATCGATCGACTCCTCGAACTCTTCTCGCCGGCCGGTCGCCGCGGCGGGATCGCGCCCACCGGCGAGCTGGAGATCGCCGTCGCCGCGCTCCTGGTCGAGGCGGCGCGCATGGACGATCACTTCGATGCGGCGGAGCGCTCGGCGGTGCGCGCCATTCTCGCTCGCCGCTTCGGATTGGACGAAGCGGCGACCGCGCGGCTGCTCGCCGCGGCCGAGGAAGCCGCTGGCCGCTCCGCCGGACTCTACCGCTTCGTCCACCGGATCACCGATGCGCTGGATGCCGACCAGCGCATCGGGGTGGTGGAAATGCTGTGGGAGGTGGCTTATGCCGACGGCGAGCTCGACCCGCAGGAGGACGCGCTAATCAGGCGCATCGCCGGCCTCGTCCACGTCTCCGACCGCGACCGCGGCGCGGCGCGCCTGCGCGTGCTGTCGCGTCGCGCCGGCTAGCCGGAGGCGGCCACCTCGCTCGCCGGCGCCCCACTCACGGGTGCCACGCGCTCGACCCGATACGTCTTGCCGCGGATATTCTCGACGGACATGGTCTCGTCGTTCGGCTCGGTGAACCCGGCGAGCAGCGCTTGCGCGCGGGGTGCCAGGGCCTGCTCCGCATGGGCGAAGACGGCGCAATCGTAGGCGTTGCGCTGCCGCACGACGTCGGCGAAGCGCGCGACGAGCTCGGCCTTGACGGGGCTCCGCTCCTCCTTGCTGCGCCGCGCCAGGACGGTCGGGCCGCCATAAGCCGTCAGCAGAGCGGAGAGGAAGAGCCCGACACCCGCCGTCGTGCCCACGAGAAAGCACGATTCGAGCCGGCGAATGGCAAAGGTGTCGGCGTTCCAGCCGATCTCCGCGCCGCCGCGGATCTGCCGCGTCATGGCGTTGGAGAGAACGACGTTGTCGAGGAAATCGAGGAAATCCTCCGCGCGGGCCGACGGCTCGCGCTGGTGGACCCGGCACTGCCAGAGATAGTCCGAGACCACGCGCTCCACCGGGTCGCGCAGCACGACGCAGGGCCGCGTCAGCCCGGGCAGCTCCTCGTGGAAGCCGAACCAGCAATGCCCCATGAAGGCAAGCGTCGACCCGAACTTCTTGAGGGCGGCAGGCAGGGGCTTCTCGCGCATGCCGACCGTGCGGGGAATGTGCTGGGCGCCACGCCCGCGGGCCGACGCCAGCGCATGCAGCACCCCGGTGACCGTCGTGCCCGCGGTCTTGGGCACGTGGTAGAAGAACAGCGGAACGTCGTCCGGATGCGGGTTGCGGTAGGCGACGAAACGATCCATCGGCGTCAGTGCCAGCGGTCGCACCGGTAGCGGATGCGGTCGGCGGAGACCGCGGCGACGACGGCACGCTTGCGGTCGACCCCACAGGCGTAGTCGGCGGCGCGCTTGGCAGCGCCGCTGTCGCCGTCGACGATGCGCACCGTCACGTCGTCTCCGACATGGGAGATGACCAGGTCGGTGTTCGGCGCGCAGCCCGCCGCCGCCAGCGCGAGCGCGGCCAGCAGCCCGCGCGCCGATGCCCTCGCCATCGCTTCCATCATCCGATCATCTCCTCGAAGGCAGCGGCGGGCCGGTCCCAGCCCGCGTCCGCCGATGCCGCCAGCGCGGCCCGATGGCGCGCCCGCCACAGGGCGTCGTCGCCCAGCAGCGCCACGGTCGCCGCGGCGAAGTCCCGGTCGCCGTCGACGACCGCACCGGTGACGCCGTCGCGCACGCGCTCCGACAAGGCACCCACCCGGCCGACCACGGCGGGCAGGCCGACGGCCTGCGCCTCCGCTGCGGCGAGGCAAAAGGTCTCGTTCACGTCACCGCCATAGACGAATACGCGCGCCGAGGCCAGCGCCGCAGCCAGCGCGGCCTTGGGCACCGGCGCACACAGCTGCACCCCTGGCGTCGCGGCCGCGCGCTCCAGGATGGGCGCCATGCGGCGCGCGAGGCCGGCATCGGCATAGACCGCAGCGCCGCCATAGACCCGCAGGACGGCCTCGGGAACGCTGGGGCGCACGGCTTCGGTCCACAGATCGAGCACGCGATCGAGGCCGCGCAGCGGATTGGAGGTGAAGACCGCGATCGGCGGCGGCGGCGGCCGCTCGGCGAAGCCGAGAAATGGGGCCGAGACGCCGAGCGGCACCGCCACCCGGCGTCCGCCCATGGCCCACCCCGGATATGTCGCGCAATGCCACGGGCCGGCGAAGACCAGGGCCGGGCGCCGGCGGGCCAGCTGCCACTGATAGCGCCACTTCAGGAGATAGCGGGCGGGATTGTGAATCCAGAATGCCACGCGGCGCGCATCCGGGCAGAGGTCGAGGACGCGGCTGCCGCGGTTGGCGACGAAGAGGTCGGCACCGTCGGGCAGGCCGGCCTCGACCGGCGCCCAGGCGACGCCGCGATGGCGGAGGCGCCGGGCGCCGCGGGCGAAGGCGCGCACGTCATGCCCGCGCGCCGACAGCGCCTCCGCCAGGGCCACGAACGCCGTCTCCGCACCGCCCAGCGGCCGCTCGTCGAGAGTCAGCCCATCGAAAGCGAGGCCATTGTCGGCGAGGACGACAGTCGCCACGGTACCCGGTCGGCGATCAGCCCTGCCGGAGCTCAGACCGGCCGCATCTCCAGCACGACTCCGCGCGCGGCGGTCGGCCCTACGACCAGCGAGGCCCCCTCCTCCGCGTACCGGGCGCCGCCGGCGGCGAGCGCCGCCTTCGCACGGTCGCGGCTGCGCACCTTGACCACGAAGCCCGCGAGCGCCGGTGCCGGCAGCCCCGAGAGGTCGGTGCCGGGGTAGCGCGCCTTCAGCGCCGCCGGCGTCAGCAGGACCAACGGGGTGTTTCCCGTCGCGACCGCGACGCCACCCGCGACGGGCGCCGTGCCGCGATCGAAGATGCGCGCATAGGCGGCAGCCGTCCCCGCCGGATCGTCGGTCGCCAGCAGCACCTCGGCCAGGCCGTAGGCGGTGTTGGCATGGGTCATCAGGGACGGGATCCAGGTGGCCGGCATCGTCAGGTGCTGGCAGCAGAACATGCGCCCACCGGGTGTCGCATCGGGCGGGAACTGCGTCGTGTTGAAGGCCGCCGCCGACTTGCCGCCACCCGGCAGGTCGACGGGCCGCGAGAAATGCACCGGATCGGCCGCCGCCACGCCGATCGCCCGCATCTCCGCAGCGGCGGCGGCGGCGTCGTCGGTCTTGAGCGCGACGCCGCTCATCCCCTCGCGGCGGTCGAGGAACTCGCGCCAGCGCGCGTTGGCGTCGGTCGGGGCCAGCACGCCCAGCACCTCGAAATAGTCGCGCTCCAGCATGATCGTATGGTTGCCGGTGCCCATGTGGGCGCTGTGCGTGCCGCGCGGCGAAATGGTGAAGCCGAGCCGGGCGTAGTCCTCACGCGCCGCATCGAGGTCGCGGACGAGGACGATGACGTGGTCGATGCCGAGAACATGCGCGCGCATGGGTCTGCCGTCTCCGGGGCTGTCAGCCGTTCCGGACGGACTCATACACGTTCGCGGGGCGCTTCGTCCTGCGTCGCGCCGGCGCGGGAGCGAGGCCGGGCTCTCGGGCGGCCTCCCGCCCCGAGAGCCCGGCCCCGACTTCACGAGATCGCCTCGACCTTTCCGTCGAGGGCCATCAGGAGCAGCTCGACCTCGAGCTTGGGATACTGCGCGTTGATCCGGGACTTGAGCCCGCGGAGCTGGGTCGTGTGCGCCCCGAGCTCGCTCGGCGCATCCTTCACCGCCTCGGCGCCGAGGAAGAGCCGGTAGGCGCCGCAGTCGCGGTGGTCCATCACGATCACCCGCTTGATCGCATGGAGCTGGATCGCGGCGTCCACATGGTCCCAGAAGGTCTTGCCCCAGGTCGCGTTCTTGTCCTGGAGCACGCCGAGAGAGGCGCCGGCGAGGATCACGTGGTCGTAGTTGTTGGTGAGGCCGCGACCGTCCATGTAGCGGACGATGTCGTCGATCAGCCGATAGTCCATGCACGACAGCAGCAGCGCATCGGCCGTGCCGGCCGCGCGCACGGGGCCGGGAAGAAGGCCGGCGGCCAACACTCCCGTCCCGACCGCCATCGCACCCAGGAAGTGACGACGCGAAAGGCCGGCGCCCGAGATGGTCGTCGGCAAGCAGCAGTTGCATGTAATCATGGGACCGTCCCCCCAGGATCGGTGGGGCGAGCTTCTACCTCCGCGCGAACAGCGTCAAGGCCGCCGAGCCTCTGCTAGGATCGCCCGCCACCAGGGAGCCCGCGACCATCATGGACCCATTCTCCGAGAGCTACGCCGAGGCCCGTGCCCGCTTCCGCGAGCGCGCCGCCGCCCTCGGCGGGGCGCTCTGCGCGCACGAGAACACCGCCGTCCGCGGCCCGGCCGGCGAGCGCCTGACCGCCGACGTCGCCCGCTTCGGGCCGGCCGGCGCGGGCCGCGTGCTGCTGGTGGTCGCCGGGACCCACGGCATCGAGGGCTTCTGCGGCTCCGCCGCGATGCTGGCTTGGCTGGAGACCGGCGCCCCCGCGCTGCCGCCGGACACGGCGGTCGTCATGATCCACGGCATCAATCCCTGGGGCTTCGCCCACCGCAGCCGGACCACCGAGAACAACGTCGACCTCAACCGCAACTTCGTCGACCATACCGGGCCGGCACCGGAGAACCCGGTCTACGCGGAACTGCACGCGGCACTCTGCCCCGGCGAATGGTCCGATGCGACGGTCGCGGCCGCGAAGGCGGTCGTCGAGAGCTTCGTCGCGCGCAACGGCCGGGCGATGCTGAGCGACTATCTCCGGCGCGGCCAGTACACGCATCCCTCCGGGCTCAACTACGGCGGACGGGCGCGGGAATGGTCGAACCGCATCCTGGAGATGGTCGTCGCCACGGAGATGGCCGGCGCCGGCCGCGTCGCCTTCATCGACTGGCACACCGGCCTCGGCCAGCGCGGCGAGGACTTCTTCATCTGCTTCAACGAGAAGGGCACGCCCGAGTTTGCCCAGTGCGTGCGCTGGTGGGGCGCGGCCAAGGTCGACCGGGAGAAGGCCTTCGAAGGCGAGGACCGGCCGCGCTACACCGGCCTCGTCTTCCACGGCACCGCCGACTACCTGAAGGGGCGGCCGATGGCGGGCGCGGTGATCGAGTTCGGGACGCGCACGGGCGTCGAGATGCGCGAGGCGCTGCGCGCCGACCGGTGGCTCAAGTTCGCCTGCCGCGACCGCACTGCGCCCGTCGCCCGCGCGCTCGAAGCCGACATCTTCGAGGCTTTCTGCCCGCGCGACGAGGCCTGGCGGCGCACCGTCGTCGACGCCTCGCGCCGCATCCACGCCGAGGCGCTGGCGGGTCTCGGAAGCTGGGGCTGACGCCGGCCCGGCCGTCCGCCCATGCCCGGCATCGACGAGGCGACCGACCTGCTGGTCCCGCTCTTCGCGGTCTTCGCCAACCCGTTGACGGCCGCCGCCGCCCTGCTGCTGTCGCTGACCGTGCGCAGCCGCTGGACGGTGCGCGGCGGCACGGCCGCGGTAGCGGCGTTCTTCGGCGTCCTCGACGTGCTCGGCGTCGGCAACCTGGCCCACCAGACGGCCACCGCCGCGCTGTCGGCGGTGGGCGGGCTGCTGGTCGCCGAGGTCGTCCTCGTCATCGTCGCGCCCTTCCTGGCAGGCTGCTTCGGCCTCGCGCATTGGCTCCTCATGCGCCTCCGGACGCCGCCCCGGATTCCTCCCGACAACCCGAAAGGACCCTGACGCGCCATGGAATGGCTGTCCGACCCGAATATCTGGGCGAGCTTGCTGACGCTGACCGCGCTCGAGATCGTGCTCGGCATCGACAACCTCGTGTTCATCGCCATCCTCGCCAACAAGTTGCCGGAAGAGCAGCGCGACCGGGCCCGCAAGCTCGGGCTGGCGCTGGCGCTGATCTCGCGGCTGGCGCTGCTCGCCTCGATCTCCTGGATCGTCGGCCTGACGGCGCCCGTCTTCGCGATCGCGGGCCAGGCGTTCTCCTGGCGCGACCTCATCCTCATCGGCGGCGGGCTCTTCCTCGTCTTCAAGGGCACGCGCGAGATCCACGAGCGCGTCGAGGGCCATGACGAGGCGGTCGGGGCGACGCTGGCGCGCGTCACCTTCAACGGGGTGATCCTGCAGATCATCATCCTCGACATCGTCTTCTCGCTCGACAGCGTGATCACCGCGGTCGGCATGGTCGACGAGCTGTGGGTGATGGTGACGGCCGTCATCGTCGCGGTCGCGATGATGCTGCTCGCCTCGGCCCCCCTGTCGGACTTCGTGCAGCGCCACCCCACGGTGAAGATGCTAGCCCTGAGCTTCCTGCTGCTGATCGGGATGGTGCTGATCGCCGACGGCTTCGGCGTCCATATCCCCAAGGGCTACGTCTACGCAGCCATGGGCTTCTCGGTGGCGGTCGAGGCGCTCAACCTGTTGGCCGCCCGCCGCAGGCGCGGCAAGCCGGCGGGAGGGCACTGACCCGCGGACGGAGCGGCCCCGCGGCTATTCCTGTCGCCGCGGGGCGCCCACCGTCTGGGCGAGCGCGAGAAGCAGCGAGGTGACCGCGATCATGATCGTCGAGATCGCGGCGATGGTCGGGTCGATCTGGTCGCGCAGCGCGGCGAACATGCTGCGCGT
>JBFWXJ010000161.1:0-12647 GCA_050187535.1 Alphaproteobacteria bacterium | reverse complement strand
CCGCCTCGCGCGGCGGGGCGCGCAAGGGCGCGACGCGGCCCGCGCGCTCCATGCGCCTGGCCTCGACATGCACGACGAGGATGAGGGCGGCGGCCAGCAGCAGGCCCGGCAGGATGCCGGCCGTGAACAGGCGACCGATCGACGTCTCGGTCATCGCGCCGTAGAGGATGAAGCCGATGCCGGGCGGGATTATCGGGGTGATGACGGCCGAGCAGGCGATGATCGCCGCCACGAAGGGGCGCGGATAGCCGCGCTCGATCATCGGCTGGCCGACCAGCTTGGCCTGCATCGCCGCATCCGCGCTGGCCGAGGCGGAGATGCCGCCCATCAGGGTCGCCATCAGCACGTTGATCTTGCCGAGGCCGCCGGTGCTGCGCCCGACCGCCACCTCGGCCAGCGCGAACAGGCGCTGCGACACCCCGGCCGCGTTCAGGATCGAGGCGGCCAGCACGAAGAGCGGGATGGCGAGCAGCGGGAACGAGCCGAAGGACGACTGCACCTTCTGCACGAAGGCTTCGGCCGGCAGGCCGTCCGACCCCAGGAAGAAGACGACGGCCCCCGCCCCCAGGGCGAGCGCCACCGGCACGCCCAGCGCCATCGCCCCGAGGAAGACGGCGAACGGGATCAGGTCCACGGCCGCTCCCGCAGCGCGAGGCGGGCCAGCGCCGCGGCGGCGAGCCAGACCATCGGCAGGTAGTAGATCGAGACCGGCAGGCGCAGGATCGGCGTCGGGTTGTCGAGGTTGAGGCCGACCTGCCGGGCGGCCAGCCACAGCACGGCGGCCAGCACCACCGCCTCGACCGCCGCCGCCGCGACGCGCAGCAGGCGGCGCAGCACGGCATTGGCGACGGTGGCCGGCTCGAAGATGCGCGGATGGCCCCAGCCGTAGAGCAGCGAGGCGCCGACGAGGCAGGACCAGCAGAAGGCGACCGCGGCCACCTCGCCGGTCCAGGACGCGGGCTGGTGCGAGACGTAGCGCGTCAGCACCCCCCACAGCACCGCGGCCGTCACCGCCACCACGCCGGCACCCGCCACCGCCGCCTCGACGGCCCGAAGGCCGCGGTCGAGCGTGTCGCCCACCGGGACGGCGACCGTCAGGGCGCCTGCAGGATCGCCCGCACCCGATCGTGCAGCCCCGGGCTCCAGCTCGGGAAGCCGTTGTAGACCGATGCGGTCGCCTGCTGGAACGGCACGATGTCCGCCAGGTCGACCACCTTGACGCCCTGCTTCTCGAGGTCGGCGCGCACCGAGCGCTCCTTCTCCATGGTCTGGGCGATGAGGAACTGGCCGGACGCGGCCGCCTCCTCGGTCAGGATGGTGCGCTGCGCCTCGCTCATGCGGTCGAAGACGCCGGCGTTCATGGTGATGCCGAGGAAGGCCGCGAAATGCCCGGTCAGCGCCACGTGCTTGCGCACCTCCTGCAGGCGGTTGCCGAAGATCGTCGGCAGCGGCGCCTCGGCCGCGTCGACGACGTTCTGCGACAGGCCGGTGTAGACCTCCGACCATTGCAGGGTGACCGGACGGGCGCCGAGCGCCTCGAAGGTCTTCACGTACATCGGGATCGGCGGCACGCGGATCGACAGGCCCTTGAAGTCCTGCACCGTGCGCAGCTCGCGGTTGGAGACGACGTGGCGGCTGCCGATGTACCAGTTGAAAGCGAGCGGCATCAGGCCCCGCGCCTTGGCCTTGGCGACGAGGTCGGCATAGAGCGGCGAGCGCAGCAGCTTGGCGAAGTCGCCCGGGTCCTTCATCAGGTACGGGCCCTGGAGGATGCCGAAGTCGGGCACGAAGTCGCCGATGTAGCCGGCGTCCGTCAGCGTGATGATGTTGCCGCCCTGTTTGACCAGCTCCAGCATCTCCTTGTTCGGGCCGAGCTGCTCGCCCGGGAACACGGTGACGCGGATCTGGCCGTTCGAGCGCTTGCCGACATTGGCCGCGAAATGCTCGGCCGCGACGTTGAACGGCTCGGTCGGCGCCAGGTTGTGGGCGAAGCGCAGGGTCACCTGCTGGGCCGCCGCCGGCAGCGCCGCCAGGATGCCCGCCGCCGCGAGTGCCAATAGCCGTGCCGATACCGCCATCCCTGCCCTCCTTTCCGGCCCGCCGAAGGGCAGGCCGTTCCCCAATGCCGCCCATGCTAGGGCGTGGCGCGGGCGGCTCGTATCAGCGATATTTCTCGGATGTTGACCAAGCACCGCTTATGCAGAGCCTGCGGCGGCTGATCCCCTCGCCGGGGGCGCTGCTCGCCTTCGAGGCGGCGGCGCGGCTCGGCTCGTTCACGGCGGCGGGGCGCGAGCTCAACGTCACCCAGGCGGCGGTCTCGTTCGCGGTGAAGAACCTCGAGGCGGCGCTCGGCGTCGCGCTCTTCGTGCGCCACCACAAGCGCATCGAGCTGACGGAGAGCGGCGAGCGCTTCTACCACGACGTCGCCATCGGCCTCGGCCATATCCGCCGCTCGGCCGAGCAGATCCGCCGGCGCGACCGCCACGTCACGCTCTCGATCTCGACCGGCTTCGCCACCTACTGGATGATGCCGCGGCTGGCCGGCTTCCGCGCCGCCAACCCCGACATCGACCTGCGCTGCCACACCAGCGACAAGGACCTCGACCTGGCGGCCGAGCGGCTCGACCTCGGCATCTACCGCGGCGACGGCGCCTGGCCCGAATACGACTGCACGCTGCTGGCGCCCGAGGAGATCTATCCCGTCTGCAGCCCCGACTACCGCCGCGGCGCCCGCGTCCAGAGCCTGGCCGCACTCGCCCGCCTCGACCTCATCCACCTGGAGGAGGCGTTCCGGCCGCGGCCGACCTGGAGCGACTGGCTCGCCGCCGAGGGCATGGCCTGGCGCGACGACGGCAAGGGCCTGCGCCTCAACGACTACGCGCTGGTGCTGCAGGCCGCGTTGGAGGGCGAGGGCGTGGCACTCGGCTGGCACCACCTGGTCGAGGACGCGGTGCGCCGCGGCCGCCTCGTCCGGCCGGTGGCCAACCGCCAGGTCACCGGCCTCGGCAGCCATGTCGTCTGGCCGCGCCGGCGCGGCCTCAGCCCGACGGCCGCCCGGGTCCGCGACTGGCTGCTGTCACACCGCCGCTGACCCGCCGGTCACGCGCTCGGCGGGCGCAGGGTCGCGCAGCGGGCTCCGCGGCACTAGAGTGAGTCGCAGCCGAGGGAGCCCGCCCGCATGACCGTGAAGACGATCCTGGTCCATCTCTGCAACGACGGCGAGGCCGAGCTGCGGCTGGCGACGGCGGCCGCGCTCGCCCGGCGCCTGGGCGCCCATGTCACGGCCCTCTACGTCACCGCGCCCGCGCATATGCCGGCCGCCATCACCGGCCGCGGCGCGTCGGCGGCCTACATCGCCGAGGCGATCCAGATCGCCCGCGAGCGTGCCGACGCGATGCGCGAGCTGGTCGAGGCGGGAATCGGGCGCGAGGGCATCCCGTTCGAGCTGCACGTCGCCGACGAGGAGCCGATCGAGGCGATCAAGGCCGAGAGCCGCTTCGCCGACATCGTGCTGCTGGGCCAGAGCCCGGCCCAGGCGCGCGACGAGGTGGTGGCGCTGCATCCGATGGAGGAGCTGCCGCTGATGACGGCCTGCCCCTGCCTCGTGGTGCCGCACGGCCGGCCGGCGCCGGCGACCATCGGCCGGCGGGCCCTGGTCGGCTGGAAGAACTCGCACACCACCGCGCGCGCTATGCACGAGGCGGTGCCGCTGCTCGAATCGGCGGAGTCGGTCGTGCTCCTGACGATCGGGGACAGCGGCAAGCCCGACCCCTCGGCCGACGCGGCCGCCGGCTTCCTGTCGCGACACGGCATCCGCGTCGAGGTGCGCAATCAGAAGGCGCGCGAGAACGACGCCGGGCCGACGCTGCTGGCGGTCGCGGAGGCGACCGGCGCCGACCTGCTGGTCATGGGCGCCTACGGCCACACGCGCTGGCGCGAGATGATCTTCGGCGGCGCCACCGAGCATGTCGCCCGCCACATGACCTTGCCGGTGCTGTTCGCCCATTGAGCGGGCCGCATCGACAATAGGCACCGACGCGCCTTCGCTTGCCGCCTGGGCGATACTCGGTGGCAACGATCGACCTGCAGACGACCCCTGAGATGGAGGATGCGCCGGATGCCCTCATGCGCGGGCGCGGGCTGCGCAGCCGGGTCGAAGCGATCGAAGTCGCCGTCAGGGAGGCGGCCCAGCCGTATCAGTCGACGGCGCACCGGAATGCGAGGTCGCTGATCGGCCTCATCGAGCGGCTTCCCGGGCAGGATCCGACGACGCGATCGTCTTGCGAGCTCAGCGCCGAGATCGACCGGGAAATGGAAGCAAAGCTGGCGCGCCTCGTGGGCCGCTGATGGTCATCGACGCGTCGGCGTTGCGCGCGATCATCCCGCACGAAGCTGACGAGGCGTGCCTCAGCGGAAGAACACCACCGTCGTCAGCGCGAAGAGCGGGACCAGGAACACCAGGGCCCAGCCGATGTAGCCGAAGAAGCTCGGCATCGCGATCCCGCGTTCCTCGGCGATCGCCTTGACCATGAAGTTGGGCGCGTTGCCGATATAGCTGTTCGCACCCATGAAGACCGCGCCGGCTGAGATCGCGGTCAGGGTCGAGGCCAGGGTGGTGGTCATGACGTCGGCGTCGCCGCCGGCCAGATTGTAGAAGACGAGGTAGGTCGGCGCGTTGTCGAGGAAGCTCGACAGGCCGCCCGTCAGCCAGAAATACCACGCGTCGATCGGCTTGCCGTCCGGCCCCGTGACCAGGGCGACGAGCCCGGCGGCCGCGCCGTCGCGGCCGGCGCGCAGGATGGCGATCATCGGGATGATCGTCACGAAGATGCCGGCGAACAGCTTGGCGACCTCCAGGATCGGGCCCCAGGAGAAGGCGTTCCCAGCCCGCGTCTCGGTGCGCGTCAGCCGCAGCGAGAGCAGGCCGATGGCGACCAGCAGCACGTCGGAGACCAGCCCCTCCAGGGAAATCGCGACGTGGTAGACGACGAAGTCGACGCCCGGATTCCACACCCCGCGCAGCAGCACCGCGCCGATCACCGCGCCCAGCAGCACGATGTTGATCCCGCCCTCGACCCCCAGGCGCTCGCCGGTGGCCGCCGCCGGCTGGCCCGGCTCACGCGCCATGTACCAGGAATCGAGCGCGTAGAAGGCGGCGAGAAGCAGCACCGCGACCAGCAGCATCGGCGGCAGCAGCGCCCCGGTCGGCCAGAAGAACGGCACGCCCTTGAGGAAGCCCAGGAACAGCGGCGGGTCGCCGATCGGGGTCAGCGAGCCGCCGACATTGGCGACGAGGAAAATCAGGAAGATCATGACGTGCGCCCGGTGCCGGCGCCACTCGTTGGCGCGGATCAGCGGGCGGATCATCAGCATGGCGGCACCCGTGGTGCCCATGCAGCTCGCCAGCAAGGTGCCGATGGCGAGAATGCCGGTGTTGGTGCCGGGCGAGCAGCGCAGGTCGCCGACGAGGCGGATGCCGCCGACGACGGTGAAGAGCGCCCACAGCAGGATGATGAAGGGGACGTATTCCAGCACCAGCGTGTGCATCAGCTCGTAGGCCGCGATCGCCGGCCCGAAGACGATCACCGCCGGGATCGCGAAGGCTGCCGCCCATGCCGCGGAGACCTTGCCGAAATGATGGTGCCAGAACTGCGGCGCCAGCAGCGGCATCAGCGCGATCGACAGCAGGATGCCGGCGAAGGGCACGGCCCAGGCGAGACCGAGCGTGGCGCCGTCGATGTGCGGCGCCCCCGCTTCGGCAGCCGCTGCGGCCACCGGCGAGGATGCGATCGACAGTGCGGCTACGACGGTGCTGCGGCTCATGGCGTCCCCTCTTGCCGGAGGCCGCCCGCCTTGTCCCGCGCCCTGCCGCCTCACATCACGGGCGGCTTCGAAGCGTCGGCGGCGAGCGACGGCGGCATGCGGCGCCGCCGACGGTGGCGGCGCGCATGCACGATGGAGAGCACTATGGCCAGGGCGACCACCGCCAGCAAGGCGAGGCCGATGCCTTCGAACCATTGCCCGGCGACCGTCTCGAACGCCTCGCCGAACAGGTAACCGGCGCCGACGAAGGTCGCCGCCCAAACGAAGGCGGCGACGAAGTTCAGGGCGGCGAAGCGGAGGGGTGGCACCCGCGCCATCCCGAGCGAGAAGGACGCGAAATTGCGGACACCGTAGATGAAGCGGAAGGTCAGGATGAACCAAGTGCTGTTGCGATGCACCTGGGAGAGCGCGCCCTCCACGCCGGCGCGCCATTTGGGAAATCGGGACAGCACCCGCGGCCCATACAGCCGGCCGATCCAGAAATAGGTCTGGTCGCCGCAGAAGCTGCCGAGCCAGGCGCACATGAACAGGGTGAACCCGTCGAGGATGCCGTTGTGCGCGGCGACCCCGGCGATGATGACGAACGTCTCGCCTTCCAGGAAGGTCCAAAGGAACGTGATGACGTAGAACCACGAGCCGTAGTCGGCGATAAGCTGCTCGACGCTCACGTCATGGCCTCGGACAAAAGAACTCCCTCGGGAATCTGTTGCTTCCCGCCCCCTGATCCGGCTCCGTCGGTCGTTTCGTTGCGAACGTTTCGCGCTTTGCGCGCGGGCCGTCGGTAGCACCCCCAACATGGGGGAGAGCCCCCCGCGGTGCAAGGAAGAACTGCCGCGTCCGATGCCTTGCCGCGGGGGAATCGCGACGATAGGTTCGGCCCACCTGCCGAAGACGGAGATTGTTGCATGGACATGACGGGCGAGTACCGCATCGCAGCGCCGCGGGAAGCCGTCTGGGCCGCCCTGAACGATCCCGAAGTGCTGCGCCAGGCGATCCCCGGCTGCGAAGAGATCGACAAGAGCTCGCCGACCGAGTTCACCGCCAAGGTCACCGCGAAGGTCGGCCCGGTCAAGGCGCGCTTCGGCGGCAAAGTGACGCTGAGCGACCTCGACCCGCCCAACGGCTACCGCATCTCGGGCGAGGGCCAGGGCGGAGCCGCGGGCTTCGCCAAGGGCGGAGCCGAGGTGAAGCTCTCGGACGACGGCGACGGCACGCTGCTCAAGTACACGGTCAACGCCAATGTCGGCGGCAAGCTGGCGCAGATCGGCTCGCGCCTGATCGATGCGACCGCCCGCAAGATGGCCGAGGAATTCTTCGGCCGCTTCGCCGAGCTCGTGGCGGCGTCCGCCGCCGCCGCACCCGCGGCACCGCCCGCTGCCGCCGAGCCGCCGCCGCCCCAGCCGATCGCAGGCGAGCCGACCGCAGCCGAGCCGGTCGCCCCCGCTCCCGACGCACCCGAAGCCGTCGCGCTCGCCGCCGCTACTGCCGACCCCGAGGCCGTCGTCGCGGTCCCGACCCCCCCGCCTCCTCCGCCCGCGGCCGCCCCCGCACCAGTGCCGGCGCCGGCCCGTCCGGCGATCAATCCGACGGTCTGGATCGTCGGCCTGATCGCGCTGGCCGTCCTCATCCTCCTGGTGTTCGCGACGCCGCGCTGAGGCCCCCCTACCGCCTCGACCACCGCCTTGACCAAGGGCGGCCGGAGGGCGGAGATTGGCGGCGTCGCGACAGCATTCGAGCGCGACGGCCGGAACGCCGAGGGAGCGGCGCCCGGCCTTCGCCATCAGACACCAAGTCCGTCCAACCTTGACCTGACCCTAGGGAGGCAGCATGCCCAGCACCGTCACCATGACGGTGAACGGCAAATCGGTGAGCGGTGCCGTCGAGGCCCGCACCCTGCTCGTTCACTTCCTCCGCGAGACGCTCGGCCTCACGGGCACGCATGTCGGCTGCGACACCAGCCAGTGCGGCGCCTGCGTCGTCCATATCGACGGCAAGTCCGTGAAGAGCTGCACGATCCTGGCCGTCCAGTGCGCCGGCGCCGACGTGCTGACCATCGAGGGCCTGGCCAAGGACGGCACGCTGCACCCGATGCAGGAGGCGTTCCGCGACAACCACGGCCTGCAGTGCGGCTTCTGCACGCCCGGCATGGTCATGAGCGCGGTCGACCTCGCCAAGCACAACGCCAACCCGAGCGAGCAGGAAGTGCGCGAGTGGCTCGAGGGCAACCTCTGCCGCTGCACGGGCTACCACAACATCGTCAAGTCGGTGATCGCCGGCGCCAAGGCGATGGGGGCGGCGACATGACGGAAACCGGCATTGGCGCCGCCGTTCGGCGGCGCGAGGATTTCCGCTTCCTCACCGGCCGCGGCAACTACACCGACGACATCAACCGGCACGGCCAGCTCTACGGCTGGATCGTCCGCTCGCCGCACGCGCACGCGAAGATCGCCAGCATCGACACGGCCCGCGCCAAGGCGGCACCCGGCGTCGTCGCGATCTTCACCGGCGCCGACATGGCGGCCGATGCAGTCGGCGGCCTGCCCTGCGGCTGGCTGATCCACAGCCGCGACGGCACGCCGATGGTCGAGCCGCCGCATCCCCCGCTCGTCACCGACCGGGTGCGTCATGTCGGCGACCAGGTGGCCTTCATCGTCGGCGAGACCAAGCAGCAGGCCCGCGACGCGGCCGAGCTGCTCGACATCGTCTACGAGGAGCTGCCGGCCGTCGTGTCGATGACCGACGCGATCGGCCCCGGCGCGCAGCTCGTCTGGGACCAGGCCGCGCGCAACACCTGCTACGACTGGGAGTTCGGCGACAAGGCGGGTGTGGAGAAGGCCTTCAAGGAGGCTCACCACATCGCGCGCCTCGACCTCGTCAACAACCGCCTCGTGCCCAATGCGATGGAGCCGCGCTCGGCGATCGGTGACTTCGACCGGGCGAGCGGCGAGTACACGCTCTACACCACGAGCCAGAACCCGCACGTCATCCGGCTGCTGATGGGCGCCTTCGTGCTCCACATTCCGGAGTCGCGCCTGCGCGTGGTGGCGCCGGACGTGGGCGGCGGCTTCGGCTCGAAGATCTATCACTATGCCGAGGAGGCGATCGTCACCTGGGCGGCCGGCAAGCTCGCCCGACCGATCAAGTGGACGGCCGAGCGCTCGGAATCCTTCATGTCCGACGCCCATGGCCGCGACCATGTGACGACGGTCGAGCTGGCGCTCGACAAGGACGGGAAGTTCCTGGCCTTGCGCGAGCACACGCTCGCCAACATGGGGGCCTACCTCTCGACCTTCGCGTCCTGCATCCCGACCATCCTGCACGCGACGCTGCTGGCGGGCGTCTACACGACGCCGGTCATCTACGCCGAGGTCAGAGCGGTCTTCACCAACACGGTACCGGTCGACGCCTATCGCGGCGCCGGGCGGCCCGAGGCGACCTACCTGCTGGAGCGCATCGTCGACGTCGCCGCCGACGACATGGGGATCGACCCCGCGGAGCTGCGCCGGCGGAACTTCATCCCGCAGAACGCCTTCCCGTACCAGACGCCCGTCGCCCTCAAATACGACAGCGGCGACTATCACACGACGCTGGACATGTCGCTGAAGGCGATCGACTACGCCGGCTTCGAGAAGCGGCGCGCCGAGGCGGCCCAGCGCGGCAAGTACCGCGGTATCGGCATCGCCACCTACATCGAGGCCTGCGGCATTGCGCCCAGCCAGGTCGTGGGCGCGCTCGGCGGGCGCGCCGGGCTCTACGAATCGGCCGAAGTCCGCGTCCACCCCACGGGGTCGGTCACGGTCTTCACCGGCGCGCACAGCCATGGGCAAGGGCACGAGACGACCTTCGCGCAGCTCGTCTCGGACATGCTCCAGGTGCCGATGGAGAGTGTCGAGATCGTCCACGGCGACACCAGCAAGGTCGCCTTCGGCATGGGCACCTACGGCTCGCGCTCGCTCGCGGTCGGCGGCATGGCCATCATGAAGGCGGTCGAGAAGGTGGTGAACAAGGGCAAGAAGATCGCCGCCCACCTGCTCGAAGCCTCCGAGGCCGACATCGAGTACAAGGACGGCAAGTTCCAGGTCGCCGGCACCGATAAGGCCAAGGCCTTCGGCGAGATCGCGCTCACCGCCTACGTCCCGCACAACTATCCCATGGAGACGTTGGAGCCGGGGCTGGACGAGAGCGCCTTCTACGACCCGAAGAACTTCACCTTCCCGTCCGGCGCCCATATCTGCGAGGTCGAGATCGACCCCGACACCGGCGTTACGCGGATCGTCAACTTCGTCGCCGCGGACGATTTCGGGCGCATCATCAACCCGATGATCGTCGAGGGGCAGGTGCATGGCGGGCTCGGCCAGGGTATCGGCCAGGCCCTGCTCGAAGGGTGCGTCTATGACGAGAAGTCGGGCCAGATCCTGACCGGCTCCTACATGGACTACTGCATGCCCAGGGCGGACGACCTGCCGTCCTTCAACGTCGCGACCCATAACGTGCCCTCGACGGACAACGCCTTGGGGGTGAAGGGCTGCGGCGAGGCAGGGGCGATCGGCGCGCCGGCGGCGGTGATGAACGCCGTCGTCGACGCCCTGTCGCCGCTCGGCGTGAAGCATGTGGAGATGCCGGCCACGCCGCAGCGGGTGTGGTCGACCATCCAGCAGAAGCGCGCGGCGAAGGCCGCCTGACCGGCCGACCGCGAACGGAGACGATCCATGTACGACTTCACCTACCACAAGCCGACGTCGGTCGCCGACGCCGTGGCCCTGCTGGGCAAAGCGGAGGACGGCAAGCTGATGGCCGGCGGCATGACGCTGATCCCGACCCTGAAGCAGCGCCTCGCCCGCCCCTCCGACCTCATCGACCTGGGCGGCGTTTCGGGCCTCGCCGGCATCCGCCGCGAGGGCAACGCCGTCGTCATCGGTGCCATGACCACCCATGCCGCGGTCGCCCACTCGGCCGAGGTCAAGGCGGCGATCCCGGCCCTGGCCGCGCTCGCCGAGGGCATCGGCGACCCGCAGGTGCGCCACCGCGGCACGATCGGCGGCTCGATCGCGAACAACGACCCGGCCGCCGACTATCCGGGCGCGCTGGTGGCGCTCGGCGCCACCGTCACCACCAATCAGCGCACCATCCCCGCCGACCAGTTCTTCACGGGTATGTTCGAGACGGCGCTGGGCGAAGGCGAGATCGTGCAGTCCGTCAGCTTCCCGATTCCGGAAAAGGCGGCCTACATGAAGTTCCGGAACCCGGCCTCGCGCTACGCGATCGTCGGGTCCTTCGTCGCCAAGGGACCATCGGGCACGCGCGTCGCCATCACCGGCGCCGGGCCGACGGTGTTCCGCTGGAAAGAGGCTGAGGCCGCCCTCGGCGGGTCCTTCGCGGCCGCCGCCGTCGAGAAACTGAAGGCACCGGCCGACGGCCTCAACAGCGACATCCACGCCTCGGCCGAGTATCGCGCACACTTGGTCGGCGTCATGACCAAGCGTGCGGTCGCCGCCGCGGGCTGACAGTCGGGCTTCGCGTGGGGCCGGCACGCGGACGCGCGCCGGCCCCTCCTATTTCGGCCCGCGTTCACAAGGGTCGCAGCACGCGGCATGGCGTGCCGACGGCGAGCATGTTGGCCGGAAGATCGCCGGTCACGATGCTGCCCGCACCGACCACCGTGTTTTCCCCGATCCGCACACCCGGGCAGACGACGGCTCGGCCGCCCAGCCACACACCGTCGCCGATCACGACGGGATCGGCGGATTCCAGAAGGGATCGCCGGCGGAGCGCATCCAGCGGATGGGTCGCCGTATAGATGTGCACCCCCGGCCCGATCTGGACGTCCGCGCCGATCGTGATCCGGTTGCAGTCCAGCAGGACGCAGTCGTAGTTGACGAAACTGCGCGCACCGATCTGGATGTTGAAGCCGTAGTCGCAGCGCAGCGGCGGCCTGACGATCGCCCCCTCCCCTAGCGTGCCGAGGAGATCGCCGAGGTGGCGGACGAGGGCGAGCACGTCGTCGGCGCGCGTGGCGTTGAGCCGGGCCAGGATCGCCTGCGCGGCGGCATAGTCCGCCATCAGCTCCGGGTCATCGGCGCGGTACAGCTCCCCCGCCAGCATCTTCTCCTTCTCGGTCGGCATCGTCACCCCGTGCCCGCCGCGCGCTGGACCGCAACTCCGCTCCCGTAATCCAGGACGATCTCGTCGCCCGCCGGCATGGACTGACAGGCGAGAATCAATCGCTCCCGGCGGTCGGCGGGCGACCACGCGAACTCGTCCGCCGATGCCGCCTCCACCTGACCGGCGACCAGCCTGACGGCGCAGGCCCCGCATGTCCCGCTCCGGCAGAGGCTGGGAAGATCGATCCCGGCCCTGATCGCCGCCGTCAGGACATCGATGTGGCTCGGGCAGTCGAACGCGATCACGCGGCCGCCGATCCTGGCGTGGACCCGCGCCGTCACAGAGGCGGCCGGCGCTCGCGCCATTGCGTCATGCGCTCATGGGCATCGGCGACGCGCAGCACGGTCGCCTCGTCGAAGCGCCGCCCGACGATCTGCATCGAGAGCGGCAGGCCATCGGTCGAGAAGCCGGTGCGCACCGCCATCGCCGGGTGGCCCGTCAGGTTGAACGGGCCCGTCAGCATGCCCTTGCT
The DNA here is from genome assembly GCA_050187535.1 of Alphaproteobacteria bacterium. Taxonomy (GTDB): domain Bacteria; phylum Pseudomonadota; class Alphaproteobacteria; order ATCC43930; family Allostellaceae; genus Allostella. The sequence continues at coordinate 190 of JBFWXJ010000161.1, read as the reverse complement.
GAACATGCCGTAGGGCGGCACCGAATCGATCGGCGGCGCCGCGGACCAGATGACGGCCGCGACGAGCACGTCGTAGCGCGCGAGAGCGGCGTCGACCTCCGCGGTGAGGATGCGCCGCAACCGGGTCGCCTGGACATAGTCCGCCGCCGTGAGGAACGTCGCGAGCGTCATGCGGTCCCGGAATATCCAG
>JBFWXJ010000160.1:0-12865 GCA_050187535.1 Alphaproteobacteria bacterium | reverse complement strand
GGTGCACGAGGCCGGCATCTCCGTGCGCGGCCGCGCCGTGTCGGAGCGCGACATCCCCGAGGACGAGACCTACACGCGGATCGTCACCTGGCCGGCGGAGCGGCCGTGACGACCGTCGAGACCGATCACCTGACGCTGCGCCCGTTCACCATCGCCGACATCGACGCATACGCCCACGTCCGCGACGAGGCGTCGATCCGCTGGTGGCTGCGCTCCCCGCCCGAGGACACGGCAGCGGCGATCGCCGAGCGCACGATCCGCCATTTCATGGACGAGTGGGCCAAGCGCGGCTACGGCCCCTGGGCGGTGATCGACAAGGCCGACGGCCGCCTCGTCGGCCATCACGGCCTTCGGCACATGCCGGACTTCGACGGCGAGACGGAGGTGCTCTACTGCCTGGCCGAGCGGGTGCGCGGTCGCGGGCTGGCGGTGGAGGCCGGCCACGCGGCGCTGGCCTACGGCTTCGACACGCTCGGCCTGCCGCGCATCATGGCGATCGCGCTCCACGACAACCGCGCGTCGCGCGCCGTGATGGAGCGCCTCGGCCTGACCTGGCGCCGCGACGCGGTCTTCAAGACCTTCGACGTCGCCTACTACGCGCTCGACCGGGCGGAGTGGGCGCCGCGAGGGGCTTGCCCGAGAGATAGGAGAGACCCATAGTTTCGTCTATGCAGAAGGCGGTGAAATCCAGCGCGGCGAACAGGGAACTGACAGAAGCGGATGTTGAAGCGTTCCGCGTTGCGGCGATCGAGTTCAACCGCAAAGCCACGCAGAGCCCGGCGGCAGCTCTGAAGGTGCTCCACGCGCTCGGCACGCACACGAAATCCGGAAAGATATCTGCCAAGTATCGGTGAGCGGTGCTTCGGCTCGCAACGTCCTTCATACTCGGATATCACGGTTGCGAGGCTACAGTCGCAGAGCGTCTGCTCTCCGGAGAAGCGTTCAGGCCCAGCGATAACGACTATGACTGGCTCGGCCCCGGCATTTATTTCTGGGAGGCCAATCCCCGCCGCGGTCTGGAGTTCTTCGATGAGGGGGCTCGCCGCTCAGGAAAGAATCCGACTGACGCGGCGGTGGTCGGCGCGGTCGTGGAACTCGGGCTCTGTCTCGATCTGACGACGAGTGTCGGGACGAGCATGATGGCGGACGCCTATCTTCGGCTGGATGAGCTTGCCCGATCCGCCCGAGTATCATTGCCGCGCAATAGCGATGACCTCCTTCGGCGGAACCTCGATTGTGCGGTCATTCGCTATCTCCACGAGGTTCGAAGCACCCTTAAAGAGCCACGAATCGATAGCGTTCGCGGCGTCTTCGTTGAAGGCGATCCGATCTACCCCGGTGCCGGTGTGAGGGCCAAGACCCATGTCCAGATTTGCGTGTGCAATCCGGACATGATCAGAGGGATCTTCAGAGTGCCTCGGAGCCAGCTGAGGACGGTCTGATCCGCTTGCCGGGCCGCGGAGCCGAGCCTAATTTGCCCGCCATTCCATCCGATCGCCGGAGCAACGCCATGTCCGCCGCCGTCGCCGCGCGCCGCAGCCCGCCCAACGAGGCGCTGCTCGATCGCCTGCGCCAAATCCTGGGCGACCGGCTGTCGACCGCGATGGCGGTGCGCGAGCAGCACGGGCGTGACGAGTCGTACCATGTGTCGGCGCCGCCGGACGCGGTCGCCTTCGCGCGCTCGACCGAGGAAGTGGCGGACGTCGTCCGTGCGTGCGCGGAGGCCGGCGTGCCGGTCATCCCCTTCGGCACCGGCACCTCGCTCGAGGGGCATGTGGCCGCGCTCCATGGCGGCGTGTGCCTCGACGTCAGCCTGATGAAGGAGGTCCTGCGCGTCTCGCCGGAGGATCTGGACTGCACGGTCCAGGCCGGCGTCACCCGCAAGCAGCTGAACGAGCACCTGCGCGATACCGGGCTCTTCTTCCCGATCGACCCCGGCGCCGACGCCTCGATCGGCGGAATGACGGCGACGCGCGCGTCGGGCACCAACGCCGTGCGCTACGGCACGATGCGCGAGAACGTGCTGGGGCTGACGGTGGTGCTGGCCGACGGCCGGGTCATCCGCACCGGCGGCCGCGCGCGCAAGTCGGCGGCGGGCTACGACCTGACGCGGCTCTTCGTCGGCTCGGAGGGCACGCTCGGCGTCATCACGGACATCACGCTGCGCCTCTACGGCGTGCCCGAGGCGATGGCGGCCGCGGTCTGCTCCTTCGCGACGCTGGCGGGTGCCGTCGACACCGTCATCCAGACGATCCAGGCCGGCATCCCCGTCGCCCGCATCGAGCTGCTGGACGAGGTGCAGGTCGACGCGATCAACCGCTACTCCAAGCTCGATTTCCCGCTGCAGCCGACCCTCTTCTTCGAGTTCCACGGCACCGAGGCGGGCGTCGCCGAGCAGTCGGAGACGGTGAAGGCGATCGCGGGCGAGCTGGGCGGGGCGGGCTTCCAATGGGCGACCAAGCCCGAGGACCGCTCGAAGCTGTGGGCCGCCCGGCACACCGCCTACTACGCGGCGATGGCGCTGCGCCCGGGCTCGAAGGGCTGGGCGACGGACGTCTGCGTGCCGATCTCCAAGCTCGCCGACTGCATCCTCGAGACCAAGAAGGACGTGGTCGAGAGCCGCCTGCTGGCGCCGATCGTCGGCCATGTCGGCGACGGCAACTTCCATCTCGCCTTCATCATCGACCCGAACGACAGGGACGAGATGGCGCGCGCCCAGGCGCTGAACGACCGCATGGTCCACCGGGCGCTCGCCATGGGCGGCACCTGCACCGGCGAGCACGGCGTCGGCTACGGCAAGATCGATTTCCTCACGGCCGAGCACGGCGAAGCGGTCAGCGTCATGCGCATGATCAAGAAGGCGCTCGACCCGGACAACGTGATGAACCCGGGCAAGATCGTCCGGGTGTAGGTCAGCCGCCGCGGGCCCGGATCGCGGCTCCCTCCGGGCTCGACCAGATCTTCTCGAAGGCGGCGGCGCCGGCCGCGGCGATCGCATCCTCGTCGGCGAGCTGGTAGCGGCCGCCCTCGACCAGGATCCGGCCGCCGACCATGGTCATCGAGACATCGGCGGCCGATGCCCGCCAGACCATGCTGCGCAGCGGGTCGGACTGCGGCTGGAAGCGCGGGCGCGACAGGTCGATCGCCGTCAGGTCGGCGGTGGCGCCGGGGGCGATGCGGCCGAGGTCGTCGCGCTTCAGCGCGGCGGCGGCCCCCGTCGTGACCGCGCCGACGAGCTCGCGGGCGGTCGCCACCCCGGACTCGCCGGCGTAGAGCTTGGCGATCTGGCCGGCGGCACCGAGCTCGCCCACCAGGTCCATGTTGTAGCCGTCGGTGCCGATGACCGTGCGGATGCCGTGGCCGGCGAAGCGCGCGAAGGGCGCGTAGGTGCCGGTGCGCGCGAAGGTGCGCGGGCAGTTGATGACCGTCGTCCCGGTCGCCTTCAGCAGGTCGAGGTCGGCGTCGGTCGAGAAGATCGAATGCGCGACGGAGAGGTCGGGGCCCAGCAGGCCCACCCATTGCAGGTATTCGGCCGGGGTGCGGCCGTAGAGGCGAGCCGTGTGGTCCAGCTCGGACTTGGTCTGGGCCAGATGCGTGGTGACGAGGCAGCCGGTCTCGTCGGCGAGCGTCCGCACCGCACGCAGCAGGTCCGGTCCGCAGGTGTCGGGCGCGTGCGGGCCGAGACCGACCTGGATGCGGCCGTCCGCAGCCCCGGCCCAGCGCTGGTGCAGGGCTTGCCACTGCGCGAGGTCGGCGGCGCCGTCGCCCGAGCCGCCGGCGAACACCGGCTTGCCGTCGGCGCCGACGTCGATGTCGGGCGTGCTGAAGACGTAGGGCACGCCCCAGAAGCGGATGCCGAGCTCGTTCGCCGCCTCGAAGATCTCGGAGAGGCCGGCGCGGAACGATTCCATCACCGTCGTGGCGCCGCCCAGGATCAGCTGCAGCACGCCTAGCCTGAGGGCCGCCTTGCGTTCCTCGGGCGTGAGGCGCTCCATCGCCAGCTTGCCGAGCGGCATGAGCAGGCCATAGACGAGGCCGTTCTCCATGAACGCGCTCGACATGTCCTCGGTGCGGCTGCGCACCAGCAGCTCGGTAAAGCAGTGGTTGTGCATGTTGATGAGACCGGGCAGCACCAGCAGCCCCGGGCGGTCGACGACGACGTCGCAGCCCTGCGGCTTGCCATCGGCCACGGCCGCGATCCTGCCGCCCTCGACGACGACCCAGCGGTTCTCCAGCAGCGCCGGCCCGCCCTCCTGATCCGCCAGCACCCAGCGTGCACGGACCGCGGTCTTCTTGTGGTTCTCCATTGTGCTCCCCGGCAGGTGACCCCGGTCAGCGGCGGCTCGCGTCCTCCTGAACCGACCAGGGGAAGAAGATGCGCTCGACCAGCACCACTGCCTGGAAGAGGATGATGCCGAGCGCGGACAGGATGATGACGGCCCCGAAGGCGAGCGGCGTGCGGAAGAACGCGGTCGCCGACAGGATCTGGTAGCCGAGGCCGCGCTCGGCTGCGACGAACTCGCCGACGACGGCGCCGATCACCGAGAAGGTGATCGAGAGCTTGAGGCCGCTGAAGACGAAGGGCACCGCGTAGGGCAGGCGGATGCGGAACAGCTCCTGCAGCCGCGAGGCCTTGAGCGACCGGCCGAGCTCGATCAGCTCGGGCGGCACGGCGAGCAGGCCGGTCGCGATCGAGATGACGAGCGGGAAGAAGGCGACGAGGAAGGTCACCAGCACGCGTGACGTCTCGCTGGCGCCGAAGACGACGACCAGGATCGGCGCCAGCGCCACCTTGGGGATCGACTGGGTGACGACGAGCAGCGGGTAGATCGCGTTGGCGATCAGCGGAGAGGCGGTGATCGCGACCGCGAGCGGCAGGCTGACCGCGACCGACACGAGGAAGCCCAGCATCGTCGTGTGGAGCGTCGCCAGCGTGTGGCCCGCAACCACGCCGCCGATCGCCACCGTCTCCTTCCAGATCTGGCTCGGCGCCGGCAGCAGGAACTCGGGGATGGCGAAGGCGCGCACCGCCCCCTCCCAGGCGAGGCCCAGCACCAGGACGACGGCCAGCGGCAGGACGACCGGGCGGGTCAGCGCCCAGATGCGCCGCCAGCGCCGGCCGGTGCGGCGCTCAGGCGGCGCGGCGGCGGAAGAGATGTCCACGGATGCGTTGGGCACAGGCTTGGAACTCCGGCGCGGATTCCTGGTCGAAGGACCGTGGCCGCGGAAGGGGCACGTCGACGATGTCGGCGACGCGGCCGGGCCTGGCCGACATGACGACGACCCGGTCGGCCAGCAACACCGCTTCGGGCACGGAATGGGTGACGAAGAGGATGGTCTTCGGCCGCTGCGTCCAGATGCGCAGCAGCTCCAGGCTCATCTCCTCACGGGTCAAGGCGTCGAGCGCACCGAAGGGCTCGTCCATCAGGAGGATGCGCGGGTCGTGGACGAGCGCCCGGCAGATGGCGACCCGCTGCTGCATGCCGCCCGACAGCTCGCGCGGCATCTTGCGCTCGAAGCCGGAGAGGCCGGCCAGGTCGAGCAGCGCCCGCGCCCGGTCCTCGGCCGCCCGGTCGAGCCCGCCCAGCAGCTTCAGCGGGAAGAGGACGTTGCTCAGCACGTTCGTCCAGGGCAGCAGCGTCGGCGCCTGGAAGACGATGCCGATGTCCTCGCGGGCACCCGCGACCTCCTGCCCCTCGATGCGGATCGCCCCGCGCGACGGGCGCATCAGCCCGGCGACGAGACGCAGCAAGGTCGACTTGCCGCAGCCCGACGGGCCGACGATGGCCACGAACTCGTCGCGGCCGATCGTCAGCGACGCGTCGGCGATCGCCGGGACGATGCTGCCGTCCTGCGCCTCGAAGGTCTTCGCGACGCCGGCGATCTCGATCATGTGGCGACTACTTCGTGGGCACCCTCACTTCTTGGGTGGCAGCAGGCTCATGTCGACGAACTGCATCGGGTCCTGGGCGGGGTCCAGGTCCTGCGCCTGCGCCACCGCCTTGTAGGTGTTGGCGAGCTGCGCGGTGTCGAAATAACCGAGGCCGGTCTTCTCCGAGGTCTCGTTGAACATGAACTTGAGGACCGCGGCGATGTAGTCCTCGGAATCCTGGACGGTGATCTCGGGGTGCCGCTTGCTGTGGAGCTGGGCCGCCTCGGCGATGTTGTCCTTCGACCAGATGAACGACTTCTGCAGACCGACGAGGAAGCGGCGCAGCAGGTCCGGATGCGCCTTGATCGACTCCTCGGTCGCGAACCAGCAATAGGAGTAGATGCGGAAGCCGTAGTCGGAGAAGGGGATGACCTTGATCTTCTTGCCCTGCTTCTCGGCCTGGCGGTTCTGGAAGGTGGCGTGCGTCGCGAACATCGGCGCGCCGTCGACCCGGCCGGCGATCAGCATCGGCCCCATGGCGGGCGCGTCGGCGGTCACCCACTTGACCGCGTTCGGGTCGAGCCCGGAGAGCTTGGCGACCAGCGGGAAGTAGATGAAGTGGCTGTTGCCGGGGGTCGTCACCAGCGTCTTGCCGGCGAGGCTCTTGAAGTCGGTGATGCCGCTCGACTCCAGCACGAACAGCGAGTGCGGCGAGTAGGTGTGCTGGGCGGCGATGCAGCGCATCGGCGCCTTCTCGCGCACGCGCGCCGCCATCACCGCGGAGATGTCGCCGTCGCCGACCATGGCGGCGCCGCCCGCCACCTTCTTGACCGCGTCGCCCGACCCGCGCCCGGTCGTGTAGGTCAGGTCGATCCCGACCTCCTTGAAGAAGCCCTTCTCGATCCCGGCGGAGACCGGCCCGTACTCGCCGGTCGGGATCCAGCTGTACTGGTAGTGCAGCTTGTCGAGTGCCGCCGCGGGTGCTGCGACCGCGAGGCCGGCGAGAAGGGCGATCAGCGGCGTGGCGGCTCGGTTCATGGGCATGGCTCCCCTGTTCATGCGCTGAAGCTTCTCCCGTGCAAGAACCCGGCCGCGTCACCGCGCCGGCTCCACACGCGCGGGCGAGCGTCGCACCCTGGCATGTCACGCGTCAATGCGCGGCGACCTTGCCCTGCACCCGTGGCATGAGCGACGCTCGGTCCATGGAACTCATCACCATCCCCGCCCGCTCCGGCAAGGCCGCGCGCGTCCGCCGCGGCCAGCATGTCCGCGTCGTCAACACCCATGGGCAGCAGGTGGTCGATACCTGGGCCTTCGCTGCGGACGACCTCGGCGAGTTCATGTCGATGGAGCACACGCGCGCCCACACGCTGAAGCTGATCCCGGTGGTCGGCGACGCGATGCTGACCAACCAGCGCCGGCCGATCCTGACCTTGGTCGAGGACACGTCGGGCGGCATCCACGACACGATCATCGCGGCCTGCGACCGCTATCGCTACCGGCTGCTGGGCGTCACCGAGCCCCACGACAACTGCACGGACAATCTCGCGGCCGGGCTGGCCGAGCTCGGGCTGACGCCGCCGGAGACGCCGAGCCCGTTCAACCTCTTCATGAACATCCCGTGGACGGCGCTGGGGCGGCTCTCCTTCGACCCGCCGGTCTCCACGCCGAAGAGCTACGTCCGGCTGCGCGCCGAGATGGACTGCATCGTCGCCTTCTCGGCCTGCCCGCAGGACATCCTGCCGATCAACGGCGTGAACCGGAAGCCGACGGAGGCGCACTTCGCCATCGAGGATTGACGCCTACGCGGACTCCGGAAACTGCGGCAGGCCGTCAGCGATCGCGTAATAGTCGCCCTTGCTGGCGGTGAAGATATGCCGGACGGTCTGGAGCCCGGTCGGCGCATCGAGTGTGCCCGCCGCGATGTCCAGGGTGTCCTCGGCCGACCCGTCCCAGAACAGGCTGGAACCGCAGATGCGGCAGAAGCCGCGGCGTGCTTCGGCCGAGGACCGATACCACGCCAGTCCTTCGTCCGCGAGGAGCTCCACGCTGGCGCGTGGTGCCGACGTGTAGGCGCCGACATGGCCGTGCCAGCGCCGGCACTGGCTGCAATGACAGTCGGCCACATCCCGCAACGGCCCGGTCACCCGATAGCGAACGGCGCCGCACAGACAGCCGCCACCCCGTGAAGCCGACGCGTCTGCCATCGCCATCTCCCGTGTTCACCTGCCGCCATGGTAGCTTCCCGGCCGCAGATCGCGCGGGGAGGAAGCATGCGCTTCTCGGTCAATCATCTGGAGGGCAGCACGTTCCGGAGCGACGGCTTGAGGCCGTTCTTCGAGTATCGCGACCTCGGCATCGCCGAGGCGACGGACGGCCGCTTCCTCGCCCACGTCATCCGGGCGCGGCCGGGGCACCACGCGGCCGGCGGCTGGCACCGGCACGACCTCGGATTCCAGCTCGTCTACGTGCTGAAGGGCTGGGTCCGCTTCCGCTACGAAGGGGAGGGCGAGGTGACGCTGCGCCCCGGGTCCTGCGTGCACCAGCCGCCCGGCATCCGGCATGTGGAGATCGACCATTCGGACGACCTGGAGCTGATCGAGATCACCATGCCCGCCGAGTTCGCGACCGAGCTGGTGGCGCCGCCGGACGAGGGGCGAACCGACGCGCATGCGACAAGGCCACGCGATGCGGCGGAATAGCGCCGCTCCATGACCGCCCGGCGAGGGGCGATGGACGCGCTCCTCGCCGAGGCGGTCGCGCGTCATCGCGCCGGCGACGTCGCGGCGGCGGCGGCGGCGGCCCGCCGGGTCCTGGAGCGCGAGCCGGAGAACGCATCCGCCCTCTATCTCCTCGGTCTGGCTCATCTGCGCGGCGGCCGGCCGGCGGAGGCGCTGCCGCCGCTCGCCGCCGCCGCCGCCGCGCGGCCCGACCGGGCGGACGCGCAGCGGGCCCTCGGCGACGCCGCGGGTGCGCTCGGGCGGACCGGCGAGGCGCTGGCCGCCTATCGGCGGGTGCTCGACCTGCGGCCCGACGACGCCGACCTGTGGATCGCCATCGGCGGCGTGCTGCGCCGGGCCGACCGCGGCAGCGAGGCGCTGGTCGCGTACACCCGCGCGCTGACGGTCCGTCCCCATGACCCGGTGGCGCTGCACAACCGCGGCACGGTGCATCGCCAGCTCGGCCGCCTGCCGGCGGCGATCGCCGACTACGAGCACGCCCTGTCGGTCCGCCCCGACGACCGCGAGACTCTGGGCAATCTCGTGAACGCCTTCCGCGCCGCGGGGCGTCACGACGAGGCGGTGCTCACGAGCCGGCGGATCCTGCGCCTCGATCCCGACGACGTGGCGGGGCTCTACGGCCTCGGCGCCGCGCTGCACGCCTGTGGCCGATGGGCGGAAGCGGTGGTGCCGCTCGAGCGCGCGCTGCGGCTGCAACCGGGCCATGTCGACGCGGCGAACGCACTGGGCGCGGCGCTTCTCGCGATGGATCGTCCGGCCGAGGCGCTCGCCTGCTTCGACGCTGCGGCCGCAGCCGACCCCGCCCATGTGATCTCCATGGTCAACCGGGGGGCGGCACTGGAGGCGCTCGACCGCGACCGGGAGGCCGCGGACTCCTATGGCCGGGCGGTCTCCGCCGCCCCGAAGCTCGCGGCCGCGCACTTCAACCTCGGCAACGCACTGGCGGCGCTCGGACGGCAGGAGGAGGCGGAGGCCGCGTTCGACCGGGCCATCGCCATCGATCCCGACGACGCGCAGTTTCACTACAACCGCGCCCATGCCCGGCTGGCGCAGGGGCGCCTCGAGGACGGCTGGGAGGATTTCGCCTTCGTCTGGCACGAGCGGCGGATGCGCCGCCGGCCCTATCCGCAGCCGCTGTGGGACGGCACCGCGACCACGGGCCGTCTCGTCATCTGGGGCGAGCAGGGCATCGGCGACGAGATACTGGCGTCCGGCCTGCTCGCCGATGCCGCCGCCCGCACCGGCGGGCTGGTGGTCGAATGCGACCCCCGCCTGGTGCCGCTGCTGCGCCGTTCGTTCCCCGCGCCGACCCTGGTGCCGCGGGTGCCCGATCCTGACGCGGCCGGGCTGGCGCCGGACATCGCCTTCCAGGCGCCGATGGTCTACCTGCCGGTGCTGCTCCGCCGCCGCTGGGAGGACTTCGCCGAGCACCCGGGCTACCTGGCGCCGGACCCCGCCTGCACGGAAGCCTTGCGCGCGGCCTACCGCACGAAGGGAGGACGGCTCGTCGTCGGAATCTCCTGGCGCAGCGCCAACGCCCGGCTCGGCCGGCGCAAGTCGCTCGGGCTGGATGGCTGGGGGCCCATCCTGCGCACGCCCGGCGTCACCTTCGTCGACCTGCAGTATGGCTCCGACGGTGCGGAGACCGCGGCCGCCGCCGCGGCGACCGGTGCGGAGATCCTGCACGACCCAGCGATCGACCCGCTGACCGACATCGACGGCTTCGCGGCGCAGGTGGCGGCGATGGACCTCGTGGTCACGGTGAGCAACTCGACCGCCCATCTGGCGGGCGCCCTCGGGCGCCCTTGCCGGGTGCTGCTGCCGCACGGGCGCGGGCTGCTGTGGTACTGGCTGATGTGCCGGGGCGACCGCAGCCCGTGGTATCCCTCGCTTCGCCTCCACCGCCAGCGCGACGACGGCGACTGGGCGCCGGCGATCCGCGAGGTGGCAACCGCGCTCGCCGGCTCCTGACGCTCAGCCCTCGGGCTCGTCCTCCAGCCGGGCGCCCTCGTGGCGCCGGCGCTCGCGCTCGGCGCGGTCGCGCTCCTCGGCCTTCTCGGCGCCGGTCCGGCCGTGGCGGACGCGATTGGCCGCCGCCTGCTCGGCCCGCGCGGCCCGCTCGGCGCGCTTGCGGAAGCGGTTGAGGTTGACGATCTCGCCCATGCGGTTCCGGGTCCCGGATTGGTCGGCGCCCCGGACCACTCTAGATTAGGTCGGCTGCGGCAGGCACGCACGGAGTCGCGGGGGGACGTTGCCCGCCGGCGGAGCGGAGACAGGGATGCGCAAGGTCCTCATCGGCATCGTCGCCCTCGTCGTGCTGCTCATGGCTGCCGCCCTCGTCGGACCGGGCCTCGTCGACTGGAACGGCTACCGTGACCGCATCGCGCGCGAGGCGGAGGCGGCGACCGGCCGCAAGCTCACCATCGCCGGCGACATCGGCCTGGCGATGCTGCCGTCGCCGCGCCTCAGGGTGCGCGACGTGCGGTTGGCCAATGCGCCCGGCGCGGCGGTGCCCGACATGGTGACCCTGAAGGCGCTGGAGATCGACGTTGCCCTGTGGCCGCTCCTCACCGGCGCCATCGACGTCACCAGGGTGACGCTGGTCGAGCCGGTCATCGAGCTCCAGACGCTGCCGGACGGATCGGGCAACTGGGTGATGAAGCCGTCCGCCGCATCGCCTCCTCCGTCAGCGGCTTCCGGCATCGACGCCGCGCCGCGGCCGGCATCCGGCGGCATGGCGATCCGCCTCGAGGACGTCGGGATCGCGAACGGCACGCTCGTCTGGCGCGATGCCGGCGGCACGGCCGAACGGGTCGAGCGCATCGACGTGAAGGCGTCGGCGGAATCGCTGCAGGGGCCGTTCCGCCTCACGGGGAAGGCAGTGCTGCGCGGCGCGCCCGTGCTGCTGGATGCCGATGTCGGCCGCCTCGACGCGCAGGCGGCGACGCCGCTGCGTGCCCGCGTCACGCTGGAGAAGGCGAAGGCGGAGGCGACGCTGGTCGCCACGCTCGGTCCGGAGGCGCCGTCGCGCAGGATGGAAGGCACGCTGAAGCTGGCGGCTGACAGCGCAGCCGCCGCCGCCGCGGCGATCCTCGGCGACGCGGCCGGCCTTCCCGCGGCGGCGGTGGCCGTGGACGCGGGCTTCCTGCTGGAAGGCGGCCGCGTCCGCGCGGAGCCGCTGACCCTGAAGCTCGACGACACGACCGCGACCGGGCGGTTCGAGGTGGCCCCGGACCGCAACGGCCGCAATGCCGTCGCGCTCACCCTGCGCAGCCAGCGGATCGACGTCGACCGGCTGCGCGGGCTGATCCCCGCCAGGGTACCGGCGGCCGCGCCCGCGCCCGCCGTGCCGCCGGCCGCGGGCGCCGCGCCGGCGAAGGCCGGGTTCACGCTTCCGGGCGACATCGCAGCCAAGGTCGACCTCACGGTGGACACCGTGCTGGCCCGGGGCCAGACCCTGCGCAACGTCCGCGTGGTGGCCCAGCTCGCCCAGGGGCGCCTCTCGATCGACCGGGGCGGCGTGCAGTTGCCGGGACCGGCGGATCTTTCGGTGACCGGCACGCTGGCGGCCGTCCAGGGCCAGCCGCAGTTCGACGGCCGCGTGCAGCTGACGGCGCAGAACCTGCGCACGGCGCTCGCGGCATGGAAGGCGGCACCCGACGGCCTGCCGCCCGACCGCCTCGGCCGGACCAGCTTCCAGACCCGCGTGAAGGCGTCGCCCGCCCAGGTCGAGCTGCAGGACATCAGCCTCGCCCTCGACGCGGCCAAGGCGACCGGCAGCGCGGCACTGCGCCTGACGGAGCGGCCGACGCTGACGGCCCGGCTCGCGGTCGACCGGCTCGACCTCGACGGCTATCTGCGCAAGCCGTCCGGCCGGGCCGCGGCCGGTGCCGCCGCTGCGCCGGCCGTTGCACCGCCCGCGGCGCGCGGCGGCTTCGATCCCGGCGTCGACCTCGACATCGAGGTCAAGGTCGGCCAGCTCGTGGCCGGCGGGCAGTCCGCGCGCGACGTGGTGGCCGCGGGGACGCTGCAGGCCGGCACCCTGGCGCTGCGCCAGCTTTCGGTCGCCGACTATGCCGGCGCGTCCGCCCGCGTCCAGGGCACCGTCCGCGACCTGGGGCCGGGCCCGTCGGTCGACCTCGTCGTGTCGGCGAGCGGCCGCGACCTCGGCCGCGTCATCGGGCGCGGCGGCGCCTCCGCGGCCGTGCAGGCGCAGCAGCCCTTCGCGGTCGAAGGCAAGGTCGCGGGCGAC
>JBFWXJ010000159.1:0-13000 GCA_050187535.1 Alphaproteobacteria bacterium | reverse complement strand
GCGCCACCTCCCTCAGCCCATCGCCTCGGCGGCGCGCTTGACCGCGCGCACGATCCGCAGATGCGTCCCGCAACGACAGAGGTTGTCGGCGAGCGCGGCCTTGATCTGCTCCTCGGTCGGCCGGCGCGTCTTCCTGAGGAACGCCGCCGCCTGCATGACCATGCCGTTGATGCAGTAGCCGCACTGCGCCGCCTGCTCGTCGATGAAGGCCTTCTGTACCGGATGCGGTTTGCGCGCGGTCCCCAGCCCTTCCAGGGTCACCACCGCCTTGCCGGCCGCCGCCGAGAGCGGCATCACGCAGGAGCGGACGGCTTCGCCGTCGACATGGACGGTGCAGGCACCACACTGGGCGAGGCCGCAGCCGAAACGCGGCCCGTGCAGGTCCAGCTCGTTGCGCAGCGCCAGCAGCAACGGCATGTCCGGATCGTCGACGGACAGCTTCGTCGGCTTGCCGTTCACACGCAGGGTGACGGTCGTGGTCATGGCGGTTCCTCCACCGGGCCCGGTTGGTGGAGGGAACGAAGCCAGCGCTGCGGGTGGTCATTGGTCTGCGACGCCCAGCCGCCGCAATGGTCCCGTGTCCCGAGGGCCCGTTGCGCCGAGCGTCGCATGGCGCTTCAGGCCGGGCAAGGTCGGCGGAACCGACGGGCGGGCCGGCGCGTTGGCGCCGGCGTCCCACCGACGGAGCCGACGGCAATGCGTGACCTCTCCTTCATCGAGACGATGGCCATGTCGCCCGAGGTGATGGCGGGCCGCCTTGGTGCGGCGCTCTTCTGCGGTGCCTGCATCGGCCTCGACCGCGAATGGCGCCGCAAGCCCGCCGGCCTGCGGACCCACATGCTGATCGCGCTGGCGTCCGCGACCTTCACGGTGCTGGCGACCGAGCTCTATCTCGAAGCGCTGGAAGCGAACCCTTCGGCATCCGCCGACCCGCTGCGCATCATCGAGGCGGTGACGGCGGCGGCCGCGTTTCTCGGCGCCGGCTCAATCATCCAGTCGCGCGGTGCGGTCAGTGGGATGACGACGGGGGCGGGGATCTGGCTGGCCGCGTCCGTGGGGCTCGCCTGCGGCGCCGGCTTCATCTGGCTGGCGATGGTCAATGTGGTGCTGGCGATCCTGATCCTGACGGCGCTGGGCCGTGTCCAGGAGGTGATCGAGCGCCGCGCGGCTCGGGCGGAGGACAAGGCGCCCTCCACCTGAGCCGGCGCGCCGGCGGGTCAGTTGCCGCCGCTCTTTGCGGGTGAGCCGCCCGTCTTCGTCGGCGCGCCGGCCTCGGCCGCCTCGATGCCGAGGGTCTTCAGCGCCTGGCGCACTTCCGTCAGCTTCTCAGCCGTTAGACCGGGCTCTGCGCTGGCCATGTTCTCGTCCGAGGCCACGAGCATCAGGCGCAGGTCGTGGTCCCATTGCTGAAGCAGCTCGATGCGCTGCTCCTTCGTCAGATCCTTGGCCGTAAGGATCGCGGTCGGATTCTCGAACTCCTTGGAAACATCGGTCAGCGCGGACTCGAAGCGCGTCCCGTCCATGGGACCTCTCCTCATTGCGGGCGTCCCGGAGGACGCGGGTTCGCCAGCAACGCGGGCGTCGGACCGGCGGTTCCGGGGAACCAAGGGCGGAGCCGGCGGTTTGATCCCGCGAGGGTCGGCACATGCCGTCCGCAAAACGAAGAAAGGATGAGAACCATGAACTGGGACCAGATCGCCGGGAACTGGAAGCAGGCCAAGGGCCACCTCAAGGAGAAATGGGGCAAGCTGACGGACGATCATCTCGATGTGATCGACGGCAAGCGCGACCAGCTCGTCGGCCGCATCCAGGAGCTCTATGGAATCGACAAGGAACGGGCCGAGAAGGATGTGAAGGAGTGGGAAAGCCGCTCTACTTGGTAGCTCTTCCGTTCCGCGCCGCCGGGGTTTCCCCGGCGGCCGTCATGGCAGTGGCGGCACCGTACGCAACCACGCCACAAGGTCGTCGAGGTCACGCGCCGTGAGGGCGGCGTAGAACGAGAAGCCCATCGGCGCGTTCAGGGCGCGCCCGTCGCGGCCGATGCCGGACGTGATGGCCCGCCTGATTTCCGCGTCGCTCCATGCGCCGATGCCCGCGGTGGCGTGAGACGTGATGTTGGGCGACGTCGATCCGGTGAATGATGGGCCGAGCCCGGCCACCAGTGCCGGGGTGAAGGCCCGCCCGCCCTTGCCGAAGGCGGTCTCATAGTCCGTGCCCGCCCGGGTCACGGGCGTATGGCATTCCATGCAATGGCCGATGGTGGCGAGGTAGCGGCCGCGTTCGGCGGCATCGCGCGGCGCCCCATATGAGCGTGACGCATCGGGGTAGGGCTGGTGCGTCGGGGCCATGCGATAGACGGGAGGGGGCACCGGATTGCGCACCGCCGGCACGCTGCGCAGATAGGCGACGATAGCGTCGAGATCGGCGGGCAGGATCGCCTTGTAGAATGCCACGGGCATGATCGGGCCGAGCGGCACGCCGGCGAGCGGCGCGTGCGCCGGGCGCTCGCCCTTCGTCAGCGCCGCCTTGATCTCGGCATCGCTCCAGGTACCGATGCCCGTCTCGCGGTCGGGCGTGATGTTGGAGGCCGTGCCCGCGAATGGGGGAATGTCGAAGGCGAGCCCGCCCGAGAGTTCGCGGCCGGGGATGAACGCGCCGCCCGCGTCGCGCGGCGAGTGGCAGTTGCCGCAGGCGAGAATCGTGGTGACGAGATAGCGCCCGCGCTCGTTCGTCGTCGCGAACGCCGCCGGTGCGCCCGTCGCCAAGGCGACGACGAAGATCAACCAAGCCGAATTCCTCATCCGCCGTCGCCCTCTCTCCACCGGTGCCGAGCGTATCGCGGGCACCGTGGCCGATGCCAGCGCGCGGACACACCTCCGCTGACTTCTCGCGTGCGCGGGCCGCCGATGCGCAATATGACTGCCGTCATATGAGCTTCGATCTGATCCGCTTCCTGCCTGCCGGTCTCGAGGTGAAAGTGGCGCGCGGCGACTTCCTGTTTCGGGTCGGCGACCGTGCGCGCGGCCTCGTGGCGGTGCGCGACGGGGCGCTCGAACTCGTCCGCACCTCGCCCGAAGGTCGGCGGCTCGTCCTGCATCGCGCGGGACCCGGCGACACCTTCGCGGAAGCATCGCTCTTCGAGACCCACCACCATTGCGAAGCCGTCGCCGTCGCGCCGAGCAAGGTCACTCTCTATCCTGCGTCCGACCTGCGCCGCGCGACGCAGGCCGATCCCTCGCTGGGGTGGCGTATCGCCGCGCATCTGGCGGCGCGTCTCGTTGCAGAGCGCGCCCGGGCAGAGCGCCTGGCCCTGCCGCACGCGGCCGACCGGATTCTCGACGTGCTCCATGCCCGGCCGCCGGAGCCCGACGGGTCGCGCCGCCTCGATCGGTCCTGGAAGGCTATCGCCGCGGAGCTGGGCTTGTCGCACGAAGCGACATACCGCGCATTGGCCCGGCTGGAGCGGGCCGGCCGGCTGCGGCGCGACGGCCGGGGCCGCGTGCATCTGTCCGCGTCGACGAGCGAGATGCCTGCGGTGGAGACGTCGCTGCGGGACGCATGATCCGTATGACTTGAGTCATACGTCGCGCGGTGCGGCTGGCGTAGCCTGTGCGACCGCACGTACCCGCCGGAGGATTCCATGTCGTCCAAGCCCATCGCGATGACGCTCGGCGCCCTGTTGGCGACGACGGGCGCTATCGGCGCCGTCGGTCTCGCGCCATCGGCGGCTCCAGCCCAGAGCCCGGGCCATGGCCATGCGGCGATGCACCGGCCGGCGCAGACGGCGGTGCCGAAGCTTCCGGGCCAGGACGCCTTCGGTGCGATCCAGGAGATCGTCCGCATCCTCGATGCGGATCCCGCGACCGACTGGTCCCGGGTCGATCTGGCGGCGCTGCGCCGGCATCTCGTCGACATGAGCGAGGTCACGCTGAGCGCCGACGCTGTGGAACGTCCCGTCGAAGGCGGCCTCGAGGTCGCCGTTACCGGGGCCGGGCGCACTCTCGATGCGATTCGGCGGATGATCCCGGCGCATGCGCGGGAGCTGAACGAATTGCCCGGATGGAACGCGCGGACCGAGCCGCTTCCCGATGGCGTGCGGCTGACGGTGATGTCGGCCGATCCCGGCCAGATCGTCCGCATTCGGGGACTCGGCTTCATCGGCCTCCTGGTCAGCGGGTCCCACCACCAGCCGCACCACCTGATGATGGCGCGCGGCCAGCATATCCACTGAGGACTCGCGCGCACGACCCGCACCGTATCCGCGCCGGCTGGTCCAGCTCGTTCCGAGGAGGAGCCCATGCGCCGCCGTGTCGTATCGGTTGTTCTTCTGCTGATGCTCGTCGGCGCAACGGCGGCCAGCGTGGCCTGGCTGCGCCTCTGGCGCCCGCTCGATGTGCGGGTCGCCGGGATCACGCAGGATGTCCGGGTGACAGTGTTCGGGCTCGGCGCGGTGGAGGCGCGCGTGTTGTCTCGTGTCGGCTTCGAGGTCGCGGGCCGCCTCGTCGAGGTCAGTGCCGATCACGGCGATCGGGTCGCCGCCGGCAGGGTGCTCGGGCGCCTGGACAGCGCGAGCCAGGAGGCGCGGGTCGCGCGCGCCGAGGCTGCGGTCCTGTCCGCCGGGGCCGCGGCTGCGCGCGCCGAGGCGCAACGCGAGCGTGCCGAGGCGCTCCTGGCGCAGCGGATCGCCACGGCCCGCCGGCGTCGGGATCTCGCGAATCGTGGCGTCGGCAGCCTGGAGGCGGCCGAGCTGGCCGAGACGGAAGCCGCTGCGGCCCAGGCCGATGTCGCATTGAACCGTGCGGATGCCGCCGTCGCCCGCGCGGCGCAGGCCGAGGCGCGGGCCAATCTGCAGGCCGAGCAGGTCGCCCTGGCCAAGCACACGCTGGTTGCGCCCTACGACGCCGTGGTGATCTCCCGCGCCCGCGAACCGGGCTCGGCCCTCACCCCCGGCGAGGCGGTTTTCACCCTTGTGGCACCGGACAGTCTCTGGGCGTTGGCCTATGTCGATGAAGGTCGCGCGGGTGATCTCGCACTCGGCCAGCCGGCGACCGTGACACTGCGCAGCCGACCCGGCACCCCGATCGCGGCGCAGGTCGTGCGCATCGGGCTCGAAGCCGACCGCGTGACGGAGGAACGCCGCGTCTACGTCAAGTGCCTGAACTGTCCGCTCGTCCCGGTGATCGGCGAGCAGGCCGAGGTGGTGATCGAAACCGGGCGCCTGCATTCGGCGCGGCTCGTTCCGGAAGCGAGCGTGCACGGCTTCGACGGCGCCTTCGGCACGGTGTGGACGATCGAGGACGGACGCCTCGCGCAACGGCGCGTCCGCTTCGCCGCTCGTCTCGTCGACGCGCGACTCGCCATCACCGATGGCCTGCCGGCGGATGTGCCGGTTGCCGTCGCGGTGAGTGCGAGCTTCGCGTCGGGTCGCGCCGCGCGCGCGGTTGGTGCTCCATGAACCTCGCGCTCGCCGATATCCGGCATGCGCTCGGGCGCTTCCTGCTGACCTGCGTGGGGCTCGGTCTGCTGATGGCCGTCGCGCTGTCGATGGTCGGAATCTACCAGGGCGTGGTGGCCGAGGCGCTGGCCCTGTCGCGCAGTCTGCGCGCCGATCTCTGGGTGGTGGAATCCGGCACGCGCGGACCCTTCGCGGAATCTTCCCGCCTGCCCGGCGACACCCGCGAAGCGGTTCAGCGCGTGCCCGGGGTTGCCGCTGCCGGCAGCATCACGCTGCGCACGGCGGAGGCGCAGACCGGTCGCGGCGTCGTCCGCGTCCAGGTGATGGGATACGAGCCCGGGCGACCAGGCGGCCCATCGCGCATCGCCAGCGGCCGCGGGCTCGGCGGAACGCGACGCGAGATGGTCGCGGACAACCGTGCGGGGCTCGTCCCGGGCGCGACGGTGACGCTGGGCGGCGACCGCTATCGGGTGGTCGGCACGACTCGCGGGCTGGTGGCGTCCGGCGGCGATCCATTGGTTTTCGTCCATCTCCGCGACAGCCAGGAGCTGCAGTTCAAGCTAGCGCCGCCCGCGGCGCGCCGGGCGCAGGCGGCAGGCGAGGGCGCGGGGTCCACCGACACGGTGAACGCGGTCATCGCCCGCCTGCACCCCGGTGCCGACGCCGACACCGTGGCGGAGACGGTTCGGCGCTGGAAGCATCTGGCCGCGTTGACCGACGCGGAGCAATCCGCGCTGCTCACGCGGTCCGTCGTCAACCGTGCGCGCGTGCAACTCGGCATGTTCACCGTCGTGCTCCTGTTCGTCTCGGCGGTGATCATCGCCCTGATCATCTACACGATGACGATGAGCAAGGTCCGGGAGATCGCGACGCTGAAGCTCATAGGCGCACCGGACCGCATGATCGTCGGGCTGGTCATGCAGCAGGCGTTGCTGCTCGGCGGCGCGGCGTACCTTGCCGCCGTCACGATAGTCTTCTCCGTGCGCGACGCGTTTCCGCGCGCGGTGGCGCTCGGCCCCGTCGAGGTCGCGGCGATGGCCGGCGTCATCGGCGCCATCTGCCTGCTGGGCAGCCTGCTTTCGATCCGCGCGGCAATGCGGATCGAACCGCAGCAGGCGCTCGGAGGCTGAGGGATGGGCGCTCCGATGGTCCAGGTTGAAGGGCTGGGCAAGATCTTCGGTGACGGCGAGACCGCGGTGCGGGCGCTCGCGGACATCGACCTCTCGGTCGAGGCCGGCGAAGTGGTCGGGCTCAAGGGGCCGTCGGGCAGCGGCAAGTCCACCTTGCTCAACGTCGTCGCCTGCATCCTGGAACCCAGTGCGGGCCGCCTCCTCCTCGGCGGCGAGACGGTGTGGGATGGCCGCTACCGCAAGCCGGACCTGCGGCGGCTCCGACGCGAGCGGATCGGCTTCATCTTTCAATTCCACAATCTGCTGCCGTTCCTCGACGCGATCGACAATGTGGCGCTGGCGATGACCGTCGCCGGCGTCGCGGCCGGCACCGCCCGAAGCCGCGCGCGGGAGCTGCTGGACTATCTCCAGGTCGGCAGGCGCGCGACGGCGATGCCGGCAAGGCTTTCTGGCGGCGAGGCGCAGCGCGTCGCCATCGCGCGCGCCCTGGCCAATCGCCCCCAGGTGATCCTGGCCGATGAGCCGACCGCGGCGCTCGACTCCGAGCGTGCAGGGGTAGTGATGGATCTGCTGCGCCAGGTGGCGCGCGAGCAGCAGGCGGCCATCCTCGTGGTTACGCATGACGAGAAGATCTTCGGTCGCTTCGATCGGATCGTCTCGTTGCGTGACGGCAGGATCGACGCGCCAGCGTCAGCCGCCGCAGGCTGATCCGCCGCTTCGTCAGCGTTCCATCGCGCCAAGTCTCTTGCGTGAAGCCGCCGCCTCCGCTCTTATCCAACCGAAATATCGGTAGTATACAAGCAGCGCCGATGTGACAGGGGTGCGCGGCCGCACGGGCGGCGCCCCGGTAGGGCCGCGCGTATGCGGCCCGTGTGAGGGGAGAACCGGATGGCAGGGCGCTACTACGAGGAGCTCGAGGTCGGCCAGATCTTCGAGCACGCGATGCGGCGGACGATGACGGAGTCGGACAACGTCCTCTATTGCTCGCTGACGATGAATCTGCAGCCGGCCTATCTCGACTACGAGGCGGCCGCGGGGACGCGGTGGGGCAAGCCGCAGGTGCATCCGCTGCTCGTCATCTCGACCATCATCGGGATGCACGTGCCCGAGATGACCGCCGGCACGACGCACGGCAATCTCGGCATGACGGATGTCGAGTATCCCAATCCCGTCTTCTACGGCGACACCTTGCGCAGCCGCACGACGATCAAGAGCAAGCGCCTCAGCAAGTCGCGGCCCGGCAGCGGCGTGGTGATCTTCCACCAGGAAGGGCTGAACCAGCGCGACGAGATCGTCATCGCCTTCGACCGCGCCGGCTTCATGCTGCTGCGCGATCACGCTCCCGCCTGACCCGAAGAGGCGACCCGGAATGAACAGCCTGAGATACGAAGACTTCGAGGCGGGGCGGGTCTACGCACACGACATCCGCCGCACCATCACCGAGGGCGACAACGTCCTGCTCAGCTGCATGACGCTGAACCTGCAGCCGCTGCACATCGACGCTGAGTTCGCCGGCCGCAGCATCTGGGGCAAGGTCCTGGTCGACAGCATGGTCACGATCGGCGTGATCATGGGCATCCACAGCCTCGAGCTGACCTACTGCACGTCGCCCGGCGGGATGCGCATCAAGGACGTGCGGTTCCCCAATCCGGTTTTCCACGGCGACACGCTGAACGCCCGGACGACCGTGCTGGGCAAGTCCGACGAGGAGGGAAGCCCCGGCTGCGGCCGCGTCGAGTTCCTGCTGGAAGGCTTCACCCAGCGCGGCGACGTGATCATGAGCTGCACCTGGAGCAAGCTCGTCGTCCGGCGGTCCTGACCGGCGGCGACGGGAACTCCGTCCGGCGATGACCGCTTCGCGCTCCGCCAGTGCCTCCGTCTCGGTGGAGGGCATCGAGAAGCGCTTCGGCGCGACGGTCGCCGTGCGTCCGACCTCGTTCGCTGTGCCGGCCGGCAAGCTGGTGACCCTGGTCGGCCCGAGCGGCTCCGGCAAGACGACGATCCTCAAGATGATCGCCGGCTTCGAGGAGCCCTCGGGCGGGCGCGTGCTGGTGTCGGGCACGGACGTGACGAAGGTTCCCGCGCACAAGCGCAACCTCGGCTTCGTCTTCCAGCAGTATGCGCTGTTCCCGCATCTCTCGGTCGGCGAGAACGTGGCGTATCCCTTGCGCATGCGCCGCGTCGGCCGCGAGGAAGTGCGCCGGCGGGTCACCGAGGCGCTGGCGCTGGTGCGGCTCGACCAGCTCGAAGGGCGCTATCCGGCGCAGCTCTCGGGCGGCCAGCAGCAGCGCGTGGCGCTCGCCCGCGCCATCGTCTTCCGGCCGCCCCTGCTGCTGATGGACGAGCCGATGTCCGCACTCGACAAGCGGCTGCGCGACGAGATGCAGTACGAGATCCGCAACCTGCAGCGCCAGCTCGGCATCACCACGATCGCGGTCACCCACGACCAGACCGAGGCCCTGGTCATGTCCGACGCGATCGTTGTGCTGAACCGCGGCGCGATCGAGCAGAGCGGGCCGCCGCGCGAAGTGTATCGCCATCCCGCGTCGGAGTTCGTCGCGACCTTCCTCGGCGAGTCCAACGTGCTGCGCGGCCATGTCGCCGGGCGCGGCGGGCGGCCCTGGCTGGTCGCCGGCGGTGCCGACCGGCTGCCGCTGCCCGACGGTCCCGGGCTCGGCGAGGGCGTGGCGGTATCCTACGTCATCCGGCCGGAATCGATCTCGATCGGCAGCGATGCGCCCGAGGGCGCCGTGGTGCTGGACGGCCGCGTCGCCGAATCCAGCTTCGTCGGCGACGCGCTGCGTCTCAGCGTCGACCTCGGCTGGGCCGAGCCGGTGGTCGCCAAGCTCCTGAGCCGGCACGGGGCTCCGGCCCCGGCCCAGGGGGAAACGGTGCGGGTGAGCTGGAGCCCGGCCGACGCCACCATCATCCCGGCGAGCCGGGGTCAACGATGACCAGAGCAGGAGAGGGTGTGATGACGATGCGTTCCGACCGCAGGACATTCATGAAGGGTGCCGCCGGTGCCGCGCTGGCGCTGGGCGCCCCCGCCATCATCGGCCGGCCGGCGAGCGCCGCGCAGGAGCTGGTCTTCGTCGGCTTCGGCGGGGCCTACCAGGAAGGGCAGACGAAGGCGCTGTTCGAGCCCTTCCAGCGCGAGACCGGCATCAAGATCGTGCAGACGACGGGCGTCGAGCTCGCCAAGCTGCGCGCGCAGGTGCAGTCGAAGAACGTCGAGTGGGACCTGATCTGCCTGCCCGATCGGCTGCGGCCGGCGGCCGTCAAGGACGGCCTGCTGGAGAAGATCGACTACGGCCGCTTCGACAAGTCCGACATCCTGGCCGAGACCGTGTCGGAGCATTGTGTCGGCGCGATCACGCTGGCCAGCCAGATCACCTATAGCAAGGCGGCCTTCCCCGACGCCGCACCCATGACCTGGGCGGACGTGTGGAACACCCAGAAGTTCCCCGGTCGGCGCGGCATCTACGGCGCGGTCACCTATACGCTGGAATTCGCGCTGCTGGCCGACGGCGTGCCGAAGGACAAGCTCTACCCGCTCGACGTCGACCGCGCCTTCAAGAGCCTGGAGAAGTTCAAGCGCGACGCCGTCTGGTGGACGCAGTTCCCGCAGGTCGGCCCGATGCTGCTGTCGAAGGAGATCGTCGTCTCCTCCTGGACGCGCGCACCCGGGCTCATCCTCGAAGGCCAGCCGTTCGGCATCTCGTTCGACGGGGCGGCGATCACCTTCGAGGGCTGGACCATCCCCAAGGGCTCGAAGAACTACGACGCGGCGATGAAGTTCATCGCCTTCGCGCTCCAGCCGCAGCGCCAGGCCGACCTGACGAAGTACATCGCCTTCGGTCCGACGAATTCGAAGGCGCTGCCGCTCGTCGATCCCAAGGTGATGGCGGTGCTCGCCTCGCAGCCCGACAACTTCAGGAAGGGCTTCCTCTTCAGCGGCGAGTGGTGGGGGCCGAATCTCGAGAAGGTGACCGAGCGGTTCAACGAGTGGCGCCTCTCCTGACTCTGGCCCGCGTTGCCTCTCCCCGTCCGGTCCGGGCGGGGAGAGGGAGCGTGGGATGAGCGCCGTTGCGTCCCTCGACGATGCTCGGGATGAGGGTTTCCATTGTGCCATGCAGGACTTTCCTCACCCCGAGCATTGTCGAGAGGCGCACTGACGGCCTTGCAATCGACCGGTTGAACGACCGCGCATGAAGCGATCGGCCCTGCATACGGCGGCGCTGCTGGCGCTGCCGATGGCGCTCGTGCTGGGGTTCTTCGTGGTCCCGCTGCTGCATGCCGTCGGCATCAGCTTCGGGCTGCCCGACTTCACGCTGCGCCAGTACCAGCGTCTCGTCGACGTGCCGGTCTACCGGGCCGTTTTCCTGAAGACCCTGACCGTGGCCGCGGTGACGACGGTGGTCTGCCTGGCGCTGGGCTACCCCACCGCCTACTTCATCTCCCGGCTCGGCGACCGGGCGCGCGCCATCGCGATCACCCTCGTGGCGCTGCCGTTCATGCTTTCGGTGCTGGTGCGCAACTACGTATGGATGACGGTCCTGCAGGACACCGGCCTCGCCAACCGGATGCTGCGAAGTCTCGGCCTGATCGAAGCGCCGCTGCGGCTCATGTACAACGAGCTGGGCGTGCTCATCGCCATGGTGAACATGCTCATCCCCTACGTGCTGTTCCCGGTACTGACGGCGCTGCTGGCGATCCCGCCCGAGCTGAAGACGGCGTCGGCCAGCCTCGGCGCCGGCCGGTTCCGCACCTTCCTGCGCGTGACGCTGCCGCTGACGGCGGCCGGCACGGCGGCGGGCTGCCTGCTCACCTTCATCGTGGCGCTCGGTTTCTACATCACGCCGGCGATGCTGGGCGGCCCGACCCAGATGATGATCTCCAGCCTGATCGCCTTCAACGTGCGCGAGGTGCTGAACTGGCCCTTCGCCTTCTCGCTGGCGACGACGCTGCTCGCTTCCACCATCGTGCTCTACCTCGCCTACCGCGCCATGGCCCCGCGCGGCGCGGTCATGCGGGCGGTCTGAGCGATGGGCCGCCGCATCCTCGAAATCGGGCTGGCGCTATTCGGCTGCCTCGTCATCGGCTTCCTGCTGCTGCCGATCGTCATCGTCGTGCCGATGTCGTTCAATGCGGCGCCGATCTTCGAGTTCATTCCATCCCAGCCCTCGTTCGACCAGTACCGGCGGCTCCTCGACAGCCCCGACTGGCTCGACGTGCTGTGGCGGTCGATACGCATCGCGACGATCGCGATGATCGTGGCGACCATCGTCGGCACCCTGGCGGCACTCGGCATCATCCGCCTGCCGCCGCGCGCACGCTCGGCGGTCGAGGCCCTGGTGATCTCGCCGCAGATCGTGCCCTCGATCGTGATCGCGGCATCCTCCTACTACATGTTCGCCGCACTCGGCCTGATCGGCTCGGTGACGGGCATCGTCGTCATGCACGCGCTGATCGCGCTGCCCTTCGTCGTCATCATGGTGCAGAGCCGGCTGCAGTCGATCGGCCCCGACCTGGCGCAGGCCTCGGCCAGCCTCGGGGCCGGCCCGCTCACCACCTTCCGCCTCATCACCCTGCCGCAGCTCCGCATGGCGCTGATCGGGGCGGGCGTGCTCGCCTTCCACGTCTCGTTCGACGAGGTCGTGCTGGCGCTCTTCCTCAGCGGCGCCCGCACCAAGACGCTGCCGGTCAAGCTGTGGGATTCGATCCTCTTCGAGGTCTCGCCTCTGCTGCCGGCGATCTCGACCCTCGTCATCCTCATTCCGCTCGCCCTGGCGCTGCCGGTCATGCTGCTGCAGCGGCGCGCCGGCACGGGCAAGCCCATCGGAGGACACTGATGCATCTCGTCCAGGAGCGCCGCGGCCACGTCCTGTGGGTCAGGCTCAATCGGCCCGAGCGCATGAACGCGCTCTCGACGACCGTCCTCGACGGGCTGGAGGAGGCGATCGACGCGATCGATCGCGACGTCGGCATCCGCTGCCTCGTGATCGCCGGGACGGGCCGCGCCTTCTGTGCCGGCGCCGACCTCAAGGAGCGTGGTGCCATGGACGCGGGCGACCGCTGGCGCTACGTCCGCCGCGTCAACGCCGTGGTCGCGCGCCTCGATGAAATCCCGGTGCCGGTGATCGCGGCGATCGACGGCTACGCGCTGGGCGGCGGCGTCGAACTGGTGGCGATCGCCGACTTCCGGCTGGCCAGCCGCAAGGCGGTGTTCGGCCTGCCGGAAGCGCGACGCGGCATCATCGCCGGCGGCTCGATCGTCCGCCTCGTGCGCGACGTCTCGCCGGCGCTGGCGGCACGCCTCGCCTATACCTGCGACCAGATCGACGCCGAGGAGGCCCACCGCCTCGGCCTCGTCGATTCCGTGCACGAGGACACCGCCGCGCTGGAGGTGGAAGCC
>JBFWXJ010000158.1:0-13024 GCA_050187535.1 Alphaproteobacteria bacterium | reverse complement strand
GGCTGCGGCGCCTGGTCACCGTCTCCTTCCTCTACGCGGCGATGCTGTCGCCCAACAACATCTACATCCCCTACAGCGCCGCGACGCTGGCCGGCGCCAGCCTGACCGAGGCAGGATGGGCCGCCGCGGCCGCGCAGATCGGTGCCGTCGGCGGCCGGCTCATGTGGGGGGCGGCCGCCGACCGGCTGGGCAGCCCGCGCGCGGTGCTGGTCATGCTGGGCGTGGCCATGGCGGCCGCGGTCACGCTGTTCGCCCAGATGGCCCCGGACTGGCCGGTCGCGGCCCGGCTCGGTGCCGCGCTGGCGCTGGGCGCGACGGGCGCCGGCTGGGGCGGCGTCACGCTCGCCCAGGTGACGCGCGTGGTGCCGCGCGCGGAGGTCGGCACCGCCACGACCGCGATGATGATCTTCAACTACCTCGGCGTCTTCATCGGCCCGCCGCTGGTGGCGCTCGCGCTCGTCGTCACGGGCGACCTCCGCCTCGCGCTGATGACGCTGGCGGCGGGTGCGCTCGCCGGTGCGGCGCTCGCCTGGCGGGGCCTGCGGTCCTAGTCGAGCCGCAGCGCCTCGACGCGACGGGCAAGCTCGCGCAGTGCCGCATGCGGCGCGTCGAGACCGATCGCGCGCGCCGCATCGTCCAGCGCGGCGGTGACTGTGATCAGCGTCTCGCTGCCGGGCACGATCGGCAGGTCGAGCACGCCGGACGCGAGTTCGCTCGTGGTGCCGGCGACCAGCACGGCCACGGCCAGCGCATAGGCGAGGTTCGCGCGGCGCGCGGGAACCACCGCACTCGCCGGCGAGAACAGATCGCCCGTCGCGTCGCCGCGGTCGGGCTCCAGCCAGGGCTGTCGCATGTGCCCTCCCTCTTCAGAACTGGAAGTAGATGAAGGCGGCGACCCCGTCGGGGCCGACCGCGTCGAGGCAGACGAGCACGGCGCCGGCGACGGCACCGATCGCCCAGGCCGGCAGTGCGGCGACCCGCCGCTCCAGGCGCTGCAGCCAATCCGGCGGCAGCCAGTGCAGCGCCATGCCGAGGAGGACGAGCGCCACCAGCCACGGCGTCGCGCGCTCGCCGTGCCAGCCGGCGGAGACGAGGCCCGTCAGCATGGTTCCCGCCGCGTCGAGGCTGGGGCTGCGGAAGAGGATCCAGGCGGCGCAGACGACGTGGAACACGAGGGCGGCGCGCAGCCAGCCGCGCCAGCCCGTGGCCACCGGACGGTCCCAGCCGAGGATGCGCTCCAGGACCAGCCACCCGCCGTGCAGCGCGCCCCACAGGACGAAGGTCCAGGCAGCGCCGTGCCAGAGGCCGCCCAGCAGCATGACGATCATGAGGTTCGCCAGCATCCGCCGCCGGCCGCGCCGGCTGCCGCCCAGGGGCTTGTAGAGATAGTCGCGCAGGAAGCTCGACAGCGAGATGTGCCAGCGCCGCCAGAACTCGGCCAGCGAGCGGGCGCGGTAGGGCTGGTCGAAGTTGCGCGGGAAGTGGAAGCCGAGCAGGGCGGCGACCCCGATCGCGATGTCCGAATAGGCCGAGAAGTCGCAGTAGATCTGCACCGCGTAGCCATAGGTCGCGAGCCACAGGTCGACGGCGCCGTGACCGCCCGGGTCGGCGAACACCGGGTCGACGAGGCCGGTCGCCAGCGCGTTGGCGACGATCGTCTTCTTGAAGAGGCCACCCAGGATCAGCAGCGTCGCCATGGCGAGCGGCACCCGGTCGCGCGGCACGGGTGCGGCCAGCTGCGGCAGGAAGTTGGCGGCGCGCACGATCGGCCCCGCCACGAGATGCGGGAAGAAGGAGATGTAGAGGAAGACATCGAGCGGTCCGCGGGCGGCGGCCGCGTCGCGGCGCTTCACGTCGACGACGTAGGAGATGCCCTGGAAGGTGAAGAACGAGATGCCGACCGGCAGCACGATCTCCAGCAGCGGCACCGGCAGCGCGACGCCGACGGATCGGCCGAGCGCCAGCAGCGCGTCGGCGAAGAAGCCGTAGTACTTGAAGAACCCGAGCGTCGCGAGGTGCAGCGCCACGGAAGCGGCCGCGATCCGCCCGCGCACGCGGTCGTCCGCCGCGCCGTCGAGCAGCCGCCCCGCCGCCCAGGAATTGGCGGCGCTGAAGATCAGCAGCAGCAGGAAGACGGGGTGCCAGCTCGCGTAGAAGAACCAGCTCGCGGCCAGCAGGAACGCCTTGTCGAGCCGCGGCCGCCCGACCAGCCGCCAGTGGACGAGGAATACCGCCGAGAAGAAGACGAGGAACTGGACGGTCGGAAAGAGCACGGGCCGCCCTCGCCCCCGTGCGGCCCTACGAGACCCGACGCCGCTTGGCGTAGCCGTCCATCAGGAAGCGGAAGAGCGCGTCGGCGGCCTGGGCGTAGCCGTCGGCGGTGAAGTGGACGCGATCGCGATAGGCGAGCGGCGGGTCGCGGCGGGCCATGGCATTGACGCCGCACGCCCCCTTGGTCAGCCGCGACCAGTCCCAATAGGGCAGCCCCAGGTCGTGCGCGACGCGGCGCTGCACGGACTTGACCATCGCCAGGTTCGGCGGCTCGCCCCAGCCGCATCCCGCCGGGCGCCGGCCCTTGCGGCCGGGCGCGGGCCTGGCCGCGATCGCGGAATCGGGCGGGCCGACCACGAGGACGGCCGCGCGCGGCGCCGCCCGACGGAGCTGGCCCAGCCGCTCCTCGAGGCTCGCGCGGTAGCGCTGCTCCGTCAGGTCGGTCGAAAACGCCTCGTTGGTGCCGAAGGCGACGATGATGAGCGCGGGATCGCGGCTGCGCAGCTCGCCCGCCAGGATCTCGGGGTCGAGGTTGCCCAGCATGGACATCTGCGCGCCGTTGACGCCGTGGCTCTCCAGCACGGCGCCCCTGCCCCGCGTCAGGCGCCAACCGAGGAGCTCGACCGGCCCGTCCACCGTCTCCAGCGCCACCTCGACGGTATGCGGCGGCAGGCTGGCGACCAGCCGCGACGCCCCGCCACCGCCCGCGGTCGCGATGGTGGCGAGCGGACACCCGTCGGCCAGCACCCGGACGGCGCCCGCGTCCGGGAATCGCACGACGGAGGCCTCCAGCTTCTCGAACCCTGCCGGTTCCTGGGCCGTCGCGGTGATCGTCGATCCCGGCTCGTCGGAGCGCAGGCGATGGAGGGCGAGGCCGAACGGCCCGGGCGTCGTGGTGCGCAGACTGCTGGCCCCGGTCCACGTCCCGGTCTGGCGGATCTCGACCCGCGCATTGCGGTAGCCGCGCTGCGCCTGTCCGGGCGGCATCGCCCCCGGACCGGCCGAACCGAAGCGCTCCTGGAACCGCTCGCGCAGGCGACCGGCGAAATACGGACCGGCGGTGTGGCTGTCCCCGAGCACGACGATCGACAGCGGCTCGCCGGCACGCCGCGCCTCGGTCTGGGCCAGTGCATCGTAGAAGGGTGCGAGCGCATCGCCGCCCATGGCCGGCCGGCGCGGCGGCAGGGCCTTGGCGAGCGCGATCGGCTCCAGGCGCACGGCGCCCTGCACCGCGGCACGGCAGACGTCCGATGGCCGATCGGCGGTCGCGTCCGGCGGCGACACGACGGAGACCTGCGGCGGCGTCGCCCGCGCGTTGCAGGCGGACAGGCCGAGCAGGGCGGCGAGAAGCAGTGCCTGCGGCCGGCACGGGCCGGCAAACGTCTTCGACTTGGTCATGGACGGTAGTAGTCTAGCATGTCGTCGCCACTCCGATAGCCAACCGGTCCGGGACCAGTCCGTGTCGCTCCAGCCGTTCCGCCGCAGGGACTTCCTCTCCCTGGCTCTCCTGACCTTCGTTGCCGCTGCCGCCGTGCCCGTTGCCGCCAGGGCGTCCGCGAAGGCCACCCCGCCGGCCGACCAGCAGCCGCCGCTGCGCCTCCTGGTCATCGGCGACTCGCTGGCGCAGGGCCTCGCCTCGACGCTGGGCGTGCGCGCCCGCCAGCTGCCGGCGTTCGTGGTGATGCAGGAAGGGGTCCACTCGACCGGGTTCACCCGCTATCACCAGCTCGACTGGGCGGCGAAGGTCACCGAGATACTCGCCAAGCGCAAGATCGATGCGGTCGCCATGTGGATGGGCCTCAACGACTTCCGGCCCATGGTCGACCCCGACACGCGGCGGCGCTACGACTTCGCCACGCCCGAGTGGGCGAAGCTCTACGCCGACCGCGTCGACACCCTCATCGACATCCTGGCGAAGGCCAGGATTCCGCTCTTCTGGCTGGGCCTGCCGAGTCTGCGCGATGCGACCAACAACCGCGGCATGCAGGTGATCGACGCCCTCCAGCGCGAGCGCGTGCAGCAGCACGGCGAGACGTGGATATCCACCGCCGAGCTGACCTCGGCGCCGGACGGCACCTACCAGGCGTTCCTGCCCGACCCAGCGCGCGGCCCACGCCGCCTGCGGGCCGACGACGGCGCGCATTTCACCGAGCTCGGCTACCGCATCGTCGCCGACCAGCTGCTGGTGCGGATGATGACGCGCATCCCGGAACTGAAGCCGGTGCTGGGCCAGGAGTGATCATGACAGGGCGCGTCGCGGGCAAGGTGGCGGTCGTCACCGGCGCCGGAAGCGGGCTCGGCCGCGCATTCGCGGCCAGTCTGGCGGCGGAAGGCGCGACGGTGGTGGCGACGGATGTCGACGCCGCCGGGGCGAGGGCGACGGCGGCGGCCTGCGGCGGGACGTCCCTGCGCCTCGACGTCACCGACGAGGCCGCCTGGAAGCGGACCATCGCCAAGGTGGTCAAGGCCCATGGCAGGCTCGACGTGCTGGTCAACAATGCCGGGATCGTGGTCCTGCACGACGTCGAGAGCACGACGCTCGAAGAATGGCGGCGGGTGATGGCCGTCAACCTCGACGGGGTCTTCCTCGGCTGCAAGCACGCCATCCCGGCGATGAAGGCGACAGGCGGCTCGATCATCAACCTGTCGTCCGTGTCGGGCATCGTCGGCGGCCACAACCTCGCCGCCTACAACGCCAGCAAGGGCGGCGTGCGGCTGCTCACCAAGTCGGTGGCGCTGCATTGCGCACGGGCGGGCTACGGCATCCGTTGCAACTCGATCCATCCGAGCTTCGTCGCCACGCCGATGGTCGAGGGGATGATCGCGGCCGCCGACGACCCCGAGAAGGCGCGGCAGCGTCTGGCCCGGCAGGTGCCGATCGGCCGCATCGCCGAGCCGGACGACGTAACGCCCATGGTCATCTACCTCGCATCCGACGAATCGCGCTTCGTGACCGGCTCCGAGCTGGTGGTCGACGGCGGCCTGACCGCCGGATGAGCCGCCCGCCACCATCGCCGGCCGCCATCGGGGCCGGCCTCGCCGCGCGCGTCATCGCGCCCTTCGCGGCGGCCTATTTCCTCTCCCTCTTCTTCCGCTCGATCAACGCGCTGATCGCGCCCGATCTCGTGGCCGAGCTGAGCCTGGGGCCGAGCGATCTCGGCTTCCTGACGGCGATGTACTTCCTCAGCTTCGCCCTCTTCCAGCTCCCCATGGGGGCGCTGCTCGACCGCTTCGGGGCGCGTCGGGTGCAGGCCGGCCTCGTCGGGATCGCCGCGGCCGGCGCCATGGTGATCGCCCTCGGCGACAGCCTGACGACCGTCGCGCTGGGGCGGGCGCTGGTCGGCCTCGGCTTCGCGGGCGGCCTCATGTCCGCCTACAAGCAGATGGCGGACTGGTTCCCGGCCGAGCGGCTGCCGCTGCTGAACGGCCTCTTCCTCGGCTTCGGCAGCCTCGGCGCGGTGGTGGCGACCGCCCCGGCCCAGGCGATGCTCGGCATCGTCGGCTGGCGCGGCCTGATGGTCGCGGGCGGCATCGCGGCCGCGGCCGCCGCAGCGGCACTGTGGCTGCTGGTGCCCGAACGCAGCACCCGGGCCGCTCCCGCCCCGCTCGGGCGACAGGTGCGCGAGCTGTTCGGCGTCGTCTACCGCGACCGGCTCTTCTGGCGCCTGGCGCCGATGACGGTGCTGGGCTTCGCCAGCGGCTCGTCGATCCAGACGCTGTGGGCGGGCCCCTGGCTGCGCGACGTCGCCGGCTTCGGGCGCGACGCGGTCGCTCTCCAGCTCATGGTGATGGCGCTGGCGCTCAGCATCGGCTCGGCGCTGGGCGGCGTCATCGCCGAGGCGCTGCGCCGCGTCGGCATCGGCACGCTGAAAGTGGCGGGCGCGGCCGCGGTCCTGTTCATGGCGGCCGAGCTCGGCATCGTCCTCGGCTGGGTAGCGGGATCGGCCGCCCTATGGGCGGTGTTCGGCGCCACCTTCAACGTCATCACGCTGACCTACGCCGCCCTGTCGCAGCATTTCGGCCCCGCCTATGCCGGCCGTGCCAACGCCGGCATGAACGTGCTGTCGGGCGGCGGCGCCTTCGCGCTCCAGTACGCGATCGGCGCGATCATCGGCCTGTGGCCGCGCACGGCCGCCGGCGGCTACGACCCAGCCGGCTATACCGTCGCATTCGCCATCCTCCTGGCGATGCAGGCCGCCGCCTACGCTTGGTTCGTGCTCTACCGCCCGGCCGATAGCCGGCCTCACTCCGCCGCGGTCCCGTAGAGCCGGGCCGCCTCTGCGGCGCTGACCTTGCCGTTGGCGATGTCGGCCATCACCGCCTCACGATCACGCAGCAGCGGGTCGCCGTAGCCGCCGCCGCCCGCCGTCTCGACGATCAGGCGATCGCCCGGCTTCAGCGTCGTCATGCGCTTGGAGGCGACGACCTCCTCGGTGCCGTCGGCGCGGATGATGACGGAGTGGGCGGGAGCGCCCGCCTGACCGTCGAATGCCCCGGCGGCCGGGCAGTAGTGACGCTCGCCGCGATGGGTCAGCGTCGCCTCGACCTCCAGCATCTCGAACTCCTTGACGACGCCGAGGCCGCCGCGATGCCGGCCGGCACCGCCCGAATCCCGACGCAGCGCCATGCGGTGGATGCGGACCGGCGCCTCCATCTCCATGGCCTCTGCGGGCAGGTTCATGCAGTTGGTCGCGTCCGTCTCGATGACGTCGATGCCGTCGAGCGCGCGGCTGCCGCCGCTGCCGCCCGCCAGCATCTCGCCCGTGACGAAGGTGCCGCGCTCGTCCGGCCAGCGCCCGCCGAAGGCGACCGTCAGGAGCTCGCCGCCGGAATCGGCCGGCACACGGTCGGGCAGCGCCTCCTGGAAGGCGCCGAGGATGCAGCCAGTGATGCGCTTGATCGTCGCCGTGCGCGACCCGACCGGGGCCGGCTCCTGCGGGTTGACGAGCGTGCCCTCGGGCAGGTGCAGCGACACGGGGCGGAAGCAGCCGGCATTGGTCGGGATGCTGGGATCGGTCAGCGCCCGGATCGCGAAATAGGCGGCGGCCTGCGAGCCCGAGCGCACGACGTTGAACGGCCCCTTCAACTGCCGGCTGCTGCCGGTGAAGTCGATATGGATCGCGCCGTCCTTCACGGTCACCGCGACCTCGATACGGATGCGCCGGTCGAGCTCGATGCCGTCGTTGTCGAGATAGTCGACGTAGCGGTAGGTGCCGGCCGGGATCGCGCGCAGCGCGTCGCGCGTCATCGCCTCGGAGCGCTCCAGCAGCTCGGCGAAGATCTGGGCCAGCATGTTGTCGCCGTAGGTGTCGGCGAGTGCGGCGATGCGCCGGGCGCCGATCTGGCAGGCGGCGATCTGGGCGTAGATGTCGCCCATCAGCACGTCCGGGATGCGCACGTTGAGGCGCATCATCTTGACCAGCGTGTCGTTCATCACGCCGGCGTCGCGCAGCTTGAGCGGCGGGATGCGCAGGCCTTCCTGGAAGATCTCGGTGGCGTTGGTCGGAATCGAGCCCGGCGTCATGCCGCCCACGTCCTGGTGGTGCGTCATCGTCGCGGAAAGCGCGATCGGCCGCCCGCCATGCATCACCGGCACGACGATCGCGATATCCGGCAGGTGCGTCCCGCCGAGATAGGGATCGTTCATGACGTAGACGTCGCCCTCCTTCATGGAGGCGAGCGGGAACTCCTTCAGCAGCGTCTGCACGATCGGAATCAGGGTGGCCAGATGAATCGGCACCGCCAGCGCCTGGGCCAGCGTCTCGCCCTCGACCGTGAAGAGGCTGGCCGACGCATCCATCCCCTCCTTCACGATCGGCGAGAAGGAGCTGCGCAGCAGCGTCGATTCCATCTCGTTGGCGATGCCATCGAGCTTGTGGCGCACCACTTCGACCGTGATCGGGTCGAGCCGGCCGTTCGTTCCCGTCATCACCCGTCCCTCCTACTGCCGCGTCAGAATCATCGCGCCGCGATCGTCGATCCTGCCGGACCAGCCCGGCTCGACCAAGGTCGTCGTGTCCGCCTGCTCGACGATCGCCGGGCCGGTGAACGTGAAGCCGGGCGGCATCGCCGTCCGGTCATAGATGGCAGCGTCCACCGGCTGCGGATGCTCGGCGACGAGGATCGACCGTCGCCCCTTCTCGGGATTTCCGCTGCCCCATTCCGCCACGCCGTCGATCGCTCCGGCGCCGCCGGCCTGATGCACCGCGCGCAGGTTGACGATGCGCGCCGGCAGGCGCGTGGCATGGCCGTAGACGCGATCGTGGTCGACCAGGAAGTTCTCGTAGAGGCGGTCGAGCGGCGCCGCGTCGGCGAGGTCCAGCGACACTTCGAGCGTATAGGACTGGCCGACGTAGCACATGTCCGCGGCGTAGCGGATGGTGACCGGGGCCCCGTCCAGCCGCTCGCGCGCCATCAGGCCGCGGCAGGCTTCGTCGAGCCCGTCGAGGACGTTGCGCAGCTCCGCCACCGAAGACTGGGCCAGCGGCTTGCCGTAGGCGGTCGCCACTTCGTGCTCGACCGGGGCGGCCAGCAGGCCCGAAGCCGACAGGATGCCCGGATGGCGCGGCACCAGGACGCGCGTGATGGCGAGGTCGCGGGCGAGCGCCGTCGCATGAACCGCGCCGCCGCCGCCGAGCGGCATCAGCGAGAACCGGCGCGGGTCGAGCCCCTGGCGGATCGAGACGAGGCGGATGCCCTCGGCCATCTGGGCGTTCAGCACGCGGTGGATGCCGAGTGCGGCCTGCTCCAGCGTCATGCCCAACGGCTTGGCGATGTGGTCGGTGATCGCCTTCTCCGCCAGCGCCCGGTCGAGCCGCAGCGCGCCACCGGCGAAGTAGTCGGGGTTGAGATAGCCCAGCACGATCGAGGCGTCGGTCACCGTCGGCTTCTCGCCGCCGCGGCCATAACTGGCCGGCCCCGGCTCGGAGCCCGCCGACTGCGGGCCGACGCGCAGGCCGCCGCCGCGGTCGATCCAGGCGATGCTGCCGCCGCCCGAGCCGATCGAGTTGACGTCGACCATGGCGACGCGGACGGGGAAGCCGTCGATCACCCCCTCGCTGCGCACCAAGGCCCGGCCCTTGTCGATCAGTGCGATGTCGCAACTCGTCCCGCCGATGTCGACGGTGATGAGGTCCTCGATGCCGGCCGAGTGCCCGGCCATCCGCGCGCCGATGACGCCGGCCGCCGGGCCGGAGAGGAAGAGGCGCACGGGCCGCTGGCGCGCGACCTCGGACACCATCAGGCCGCCGCGCGACTGCATGACCTGGAGCGGTGCCGGCACCCCCGCCCCGTCGAGCCCGCGCTCGAGCCGCGCCAGGTAGCGGTCGATGACCGGCTTCACATAGGCGTCGAAGGCGGTGACGACGGTGCGCTCGTACTCGCGGAAGGCCGGGTCGACCTCGTGCGAGACGGCGACCATCAGGCCGGGATGGGCCTCGCGCACGATCGCCGCCGCCCGGCGTTCGTGGTCGGGATTGCGGAAAGAGAAGAGGAAGCAGATGGCGATCGCCTCGGCGCCGTCGGCGACCAGCTCGGCCGCTGCTCGACGCACACCCTCCTCGTCGAGCGGGACCAGCACCGAGCCGTCGGCAGCCACGCGCTCGCGCACCTCCTTGCGCCGGGCGCCGGGGGCGAGGAAGCCCGGTGTCTGCTCGCCCAGCACGACGTTGTAGAGCTGGTGGCGAAGCTGGCGCCCGATCTCCAGCACGTCGCGGAAACCGTCGGTGGTGATGATGCCGATGCGGGCACCCTTGCGCTCCAGCACGGCGTTGGTCGCCACCGTCGTGCCGTGCGCGAAGCGGGCGATGTCGGCCGCCGGGATGCCCCAGTCGCGGCCCATGATCTCGACCGACTGGAGGACCGCCTGGCTCTCGTCCTTGCGGGTCGTCGGCAGCTTCACGAAACGCAGCTTCCCGTCGGAAGTGCGGCACACCACGTCGGTGAAGGTGCCGCCGATGTCTACGCCGACCTGTACGCCCGTCACCGTTCCCGGCCCCCGCATGCGTTTCGAGACGATTGATCGTCTCACGCCTCTCGCAGTACGACAATGTGGTTAAAAACAGAAACGTAAAATTTTACCAAACCGCGATTCCGCTGGGATGGAGAAGCCGATGCCCCGAACCGCCGCCCGCCGGGCCGGGTCGCCCAAGGATGTCACAGCACAGGCGAAGGGCCGGACTCGGACCGTCGTCCTCGACGGGCACGAGCCGCCGGCCGCCCGCGCGCGCGGCAAGGTGGCCGACCTCTGGCTCGGCACGCAGCTCCGCTCGCTACGCAAGGCCAAGGGGATGTCGCTGACCCAGGTGGGGGCGGCCGCCGGCCTGTCGATCGGCATGGTGAGCCAGATCGAGCGCGGCTTGGCCTCGCCCTCGGTGCGCTCGCTGCGTCGGCTGGCCGATGCGCTGGGGGTGCCGGTCGCCTGGTTCTTCCATGCCGATGCCGGCCGGCCCGCGGCCGAGCTCGACAAGATCGTGCGCAAGGCCGACCGCCGCCAGCTCCGCCTGCCGACCGCCGGCACGACCGCCGACCAGCTCGTCATGGAGTTGCTGACCCCCGACCTGACCGGCGACATCCAGCTCATGATGATGACGCTGGAGCCGGGCTTCACGTCGGGCGACGCCCACGCCCATCGCGGCGAGGAGGCCGGCCTCGTGCTGACCGGCGCGCTCCGCCTGTGGGTCGGCGACGACGAGCTGCTGATCGAAGCGGGCGACAGCTTCCGCTTCTCCAGCACCACGCCGCATCGCTACGACAGCGCCGCCGACCGCCCGACCCAGGTGGTCTGGGTGATGAGCCCGCCCGTCGTCTAGCCTTCGCCGAAGAACGGATCCGGCAAGGCGGGGTTGCGCAGCTTGGCCGCCGCCCCGGCACCGGCCACCGGGAGTCCCTTCGGGTCGAGCAGCCCGAGCTGGACCAGCACGTTGGCCTGATCCCACATGATGTGCTCGTAGGAGACCTTGTCGCCCTCGAAGCCGACGATCACCACGAAGACCGCCTCGACGAACTTTCCCGTGGGTGCCACGCCCGGGAGCATCCAGTCGATCTTGCTGGTATGCGTGAAGGAGATGATGAGTTCGTCGACGAGGCGCTCCGGACTGTAGGTGCGCGAGATCGGCTCGAACTTCACATCGGGCGGAAAGAACTGCCCGACCAAGCGATTGGCGTAGAACGTCCGGACGCCCTGCTGCCCCTTTCCCCCGACCATCGTCGGAACGTTCACCAGATGCGGATCGGCCGACATCGTCGCCAGCGTCTTGTCCAGGTCGCCGGCCAGCTCAGCTTCCATGTGCGCGCCGAAGACCGCGTCGAGCTTCTGTTTCAGACCGGCATCCGTCATCGTGGGTGCTCCTTGCGCATTGCCGAACAGGTAGGTCCCGCCCGCCGCCACGGCGGCGGCCAGGCCGACGAGGTCCCTTCTCGTGACTTCGACCATTCGCGTCCTCCCCCGATCGAACAATTGCACGGATGCGCAATTCGCGCGCTAATATCCCCGATCGCCGCGGCTAGGACAGCCTCTCCGACGTAGCCGCCCCGGTTCGCGGCAGAGTGGCGGCGGCCAACCACGGTATGCGCCCGCAGGCTGCTGCGAACGCCGCGTCGCGTGACGGAAAGCTGCCGCCCGACCAACCGCCGACCGTGGTCCACCGGCCGCCGTCCTCCGGATCGCGGCGGCATTCCTCGAAGCCCCAGGTGCCGTCGGTGCGGCGGAAGAGGTCGACGCAGCGGTTGGCCTCGTCGTTCTCGATGCTTTCCAGCACGGTGCGGGAAGGGTCGCGGCGGGCGGTCATGACGGCAGGATAGCGCAGGTCCGCCCCGCGTTGCGCCGCCCCGGGGGCGCCGATATGGTGGCCGCCCGCCCCTCCGGAGCCTTCGCCCATGCCCGAGCTCGTCCGCACCGAGACCAAGGACCGCGTCTCGATCATCCGGGTCGACAACCCGCCGGTGAACGCGCTGTCGGTCGGGGTGCCGGACGGCGTCATCGCGGCGCTGACATCAGGCGCCGCCGATCCGGAGGTCGACGCCTTCGTGCTGATGGGGGCCGGCCGCACCTTCATCGCCGGCGCCGACATCCGCGAGTTCGGCAAGCCGCGGCCGCCCGAGGCCAAGACGATCTTCGACATGATCGCCGCACTGGAGGCCTCGCCCAAGCCGGTGGTCGCCGCCATCCACGGCACCGCCCTCGGCGGCGGGCTGGAGGTGGCGCTCGCCTGCCACTGGCGGGTCGGCGTCAAGGGCTCGCAGTACGGCCTGCCGGAAGTGAAGCTCGGCATCCTGCCGGGTGCCGGCGGCACGCAGCGCCTGCCCCGCCTGATCGGCGCCGAGCCGGCCGCTCGCATGATCCTCTCGGGCGAGTTCGCCCCGGCCGACCGGGCGCGCGAGCTCGGCATCATCGACGAGCTGGTGGCGGGCGACCTCGCCGACGGCGGTGCGGCCTTTGCGCGGCGCGTCGTGGCGGAGAAGCGGCCGCTGCGCCGCATCCGCGACATGGCCGACAAGCTCAAGGTCTCCGCCGGCTTCTTCGATGAGCTCCGCAAGTCCATCGCCAAGACCGGCCGCGGCCAGGTGGCGCCCTGGCGCTGCATCGACTGCGTCGAGATCGCGACCACCACCTCGTTCGACGAGGGTCTGCGGCGCGAGCGCGCCCTCTTCGAGGAATGCCTCGCCTCGCCGCAGTCGAAGGCACTGCGCCATTTCTTCTTCGCCGAGCGCGAGGTGGCGAAGATCCCGGACGTGCCGAAGGACACGGCCGTAG
>JBFWXJ010000157.1:0-13032 GCA_050187535.1 Alphaproteobacteria bacterium | reverse complement strand
CGGGTGATCGGCGGCAGCGGCGCCGACTGGCTCTTCGGCGGCCAGGGCGCCGACACGGTCCTGGGCGGGCCGGGCAACGACCCGCATGTCAACGGCAACCGCGGCGACGACCTCGTGTTCGGCAATCTCGGCGCCGACACGATGTACGGGGGCCAGGGCAACGACACGCTGGTCGGCGACGACGGCGACGGAAGCGGCAACGGCGGGGCCGACTACCTCTCGGGCGACGCCGGCGACGACGACCTCTACGGCGACTACGGCGACGACACGCTGGTCGGCGGGACCGGGGCGGACCGCTTCCTGCTCTTCACCGGCGAGGGCGACGACCTGATCCGCGACTTCCAGCCCGGCGAAGGCGACCGCATCGGCATCGAGGTCAATATCAACGGGACGGGCATCGACACCTTCGACGAGCTGAAGCCGCACATCGCCAGCGACGGCCGGGGCGGCTCGCTGATCGACCTCGGCGACGGCAATTCCGTCCGCGTCGAGCAGTTCGGGCCGGGCAACTTCACCCAGGACATGTTCCAGTTCTTCTTCTGAGCCGTCGCGTCGGGCTCGCCGACCGCGCGGGACCGGCTGGCGCAACCCTTCGGCGTGGTAGCCTAGC
This sequence comes from Alphaproteobacteria bacterium, assembly GCA_050187535.1. GTDB lineage: Bacteria > Pseudomonadota > Alphaproteobacteria > ATCC43930 > Allostellaceae > Allostella. The sequence continues at coordinate 12,422 of JBFWXJ010000157.1, read as the reverse complement.
CGCCGATTCGCGTCGTTCCGGAGTTCCCGGCCCATGGCCATCGTCGTCGCCACCCAGCCCCTGGACCTCCTGTCGCCGACCTACTTCCCCGGCGTCGCCGGATCGCAGCCGACGGGGCCGGGAGGCGGCGAGGAAGTCCTGCTCGTCGAGCCCGACGGCACGACCGTGGCGCTGGCCGGCTTCTTCCAGTTCTCGGGCGGCGCGCTGCCGGTGAGCGGCCAGGTGGTGGCGCTCGGAGAGATTTCGCCGACGACCGGCGACCTCTACGGGATGACCGGGGTCGATATCGACTGGGCGACGATGCGCGCCTATGCCGACGCCGGCAACGGCTTCGGCTTCGTCCAGTACGCCATGCGCGGCGACGACCAGATCTACGGCAGCACGGGGGCCGACCGCCTCGTCGGCTTCGACGGGTCGGACGAGGTCTACGGCGACCGCGGCGACGACGACCTCAACGGCAATCTCGGCGCCGACACCGTGGACGGCGGCAACGGCCGGGATTTCGCCCGCGGCGGCCAGGGCGACGACCTCGTGCGCGGCGGCAACGGCGACGACTGGCACGTCAACGGCAACATCGGCAACGACACGGTCTACGGCGACGGCGGCAGCGACACCGTGTTCGGCGGCCAGAACGCCGACGTCCTCTATGGCGACTACGGCGACCGGTCGGCCTTCGGCGGCAACGACTACCTGAACGGCAATCTCGGCCGCGACTCGCTCCACGGCGAGGATGGCGCCGACACGCTGGAGGGCGGCCCCGGGCTCGACACCTTCTTCTTCGGCAGCGCCGGCGGCGACGACCGCATCGTCGACTTCTCGCTGGGCGAGGATTCGATCGCCCTCCAGGTCGACATCAACGGCACCGGCCTCGACGGCTCGTCACCCTTCTCGGCGTTGCAGGCGCGCATGTCCGGCGGGCCCCAGGGGACGACGCTCGACCTCGGCGACGGCGATTCGGTGCTGATCGTCGGCATCCAGCCGGGGCAGCTGCAGGCGGCGCACTTCCTCTTCTACGAGTGACCGCCGCCGCTCAGGCGGCGCGGCGGCCGAGCCCCTCGTTCGACTCCTCGAAGAGGCGCATGAGGCCCGCGGAGTCGTAGGGCTCCTCGCGCAGCGAGCCCGCGTCCCACTGGCTGCGGCCGGGGGCGAAGAAGTCGCCGCCATAGACATGGATGGCGCCGGTCAGCCGCGGGATCGGGTTGGTGACGGAATGCACGATATCGTGTCCGAGCGGGACGCAGTCGCGCTCGCACAAGGCTGCCGCTCCCGCCGCCTCGAGCTGGCGGCCGTCGGCGCCTTCGGTCTTCCGCCAGAAGATGTTGTCCTCGCGGCCGGTGTAGATGCCGATCACCGCCCACATGCGGTGATTGTGGGGCTGAAGCGTCATGCGCGGCCCCCAGACGAGGTTGAGGATCGTCAGCTCCGGCGAGCGATGGATCGTCTGCACGACCGCCCGGGTCGGCTCGCCCAGCCCCTTCAGGACCGCGGCCGGATCGGACACCGCGCGCGCCACCACCTCGCGCGCGGCCTTGTGCGACGGGTCGGCGGCGACCGCCTCCCGGCAATCGGCGATGAAGCGATCGAGATCGAACATGGCCCCTCCCCCGGTGCCCTCAGCCCGTGGCGAACGTCGCCCGGAGCTCGGTCTTGAGCACCTTGCCATAATTGTTCTTCGGCAGGCTGTCGACGAATCGATAGTCCTTCGGCCGCTTGAAGCGGGCGATGTTGTCGAGGCACAGCCGGTCGAGCGTCGTCGCGTCCGTCCCGGCGCCGGGACGGACGACGACGAAGGCGACGACCTCCTCGCCCCACTCCGGATGGGGCCGCCCGACGACCGAGACCTCGGCCACGTCGGGGTGGCGCAGCAGCACCTCCTCGACCTCACGCGGGTAGATGTTGCTGCCGCCCGAGATGATCATGTCCTTCGAGCGGTCCTTGAGGGTGAGGAACCCGTCGGTGTCGAACGAGCCCATGTCGCCCGTGTGCAGCCAGCCGCCGCGCAGGGTCGCCGCCGTCGCCTCGGGATTGCGCCAGTAGCCGGTCATGACGACGTCGCCGCGGACCAGCACCTCGCCGATCTCGCCGGCCGGCAACTCGCGGTCGTCGGGGTCGCAGACCCTGACCTCGACTACGGACTGCGCGACGCCGGCCGAGGCCAGCCGCTCGACCCGCCGCGGATGGGTGGTATCGGCATGCATCGCCCGCGACAGCGCGGTGATCGTCATCGGGCTCTCGCCCTGGCCGTAGATCTGCGTCAGCTTGTAGCCGAAGGCGGCGTGCGCGCGCTCGAGATCGGCCAGGTACATGGGCGCGCCGCCGTACACGATGGTCCGCAGGTTCGTGGTGTCGACCCGGGCCCGCTCGGCGTGGTCGACGAGCCGCCAGACCATGGTCGGGGCCGCGAACATCGAGGCGCCGCGCCAGGCGCCGATCAGGTCGAAGACCGTGGCCGGGTCGCCATGGCCGCCCGGCGGGATCACCTGGGCGGCGGCCCGGGCGATGTTTGGCAGCATGTTGATGCCCGACCCGTGCGACATCGGTGCCCAATGGATCACCGCGTCACCGGGGTCCATCGCATCGACGTCGGCGAAGTAGGCCATCGTGAATGCGTGCAGCACCTGGTGGCTCAGCATGGCGCCCTTCGGACGGCCGGTGGTGCCGCTGGTGTAGAAGAGCCACGCGGTGTCGCGCGGGTTCACCAGGGCCATCGCGATCGGCTCGGTGCGCAGCCAGCGGTGCTCGGGCGATTCGGCGACCACGATGCGCTCCAGCGCCGGCAGCTCGCCGGCGATCGCGTGGACGGCATCGGCCAGATCCTCGGTCACCATGGCGACGCGAGCGCCGGAATGGTCGAGGATGTAGTGGAACTCGCGCGGGTGCAGCTTGGCGTTGATCGGCACCACGACCAGCCCGGCATGCCAGCAGGCATGCATCGCCTCGACGTAGGCGGGGCAGTTCCGCATGATCAGCGCCACACGATCGCCCGATTGCAGGCCGAGCTTGCCGACGAGGCCGCCGGCCAGCGCGGCCACCCGGCCCTGCAGCCCGCGGTAGCTGGCGACGGTCTCGTCGCCCTCGGCGATGGCCGGCAGGTCGGGCCAGACGGATGCGGAGCGATGGAGGAAGCGGGCGATGTTCATGCGGGACGTCTTTCGCGGGCGGCGAGCGAGGGAGGATGGCGCGAGTAGAGCAAGCCGGGCCGCCTGGCGGCAACCGCTTCTCGTCGCCCTGTTGGCGGCGGCGGCGCCGGCCGCGGCAGCGGCGGAGGATATCCGCCTCGGCCTGCCGATCGACTGCCGCCCGGGGCGCGATTGCTGGGTCGTCAACTACGTCGACCATGATCCCGGCCCCGGCCGCCGCGACTATCGTTGCGGCGTCATGACCTACGACGCCCATGAGGGCACCGACATCGCCATCCCCGACCTCAAGGCGATGGCGGCCGGCGTGCCGGTGCTCGCCGCCGCCGCCGGGGTCGTGCGTGCCGTCCGCGACGAGATGCCCGACGTGAGCATGCGCGACGTGCCGCCCGAAGCCATCGCCAACCGCAACTGCGGCAACGCCGTCGTCATCGATCATACCGACGGCTGGCAGACGACCTACTGCCACATGCGGCGCGGCAGCGTGCGTGTGAAACCCAAGGATCAGATCGCCGCGGGCCAGCCGATCGGCATGGTCGGCCTCTCCGGCAAGACGGAGTTCCCGCACATCCACCTGACCGTGCGCCGGAACCGACAGACGATCGACCCGTTCCTCGGCACCGCCGGCGGCGAAAGCTGCGCCATCGGCCGTGCGCCGCTGTGGGAGCCGGCGGCGCTCGCCGCTCTCGAGTACCGTCCGGGCGCCATCCACATCGCGGGCATCGCGGGCGACCGGCCGGATTTCGCCAAGGCGCGCGCGGGCGAGCTCGCCCGGGACACGCTCCCCGCCGATTCACCGGCTCTCGTGCTGTGGACCGAGATTTACAACGTCGTCACCGGCGACGCGCTGCGCATGCGCCTCCTCGACCCTGCCGGCCGACTCGTCGCCGAGATGGACCAGAAGATCGAGAAGGATCAGGCACGCATCTTCCGTTCGACCGGCAAGCGCCGGCCCGGCGATCGCTGGCCGGCCGGCAGCTATACGGGCGAGATCGTCTATCTCAGAAACGGCAAGGCTGTCGGCGAGCCGATGCGCACCGAGGTGAAGGTGCGCTGACGCCCGTCACCCCCGCGGGCAGACGAGCGTCATGCGGACGCGGTCGAGGGTGTTCTGCTCGTAGAAAGAGTTGCCGCACCGGCCGCGATGCGCGGCCACCTGGTCGTTGTAGCGCCCGACGGCGCCCTGCAGATCGCCGATGATGACCCGGTCGATATTGTCCGCGAGACGGTCGCGCTGCTCGACCATGTCGCGGAAGCGGGCGACCTGAACGGGGTCCCCCTCGTTCACCATGCCGCGCTCGCGGGCGATGCGCTGGTCGAGCTGCGCCAGCTCCGCGGTACGCTGATCGTAGGCTTGGCGCCGCGCGTTCATCTCGGCCGCGCGCTGCGCGACCGTCTGCTCCAGGCACAGGCACTGGGCGATGTGCTGAGGATCGACGATCAGCGTCTGCGCCGCGGCGCTGCCGGACCATCCCGTCGCGATCAGCGCGCCGACGACGAGAGCCTGTTGGAACATGCTGCGGCGCATGGGCAATCTCCGATTCTGGGTTCCGCTCGCGGGAGCCATGATACGCCATAACGCCGGGAGCGGCGACCGCGTGCCGCGCCGCGACCCGGACAGGAGGAAGCATGCCGACGGCGGACCACGTCCTGGCGATCGATCAGGGAACAACCAGCACGCGCGCGATCCTGTTCCATGTGGACGGGACCGAGCGGTCGCGCGCGCAGCAGGAGATCGCGCAGCACTACCCCGCGCCGGGCTGGGTCGAGCACGACCCGGAGGAGATATGGACGCGCACGCTCGCCGTCGCCCGCGAGGCGCTGGCGACGGCCGGCGTCGAGCCGCGCCGGGTCGCCGGCCTCGGCATCACCAACCAGCGCGAGACGACCATCCTGTGGGAGCGCGCAAGCGGGCGGCCGGTCGGCCGCGCCATCGTCTGGCAGGACCGCCGCACCGCCGGCGAATGCGCGCGCCTCACGGCCGAGGGCCACGAGGCGATGGTGCAGGCGCGCACCGGCCTGCTGCTCGACCCCTATTTCTCCGCGACGAAGATCGCCTGGCTGCTCGACGAGACGCCCGGCCTGCGCCGGCGCGCCGAACGGGGCGAGATCGCCTTCGGGACGGTCGATTCCTTCCTCCTGTGGCGCCTGACAGGCGGGCTGGTCCACGCGACCGATGCCACCAACGCGGCCCGCACCCTGCTGTGGGACATCCATCGCCAGGACTGGGACGACGACCTGCTGCGCCTTTTCCGGGTGCCGCGTGCCCTCCTGCCGGAGGTCCGGGACTGCGTGGCCGACTTCGGCACGAGCGAGGCGGCGCTGCTGGGAGGGTCCGTGACGATCAGGGGCATCGCCGGCGACCAGCAGGCCGCCACGGTCGGCCAGGCCTGCGTGCGCCCCGGCATGATCAAGAGCACCTACGGCACGGGCTGCTTCATGCTGCTCAACACCGGCGATACGCCCGTGTTGTCGCGCAACAGGTTGCTGACGACGCTTGCATACCGCATCGACGGGCATGCCACCTACGCTCTGGAGGGGAGCATCTTCGTCGCCGGCGCGGCCATCCAGTGGCTGCGCGACGGCCTGCGCCTGATCGCCAGCGCCGGCGAGACATCGCGCCTCGCCGAGGCGGCGGCGCCCGACCGCAGCCTCTATCTCGTGCCGGCCTTCACGGGCCTGGGGGCACCCTATTGGGACGCGGACGCGCGGGGCGCCATCCTCGGCCTGACCCGCGACACCGGCATCGCCGACATCGTGCGGGCGGCGCTGGAAGCGGTCTGCTACCAGACCCGCGACCTGCTCGACGCGATGGCGGCCGACGGCGCCGCCGCGACGACGACGCTGCGCGTCGACGGCGGCATGACCGCCAACGACTGGGCGATGCAGTTCCTGGCCGACATGCTGGCCGTCCCCGTCGAGCGCCCGGCCGTGACGGAGACGACGGCGCTGGGGGCTGCCGCGCTCGCCGGCATCGGCGCCGGCGTCCTGCCCGGCCTCGGCGCGCTGGAAGGCTTCTGGCGCCTCGACCGGCGCTACGCGCCCGCGATGCCGCCGGCGGAGCGCGAGCGGCGGTGGGCCGGGTGGCGCGACGCCGTCGCCCGCGTGCGCTCGCGCAACGGCGAGCCTTGACCCGCGGAAATCGCGGCCGATAGCATCGCGCCGTCCCATTCCATTGCCATCGGAGGCCGCCATGTCCCGCACGACGACGCACGCACAAATCGCGCGCCGGCGCCTGCTGGCGATGGGGGTGGCCGGCATCGCGCTCGCCGCCGTCTGGCCCGCGGCGGCACAGCAGCAGGACCTGCAGGGCGTCACGCTCAGGGTCGCGACCTGGGGCGGCGGCTGGCAGAAGAACATCCAGGAGAACATCCAGCCGCAGCTCGAGGCGCGCGGCGCCAAGGTCGAGTACGTCATCGGCAATCCGCACGAGAACCTGGCGAAGCTGATCGCCGCGCGCGGCCAGAAGCCGCCCTTCGACGTGATGGAGCTGTCCGAGCACAACCGGCGCGACATCGACGAGGCGGAGGTGCTGGCGCCGCTCGACTATGCGCGCATCCCCAACGCGGCCGGCATCGACAAGCGCTACCGGCTGGCGACGATGGTCGCCAATTCCGCCACCATCGACGGCATCGCCTACAACGCCGAGAAGTTCCGCGAGCTGGGGCTGGCGCCGCCGCGGAAGTATTCCGACCTGGCCGACCCCAAGCTGAAGGGCCGCGTCTCCTTCCCCGACGCCTCGATCATCCAGGGCGTGAAGGGCATCGTCGCCATCGCCTACGAGAACGGCGGCAGCGAGAGCAACCTGCAGCCGGGCCTCGACGCCGTGCGCAGGCTCGACGTCGGCTCCTACTACAATGCCTCGACGAAGCTCTTCACGCAGTTCAAGTCGGGCGACGTGTGGGCGGCGCACTGGCATGTCGGATGGGTGATCCGCGGCCGGCAGGCGGGCATGCCGCTCGCCATGACCTTCCCCGAGATCAAGGGGCAGCGCGGGGTCATCAGCAACGTCTGGCTGGGCATGGTGAAGGGTGCCGCCAGCGACGCCGCGGCGCATGCCTTCATCGACGGCTACCTCGCGCCGAAGGCGCAGGAATCGATGGGGCGCGAGACGGGGTCGCGGCCGGTCAACCAGGTGGCGGCCGACGCGCTCGCCAAGGACCCGCTGATGGCGGAATACCTGCCGCTGACCGCCGACGCGTTCGCGAAGATCTACTACTCCGACCTCAAGACCATCGACACCGGCGCACTCCTCGACGCGTGGAACCGCACCGTCGTGCGCCGGGCGCGCTGACGGGGAGGCGCCCGGGCCCGCCATGTCGAGCGTCACCCTGGCGGGCGTGACGGGGCGCTACGGCGACTTCACCGCGCTCGAACGCCTCGACCTCGCCATCGACGAGGGCGAGTTCCTGACGCTGCTGGGCCCGTCGGGCTGCGGCAAGACGACCACGCTGCGCCTCGTCGCGGGCTTCCTCAGGCCGACCACGGGCTGCGTGCTGTTCGACGACGAGGACGTGACCGACCGGCCGCCCAACCGCCGGCAGATCGGCATGGTCTTCCAGGACTACGCCCTCTTCCCGCACATGACGATCGCCGACAATGTCGGCTTCGGGCTCGTCGAGCGCGGCGTGCCGAAGGCCGCGATCCGCCGCCGCGTCGACGAGCTGCTGGAGCTGGTGCAGCTTCCGGACGTGCAGCGACGCTATCCGGCGCAGCTCTCGGGCGGCCAGCGCCAGCGGGTGGCGCTGGCCCGCGCGGTCGCCCATCCGCCGCGCGTGCTGCTGATGGACGAGCCGCTGGGCGCCCTCGACCTCAAACTGCGCGAGGCGATGCAGACGGAGATCCGGCGCATCCAGCGCACGCTCGGCATCACCACGGTCTACGTGACGCACGACCAGGGCGAGGCGATGAACCTCTCCGACCGCATCGCGGTGATGAACCGCGGCCGCATCGAGCAGCTGGCGGCACCGCGCGAGGTCTACCTGCGCCCGACGAGCCGCTTCGTCGCGGATTTCGTCGGCCGAACGAGCTTCATCCCGGTGACGGTCGAGGGCCACGCGGGCGACATCACGCTCGCCGGCGGCGCGGGCGGGCTGTTCCGCGTCGCGGACGGCAGCCATCGCGCGCTCGGGCCCGCGCTCCTCGCCATCCGCCCGGAGCATCTGGCGCTCAGGGCCGCGGGGGTGCCCGCCGACGGGCGGAATGCGCTCGACGCCACGATCGTCGAGGCGCGCTTCTCCGGCAGCACGGTGCGCTGCGAAGCCGCAGCCGGCGGCGACGTCGTGCTCACCGTCGATACCACGCCCGACGATCCGCTCGCCGCCGCCGGCACCCCGGTGCGGGTGACGTGGGCGCCGGACCGCTGCACCCTTCTCGACCCGGACCGAGGAATCTCGCCATGACCGCCCTGCCGCAAGCCGAGACGCATGGCACCTGGGTTCCGCCGGGCGGCAGCCGCCGCGACTGGCCGGCCGACATCTTCGACCCCGCGCTCTATGCCGGGGTGCGGCGGCCGATCGCCGAGGCGACCAACCTGCCGCCCTGGTGCTACACCGCCCCCGCCTTCTTCGACCGGGAGATCGAGCGCCTGTTCCACAAGGTGTGGAACTTCGTCGGCCGCGCCGAGCGCATCGCCAACCCGGGCGACTACTTCGCGGTCGACGTAGCACGGGTCCCGGTCATCGTCGTGCGCGGCCGCGACGGCGTCGTGCGCGCCTTCTCCAACACCTGCCGCCACCGCGGCTGCCTCGTCGCGCAGGGCGAGGGCAACGTCCGCGGCTTCGTCTGCCCCTATCACGCCTGGACCTATTCGCTGGCGGGCGAGCTCGTCTCGGCGCCGACGGAGATGGACGCGACCGAGGGCTTCGATCCGGCCGCGCACGGCCTGCACCCGATCCGGCTGGAGGAATGGGCGGGCTTCCTCTTCGTCTGCTTCGACCGCGCGGCGCCGCCGCTCGCCGACCATCTCGGCAACCTGCCCGAGCTGCTGGCGCGCTACGACTGCGGCAGCCTCGTGCTGGCGCGGCGGGTCGAATACGACGTGGCCTGCAACTGGAAGTTCTACGTCGAGAACCTGAAGGACGCGCAGCACGTCGCCCATGTCCACCGCGCCTCGATCAGCCAGTACGCTTCGCCCAGGAAGTACTGGCGCGCGGTCCAGGACACGACCGGCAACGTCGTCAGCACCTTCATGTCCTACCCGGGCAGCGCCGCCCTGCTGAAGGGCGATGTCGGCTTCCCGATGATCCGCACGCTGGACGAGACGACGGCCGGCACCGCGGCACCGCTGGTGCTGCCGGGCACCTACATCAGTTGCACCACCGACTGCGCCTGGTACGTCCATGTCGACCCGGTGGCGGTCGACCGCATCCGGTTGGAGCAGGGTGCTCTCTTCCCGCGCGAGACGGTGGAGCGGCCCGACTTCGCGACCAAGGTCGAGCCCTACTTTCGCCGTTTCGACATGACCCAGGCCGAGGATAACGAGGTCTGCGCCCTGCAGCACCGCGGCCTTTCCTCGCCCTACGCCGGCCCCGGCCGCTACGCCGTCAAGGAAGCGCTCGTCCACCGCATCCAGAACTGGATCCTCGACCGGGTGCTGGACGCGCCGGCGGCGTGATCCGGACCTGAGCGGGGACACCGCCCATGAACGTCCGCTGGGGCTGGCTGATCCTGCCGCCGCTCGTCTTCTCGACCGGGCTGCTGCTGGCGACCCAGTTCCTCTTCGTGCGCGTCAGCTTCTTCCGCGACCTCAGGCTCGGGCGCATGGACGAGCACTTCCAGCTCACGAACTACGTCACGATCTTCACGGACCCCTTCTACCTCGACTCCCTGCTGCTTACGGTCGAGCTGTCGGCGATCGTGGCGGCACTGGCGCTGGCCACCGCCTATCCCGTCGCCTACGTGCTCGCGCGCATGCCGCCACGCTGGGGCACGACCCTGCTGGCGGCCGCGGTCACCTCGTCCTTCGTCACCATCGTCATCAAGGTCCTCGGCCTCGTCATCATCTTCGGCGCGGACGGGCCGCTGAACGGGCTGCTGCTGCGCCTCGGCATCGTCGAGCGCCCGATCGGGCTGCAGGGCTCGGTCGGCGGCGTGGTCGTCGGGCTCTGGCTCTACACCGTCTCCTTCATGCTGCTGATCCTCTTCAGCGTGATCCAGACGATCCCGCGCTCGCTGGAGCAGGCGGCCGAAATCCATGGCGCCGCGCACTGGCGGGTGTTCCGGCGGGTGATCCTGCCGCTCAGCCTGCCCGGCATGGTCGGCGGCGCGCTCATCGTCTTCAACATGGCGATGGGCGCCTTCACCTCGGCGGCACTGCTGGGCGGCGGGCGCGTTCTGACGCTGCCCGTGGTGATCCAGCAGACCGTGCTGGTCGAGACGAAGTACGGCATGGCGGGCGCGTTGTCGGCGGTGCTGCTGCTGGTCGTGCTCGCCATCAACCTCGTCTCCGTCGTCGTCGTCTCGCGGCTATCGCGGGTGCCGGCATGAGGGTGACGGCGATCCCCCGCCTCGCCTGGAAGGCCGTCGTCGCCGCCTTCGTCGGGGCATTCTACGCGCTGCTGTTCGCCCCGCTCGTGGTGGTGGTCGGCGCGTCGTTCGACGGCGGGGAACATGCGTTCCTCAACTTCCCGCCGCAGCAGCTCTCGCTCGCCTGGTACCGCAAGATCCCGCCGCGCTACTTCGAGACGCTGTGGACCAGCCTGGAGCTCGGCCTGATCGCCGCGCTCGCCAGCGCGGTACTGGGTATCATGGCGGCACTGGCGCTGACCCGGGGCCGACTGCCGGGTGCGCCGTTCCTGGCCGCCCTCTTCCGTGCGCCCCTGCAGGTGCCCGTGATCGTCACCGGCTTCGCCTTCCTCCAGCTCTTCTATCTCGTCAGCGCGGCGGGCGGGCTGGCGCTGGCCGGCACCTTCGCCGGCCTCGTCATCGCCCATGTCTTCATCACCCTGCCATATGTGATCGGCACCACGGCTGCGATCCTCCAGCGCACCAATCCCAGCCTCGAAGAGGCGGCGATCAGCCTGGGCGCCACGCGCTGGTCGACCTTCCGGCGGGTGACGCTGCCCGGCATCCTGCCCGGTGTCTACGCGGGCGCGCTCTACGCTTTCATCGTCTCCTTCGGCGACGTGCCCGTCTCGATGTTCCTCGCCGGCACGCGGCACACGACCTTCCCGGTGGAAATGTTCTACGGCATGGAGCTGAACTTCGACCCGGCCATCCTCGCCATGTCGACGATCATCCTGGTCGGCTCCTTCCTCGCGATCTGGCTCGTGCAACGCTTCCTCGGGCTCCAGACGCTGCTCGGCACGGCGGGGAACTGAGAGGCGTCACCCGAAGGCGCCGACCTCGTGCGTCACCGCGACGCCGATCTCGCGGACCAGCGCGAAGAGGCGGGCCATGGGCTGGAAGATCTCCCGGTGCTCTCGGGCATAGGCGCCGGCCGCGCGCGGCCCCGCCGGCTCGGCGTAGTCGCGGGCGGCGGCGGGGTCGGCGGCATCGGGGAAGATCTCGGCCAGCAGCGTCAGCGCCTGCGGCACCTCCAGGCGAAGGATCGCGGCGACCAGCACGGGGCGCGTCACGCCGTGACGCGGCGAGAAGTCGGGAATCTCGGCCGCCAGCAGCCAGATTCGGTGGATCAGCGCCAGCCGCAGCGCGTGCAGGAGGATTTCGCGCGTCGCCATGACCGGCGCGTCGGGCCATGCGGCGCGCAGCGCCAGGTGGTCCGCCTGGACGCGGCGGAACATCGACTGCACCGCCGCCCACAGGTCGAGCCCCTCCAGCGCCCGGGCGACCGCGACCAGGGCCTCGCGCCGGCCGGGCCGCAACGTGTGCCCGGCCCGGTCGAGCCAGGCGCCGGGATCGAGCGTGGCCACGACCGCGCGCAGCACCTCGATATCGGAATGGGCGAGCGCATGGGCGACCAGGTCCATGGCGCGGTGGAAGCGGCGGCTGCGGGCATTGAGATCGGCGAAGGCCTCGGGATGCCGGGCAGCCGCGGCACCCAGGCCATGCAGCGTGTTAGCGCACCAGCCGAGCTGCTGCAGGATCGCGTTGTTGGGGATGGCGCGCAGGTCGCGCGGATGACGGATGCGCACGGCCGCTCCCATGCCGTCGGTCTGCCGGGCGGCCGGACGCGAGCCCGTGCGGTCGAGCAGCGCGGGGCCGAAGGCGCCCAGCAGCGCCGCGTAGCCGGCGTCCTCGACCAGCCCCTCCATCTGGGCGCGCGCGGTCGCGAAGAAGTCGGCCACGAAGTCGGGATCGGCATAGACCGGGTCCTCGATCGGC
>JBFWXJ010000156.1:0-13062 GCA_050187535.1 Alphaproteobacteria bacterium | reverse complement strand
GCGAGATGCGATCTACCCAGTTAGGCCAACAGCCCGGCAATCGCCGCATGATCTCGGACCGCGAGGCGACTGCGCATCACTCGTCGCGGCTGGGCCTCAGACAGCAAGCGGGAGCGGATGAACGCCCCGAGCGGCGCGCTACCGGCAGCGTCTTCGAGGCGCTTACGTTCCTCCTTCGTCAGTCTCAGGGAGAACGGAAATGTGGTCCGATCGGTCTTGTCCTGCTGGTCCATTTGCTGTGACGGGAATTGAACTGGCGACCCACAACGCGTGCAGGACCCTCCGACCGCGAAGGCTGGTCAGGGGCTTGGCTTCGGCACGTTGCCGGTCGTCAGATTCGTTGCGCGGAACAGCGGGGCGTATGCGTCGGCAATGGCTGGGTTCGCAGTGGCCTGCAATCCAGCATCATCCCGATCCAGTCCGAGAAAGCCGCGCACGTCGGCTACAATCTTAAGCTGGGCAGACAATCCAAGGGAGCTGCGGGTCCCCGCAACCACCGACAGTACACGCCCGTCTCTCCCAAGAGACGGGCGTTCTGCCGTCCGGGCGTCGGTCCTCGGGGGCATCAGCGGCGCACCCGATCAAGCGCGGGCCGCGGTGACCTTGACTGCCTTCGGCGAGATCAGCCCGCGCTTCTCCAGCACGGGGTAGATGCCGCCGCCGCGCATCAGTTCCAGCAGGTTGCCGGGCACGGGGAGGGCCGTCAGCACCCGGCCGGTCTCGCGATTGCGTACGGTCATGGCATCGAGCGAAACCTCCGCCGTCTGCCCTTCCTCGAAGGCGTCGGACACGCCCGGGCACTCGATCGCCAGCAGGCCGAAGTTAACGCTGTTGCGGAAGAAGAGGCCGTTGATCGATTCCGCGATCAGGCAGGCGATGCCGATGTTGCGCAGCGAGCGCGCGGCCGGGCGGCTCGACCCCATGCCGTAGTTGTGGCCGCCGACGATGAAGTCGCCGGGGCGCATCTCGTCGACCCAGCCCGGCCGGTTGGCGGCGAAGACCGCGCGCATCTGCTCGGCCTCGGTGCCGCTGTGGACGTTGCCCGGCAGCATCAGGTCGGTGTTGATGTTGTCGCCGAACTTCCAGACCTTCCCGGCGACGAGGCCGTTGGCGGCGGCGCTCATTGCAAGGCCTCCCTGGCCATCTCTCCCGGATGGGTGATGCTGCCCGCAATGGCCGAGGCGGCGACGGTGGCGGGCGAGCCCATGAAGATGCGCGCGCTGGGATCGCCCATCCGGCCCTTGAAGTTGCGGGTGCTGGCGGTGATGCAGGTCTCCCCCGGTCCCAGCACGCCCAGATGGCCGCCGCCGCACGCGCCGCACGTTGCATTCGTGACGACGGCACCCGCTTCGGCCAGGGTCTGGATGTACCCGGCGGCGAGCGCGTCGCGATAAATCTCCTGCGAGCCGGGGGTGACGATGAGGCGGACGCCCGGAGCCACTCGTCTGCCCGCCACGACTCGGGCGGCGATCGCAAGGTCGTCCAGCGTGCCGTTGGCGCAGGAGCCGATGAACGCCTGGTCGATCCGCTCGCCGGCCACCTTGCCGACGGGCACCGAGTTCTCGATGACCGAGTCCGGCAGCGCGACCAGCGGCTCCATCTCGCCCAGCGCCACCGTCCGCCTGGCCTTGTAGACGGCGTCCCGGTCGGGATGCTGCGCCTCGAACGGGGCGGGGTTACGCTTGCGGACATAGTCGAGCAGCACGTCGTCCGCCTCGAAGGTCGCGAACTCGGCGCTGAGCTCCGCTCCCATGGTCGAGATGGTGCGCCGCGCGTTGATGCTGAGATGGCCGAGGCCGCCGCCACCGAACTCGACGTTCTGGTTGGCGTGCTCGCCGTAGGTCCCCGACAGGTGAAGGAAGACGTCCTTGGTCGTAACTCCCTCGGGCAGGCGCCCCTCCAGGTCGTAGCGAATCGTCTCGCCGACGCGGAACCACGTCTTGCCCGTGGTCGCCGCATGGATCATGTCGGGCGCGCCGACGCCGCGGGCGGCACAGTTGAAGGCGCCGCCGCTGCAGGTGTGCGAGTCGGCGCAGACGAGAACGGTGCCCGGCAGCGCATAGGCGCGGTCGGCGACCACGACATGGGCGATGCCGACGTCGCGGCCGACGTCGTGGAAGCGCTCGATGCCGAAGCGCTTCACGAAGGCGCGGCCGACGACATGGGCGCCCGCCGCGGTGCGGTCGGAGGCCGGCGCTCGGTGGTCGAAGATGACCGCGATGCGCTCGGGATGCTCGACGTGCAGCACCTCGCGCCAGACCGCGGGGAAGAAGGCGTTGTCGATGAAAACGGCCGTGTCGACGTCGACGACGACGAGGTCGCCCGGCGACACTTTCGCCAGCCCCCCGGCGCGCGCCAGGATCTTCTCGATGATGGTCATGCCCATTGGATCGCTCCCTCGGGAGGCCGGTTGGGCCGGCCCCATGCGAAGCGCTCGGGGGGGCGAGGCGCCTGCCGTCGGGAGGCGTGGGACGTCCTCGGGCGCTGCTGCGGCAACTGTCTGCCCACCCCCGCAAGGTGTCAACACTTCCGCCTTGGTGACGAGAAATCTGGCGCCGCCGATGTCGCAGGCCTATCGTTCGATAGCTCTCTGTCGACACTTTCGCGAAACGAACGAGGAAACGCCCAATGTCCGCAGCCGCAAACCTGCGCAGCCTGCTCGCCCGCGACGGCATGCTGGTCGCGCCCGGCGCCTATGACTGCATCACCGCCCGGATGATCTCGCAGGCCGGTTTCGACGCCGTCTACATGACCGGCGCGGGCACCGCCGCGACGCTCGGCTACCCCGACTTCGGCCTCGTCACGATGTCGGAGATGGCGGAGAACGCCGGCCGCATCGCGACCGCCATCCGCCAGCCGGTCATCGCCGACGCCGACACCGGCTACGGCAACGAGCTCAACGTGTTCCGCACCGTGCGCGAGTTCGAGAAGCGCGGCGTCGCCGGCATCCATCTCGAGGACCAGGGCTTCCCCAAGCGCTGCGGCCATCTCGACAACAAGGAGATCGTCCCGCTCGACGACTACCTGGCGAAGATCCGAGCGGCCGCCGATGCCCGCACGACGCCCGACTTCCTCATCATCGCGCGCACCGACTCGCGCGCGGTCATCGGCTTCGACGAGGCCATCCGGCGCGGCAACGCGGCGCTGGCGGCCGGGGCCGACATGGCGTTCGTCGAGGCTCCGCAATCCCTGGAGGAGGTCGCCGCGGTGCCGCGCCTCGTCAAGGGCCCGTGCTTGCTCAACGTCGTGCGAGGCGGCAAGACGCCGGACATCGCCTTCGACGATGCGGAGCGCTGGGGCTACAAGCTGGCGATCGTCCCGGGCATGCTGTTCAAGACGGTGATGAACGCCTGCGACGCGGCGCTCGAGCAGCTGCGCGCCGAGCGCCGCTATCCGAAGCCGGCCAGGGAGATGACGGTGGCCGAGGGTTTCCGCCGGGTCGGCGCCGACGAGTGGGAGCCCCTGCGCACCCGCTACCGCCCGACCATGGATCAGGCGGCCGAATAGGGCGTCCGCCGAGGACCGCCGGCCGGCTCGCCCGGCCGGCGGTTCCCGGTCACTGTGCGGCCGACGACCGCGCGCGCATCATCTCCTCTTGCGACATGGCGCCGGCGATCCGCTCTCGGTTGCCGATCGCTTCGCGCCGGAGGTCGGGGTCCTTCGTCGCCGACGCGGCCAGATCGAACCAGCGATAGGCCTGCACCGGGTCGCGGGCGACGCCGCGGCCCTCGTCGTACATCACGCCCAGGTTCATGCGCGCCTGCGCGTGGCCCTGCACGGCCGCCCGGCGGTACCACTTCAGCGCCTCCAGGTTGTCGGCGGGCATGCCCCACCCGGCGCTGTAGAGCAGGCCGAGGCTGTTCTCGGCCGCCGACAGGCCCTGATCGGCGCCCTTGCGATACCAGCGCGCGGCCTCGGCGTAGTCCTGTGTCGTACCCTGGCCGTACTGGTACATGACGCCGACGTTGAACTGCGCCGTGCCGTCGCCCTGCTCGGCCGCGCGGCGATACCAGGCGAGCGCCGCCACCAGGTCCTTCGCCACCCCGCGGCCGTGATAGTAGAGATTGCCGAGGTTGAACTGCGCATCGACATGGCCGTTCTCGGCCGCGCGGCGATACCAGCGCGCGGCTTCCGCCGGATCGGGGCGGACCGCGCGGCCCGTGTCGTACATGAGACCGATGCGGTAATGCGCCGGCATGTCCCCGCCGGCGGCCGCCTTGCGGTACCAGGCGACCGCCCGGCCGAGGTCGCGCGGCACGCCGCGCCCGGCCTCGTGCATGGTGCCCAGCAGGTACTGCGCGCTTGCCCGGCCCTGGTCCGCGGCCTTGCGGTACCAGCGCACCGCCTCGCCGAAATCCCGCCGGACTCCCAGCCCGAGCTGGAAGGTGATGCCGCGGTTCTCCTGCTGCTCGGAATCGCCGGTGTCGATCGCCTTCTCGTCGAGCTTGAGGGCGAAGGAGTAATCGGGCGGCGGACGCGCGCCCACATCCTCGGCGTCGAGGCTGACGAAACATGACGGCATGGCCGGGTGATGAGCGGCGCCTGCCGGCCCCGCCCACACAGCCGCCGCCGCCGCCCCCGCGGCAAGCAACGCTCTGTGCATTGTCGATCCCCTCTTGGCAACTATCGGTCGCGGGCCGCAGCCCAACTGGCAGATGTATTGCGCGCAATCGCCGTGCCGGAGGAAAGGGACTTGTCGTCGCACCCCCCGGGGCGCACAACCCTGGCACGGGGAAGGTGATGACGACACCGTCGGACGCGATCGGCCTCTATATCCGTGCCAAGGACGAGAACCGGCCGCATCTGGTCCGTCGGGCCTTCGCGCCGGCCGCGACGGCGACCCTGACGGCGCCGCCTGGCGCCGTGCCCCTGCCGGCCGATATGGCGGGGCGCGAAGCCATCGCCGACGCGCTGGTGCGCGGCTTCGGCCGCGCCTTCGAGAACGTCTACACCTTCTGCCTATCCGACCCGCCGGAGATGGAAGCCGACCGCTTCTCCTGCGACTGGCTGGTGGCGATGACGGGCAAGGACGACCGCGTGCTCCGGGTCGGATGCGGGCGCTACGACTGGACCTTCGTCCCCTCGCGTCCGCGGCTCGTCGAGCGGCTGGCGATCCTGCTCGATCGCATGGAACGGCTGCCGACCGGATATACCGAGCCGGTCATGGACTGGGTCTCGGCGCTTCCCTATCCCTGGTGTCCGCCGGCGATCGCATTGGCCGGCGCGCCGGATCTGGACGGGCTCGCCGCAATCCGAGAGCGCATCGCCGCCGACGCCCGCTGAGGCGCCGGCGGCGCTGGCCCGAGTCTATTTCCGGCCGAGCTGCACGAAGCGCAGCTCGCTCTTCACCAGGTCCGGCACAACGACCAGCATGCCGCGCCTGACCGGCATGACGCAGAAGTCGGCCGGGCCGCCGAAGCCCGTCGCCAGCTTCGTCACCCCGCCCTTCGGGCTCCAGTGGAACAGCGCGCCCTGGTTCCAGTCGGTCGCCAGCAGCGATCCGTCGCGCAGGCGATAGAGGCCGTCGATGCGACCGATCGGGTCCGTCACCGGCTTCGTCGTGCCGTCGGCAGCCATCTCGTAGATGGCGCGCGGCACCGTGTCCGACATGAAGCCCGCCACCAGCAGCTTGCCGTCCTTGCCCGGCCACAGGCCGTTGGGATTGATCTGGCGGCCCGAGAACATGGTGGTGACCTTGGGCTCGCCCTTGCCCTTGAGGAAGTTGGCGGGCTCGACCTTGAAGACGCGGTCGGTGCGGTTGTCGCTGACGTAGAGCGCCTTGCCCATCACCGCCGGATCGTTGGCGAACTGCGCGCCCGGCAACGCGACGCTGCGCCCCTCGCGCGTCTTCAGGTCGAAGACCCACGCCATGTCGATGTCGGTCGTCCACAGCTTGCCGCGGGCGATCCAGATGCCCTTGGGCTTGTTGAGGACCTTGCCTGCGCTCGGCAGGAAGTTCTGCTCCAGCACCTCGCCCGCAAGGGAAACCTTGCTGATCCGGCCCTTGCCGTCCTTCTCCATGGGCTTCAGCTCGGAGACGAACTGGCTGACGTAGAGCACCTTCTCCTTGACGTCGCAGCCGACCGATTCCGGGAACGGTATGCCCGTCACCCGCTTCTCGGAGATCACCTTGAGCTCGGCGGCCGTCGCCAGGCCCTGGCCCAGCAGCAGCGCCGCCACGGCCAGCGCCCATCTCGTTCCCATCGCCATCGCTTCCACCCTCGGGGATCGTTGCCGGCGGGTGGGCCGCTGCCCGCCGGATCGCATCGACCGTCTTGCGCGGCCGTCCGGCGCGGATGCGCCGGGTCGATCGGCCACGATTATAGGTTGAGTGGCGGTATGCGGGCCAGCGGCCCCCCGGTTCAGGGCGACCCCAGGCCGAGCCGCGGCAGCAGCGCCAGCACCCGCCCGTCGGGCCGGCGCCCGAGCACGCGATGCGCCAGCCGTGCGGCGCTGCGGCTGTGCCCTGCCGCCGCGGAGGCCAGCATCGCCACGGCGAGCACGACGGGGTCGAGCCCGAGCCGCTCCGCTAGTGCCGTCACGTCGGGCAGCGAGGCCAGTGCCCGCACCTCCGCCGCCGTGGCTGCGTCGAGGCCGGTGAGGTCCCCGCGCGAGAGCGCGCCGGGCGCCGCGTCCCAGTCGATCGCCCTGGCGAGCGCCGTTGCGTCGGCGAGCGGCCCGGTCGGCCGGGGCGGGGCGTGCCTGGGACCTTCGCCGCGGCGGAACAACCGTCCCAGGGCGGGCATCACCCCCGACTTGCGGGCGGCGGCGCCCGGCATCGCGCCCGCCGTCCGGTGCATCAAGGCGGACGGCATCGCGCAGGCGACCGGTTGAGGAGCCATCATCGCGCTCGCCGGAGTGGGCAGCGCGATCTTGCGGGTCGCGGGCAGTCCCGGTTGCGCCGCACCGGCCTCGTCGACGAGGACGAGGCTGGTCAGGTGCGTCACCAGCCCCTCCGCGACCGAGAACGCGGTGGCGCTCTCGGTATCCATGGCCGGCAGCGCCAGTGCCGCCGCGACGGCGGCGACGGCGGCGACGGCCGGCGAAGCCGGTTCGGCACCTGCCGGTTCCAGCCAGCACGCTTCCATAGCGGCTCCGCTGCGCGTGACCGCAATCCTCGCCGGCCGGCCGCTGATCGTGGCCGGTCGCGTGGCGGGCCGGCGCAGCGCGGCCAACGCTGCCGCCAGTGCCTCAGCGATGTCCGTGCCCGCGGCGACGAACACCTCGCCGCCGGTTGCGGCGGCGAGGTGGCCGATGCGGGCCTCCAGGCTGTCCTCGCCCACCAGCACGACGACGAGGCGCCGGCCGGTCGCCGACAGCTTCTGCACGTCGAGCGCATGGCTCTTGCCGTCGGTCACCAGCAGGATGTCGCGCATGCGGCTGGACGCCGCGACGGCTGCGATCGCGGCACCCACTTCGGTGCCGCCGCCGGGCGGCGTCAGCCGGCTGGCGAGCGCCGCCAGCCGGCGCGCCGGGCCGTCCGCCCCGTCCGCCCCGGAGACCTGCTGCACGTCGTTGGCGAACTCCCACAGCTCGACATGATCGCCGGGACGCAGCGACGGGGCGAGGGCGCGCAGGCCCGCCGCCAGTGCGGCATGCTTGGTCGGGCTGCCGCGGTCGGCGGCGCAGGCTTCGTCCATCGATCCCGAGCGGTCGACCATCAGGGCCACACCGACCGGCGCTTCGGCGCCCGGGTCGGGAGTGATGCGCAGGGTCACGCCGCGCCCATCCGCCGCGCGCCCGGCGAGGTCGCGCGGCGTCCACGGCGCCACCTCGATGTCGATCGGGCGGGCCAACGACACCTCGGCCCGTCCGTCGACCAGGGCGGCGCCGACGAGGCCGGCCGGCACGTCGCTGGAGACGTGCAGCGATGCGCTCGTCACCGGCCCGCCATGGATCAGCGCGTCGGAATCGGCGAGGCCGGCGCGGCCATACACGTCGCCCACGGTGAGCGGGATGCGCAGCCGACCGCGCCCGCCGGAGAAGGAAAGCGGCATCGCCCATTCAGTCCGGACGGTGATCTCCGCACCGGGCGCGACATGGGCGACCGAGAGCATGTGGATGCCGCGCAGCAGCTCCTCGTGCAGGACGGCGGCCTTGCCGCGTTCGACGGCGTCCTCGTAGACCCCGCGCGCCGCGTCCTGCGGCTGCGACCGGGCAACGAGCCGGCGGCCGTCGAGCACGGCCTCCAGCCGGTAGAGCACGGCCCGGATCGGCAGGGGGAAAGTGATCGTCGTCTCGATGCTCTCCGTCTCGGTGTTGCGGAAGACCCGCTCGGTCGTCACCACGGCCAGGCCCGCCGTCAGGGTGACGTCGAAACGTGTCGCGACGAGAGGCACCGGGTGGCGCGCGCCGGATACGGCGGCGGCCGCGGCGACGAATGCGGCGAGGGGATCAGTCCGATGCTGGGTCATGGGCGCGGTGATGGGCATGGGCGGGCTCCTGCAGCAGTTCGGCGAGAAGGCGGCCGATGCGCTCGGCGATCGGTCCGGCGGACGTGCCGGACCCGAGCAGCGCCGGGTCGACGACGAGGGTGATGCCGGGGGCGACCGGAAACGGCGCCCCCTCGCGCGCCGTCAGCAGCAGCCGGATCGCCGCCGGCGGGAAGCCGAGGTCGCGCAGGCGGCCGTAGCGGACGATGGCCGCCACGTGCTCCTCGCCGTAGTCGGCATTGGCGCGGCCGCCGGACGGCGCGGGCATGAATCCCTCGGCGATAAGGAAGCGGACCTGGCGCTCGGTGACGCCGGTCCGCGCGATGAGGTCGCGGATATGCATGGCTCGCTTTCGACAGGATATATGTCGAAATAATACCTCGCGCTCAAGCACTTTCGACTAATAAATTGTCGAAAGCTGAGACCGGGTTTCCGCCCGCGCCGCGTGCTGCCAATCTGGGAGGGCCGAAGAGGGGGAGGAAACGATGGCAGGGCGCTACGTCGTCGGAATCGACGGCGGGACGGAATCGCTGCGCGCGGGCGTGTTCGACCTGACGGGCCGGCCGCTCGCCTTCGCGGCGGCGCCCTACGAGACGCGCTTCCCCGAGCCGGGACGGGCGGAGCAGGACCCGCGGGACTGGTGGCGTGCCATCGGGATCGCCGTACGCCGGGCGGTGGCGGAAGCCGGGGTGGCGCCGGCGGACATCGCGGCGCTGGCCGTCGACACGACGTGCTGCTCGGTGGTTGCGCTCGACGCGGCAGGCGAGCCGGTGCGCCCGGCGCTGATCTGGATGGACGTGCGCGCCGTCGCCGAGACGCGGGCGGTCGTCGCCACCGGGGACCCGGCGCTGATCGTCAACTCGGGCGGCGCCGGGCCGGTCTCGGCGGAGTGGATGATCCCGAAGGCGCTCTG
Source organism: Alphaproteobacteria bacterium (assembly GCA_050187535.1). Classification (GTDB taxonomy): domain Bacteria; phylum Pseudomonadota; class Alphaproteobacteria; order ATCC43930; family Allostellaceae; genus Allostella. The sequence continues at coordinate 3,717 of JBFWXJ010000156.1, read as the reverse complement.
GCTCGCCCGCAACGAGCCGGCCGCCTTCGCCGCCGCTGCGACCATCGGCGAGTACCAGGACTATCTCAACCTGCACCTGACCGGGCGCCGGGTCGCATCCGTCAACAACGTGTCGGTGCGCTGGCACCACCGGATGGATGCGGGCGGACGGCCGCTCACGCTGCTGAAGGCGCTCGGCATCGAGGAACTGGCGGAGAAGTGGCCGTCGGAGATACTGCGGCTCGGCGAGGTCGTCGGCGGGCTGACGGCGCGCGCGGCGGAGCATCTGGGGCTGCCGCCGGGCCTGCCGGTCGCCCAGGGCGGTGCCGATGCCTTCATCGCCATGATCGGGCTCGGCGTGGTGCGCCCGGGGCGGATGGCCTTCATCACCGGCTCGTCGCATCTCCATCTGGGCCTGACGGCGGAGCCCTTCCATGGCCGCGGCATCTGGGGGACCTACGCCGGCGCCCTGCTGCCGGGGCTGCACACGGTCGAGGGCGGGCAGACCTCGACCGGCTCGGTCGTTTCGTGGATGCGGCGGCTCTTCGGCGGGACGGTGAGCTATGCGGAGCTCGACCGCGAGGCGGCTGCGGTGCCGCCCGGGTCGGACGGCCTCGTCGTGCAGGACCACTTCCAGGGCAACCGGACGCCGCACACCGACCCGCTGTCGCGCGGCGCGGTCCTCGGCCTGTCGCTGAAGCACGGCCGCGGCCATGTCTTCCGCGCGACGCTCGAAGGCATCGCCTTCGGCACCGAGCTGATCCTGGAGACGATGCGCGGCGCCGGGTATCGGCCAGAGGAGGTCGTCATCTGCGGCGGCGCCACCCGCTCCGACCTTTGGCTGCAGATCCATGCCGACGTGTCGAACCTGCCGTTGACGCTGACGCGCGTCACCGATGCGCCGGCGCTGGGCTCCGCCATCCTGGCGGCGGTCGCGGCCGGCGAGTTCGCGACGATCGAGGAGGCGGCAGGCGCGATGGTCGCGGTCGAGCGCAGGATCGAGCCGTCCGCCAGCGCCCATTCGGCGTATCGCGCACCCTACGAGGCCTACAAGCGCGCCTACGGTGCCCTGGCGGAGGTCGTGCGGCCGCAGTAACGGCATCCGCGACCTTTCGCGCCTCGCATTCCGCGAGCATTGCGGCATTGATCGGCGCGATCTCGGGAGCCGTGCCATGGACCACGACGCATTCTTCCGCCGCGAGCTCGACGGGCTGCGCCGGGAAGGGCGCTACCGCGTGTTCGCGGAGCTGGAGCGCCGCGCCGGCGACTTTCCGCGCGCGACGCATCATGGCGCGGACGGTCCCCGGCCGGTCACCGTGTGGTGCTCGAACGACTATCTCGGCATGGGGCAGCACCCGGCGGTCATCGCGGCGATGCACGCGGCGCTCGACGGCTGCGGTGCCGGTGCGGGCGGCACGCGCAACATCTCGGGAACCGGCCACCACCACGTCCTGCTGGAGCACGAGCTGGCCGACCTGCACGGCAAGGAGGCGGCGCTGCTCTTCACGTCCGGCTACGTGGCGAACTGGGCGACGCTGGGCACGCTCGGCGCCCGCCTGCCGCGATGCGTGATCCTGTCGGATGCCGACAACCACGCGTCGATGATCGAGGGCATCCGCCACAGCCGGGCCGAGCGGCACGTCTTCGCGCACAACGATCCCGAGGACCTGGCGCGCCGGCTGGCCGACGTCGATCCGGCACGGCCGAAGCTGGTCGCCTTCGAATCCGTCTACTCGATGGATGGCGACATCGCGCCGGTCGGGGAGCTCTGCGCCGTCGCCGAGGCGCATGGGGCCATGACGTACCTCGACGAGGTCCATGCGGTCGGCCTCTACGGCCCGCGGGGCGGCGGCATCGCCGAGCGCGACGGGGTCGCCCATCGCCTCACGGTGATCCAGGGCACGCTCGCCAAGGCGTTCGGCGTCGTCGGCGGCTACGTCGCGGCATCGGCCGCACTCTGCGACTTCGTGCGCAGCTTCGCGTCGGGCTTCATTTTCACCAGCGCCCTGCCGCCGGCGGCGGCGGCCGGGGCCGCGGCCAGCATCCGGCACCTGAAGACGAGCGGCGTCGAGCGCGATCGTCAGCGTCGCATCGTCGCCCGGCTGCGCGCCGCCCTCGATGCGGCCGGCATCCCCCATCTCGCCAACGACGGCCATATCGTGCCGGTGATGGTCGGCGACGCGCGGCGCTGCAAGCGCATCAGCGACATCCTGCTCGACCGCTTCGCCGTCTACGTCCAGCCGATCAACTACCCGACGGTGCCGCGCGGCACCGAGCGGTTGCGCGTCACCCCGTCGCCCCTGCATACGGAAGCGGACGTCGCCCATCTCGTGGCCGCGCTCTCCGCGGCCTTCGCGGAGACGGCGCTGGACGCGGCGGCGTAGCTCAGTAGAGCTGCTGCGGCAGCCAGAGCGCGATCCCGGGGAACGCCGTCAGCATGCCGACGCCGGCCAGCAGCAGCAGCACGTAGGGCAGCGAGCCCCGCGCGACCTCGCCCAGCGAGGTTTCCGCCATTCCCTGGATGACGAAGAGATTCATGCCGACGGGCGGGGTCACGAGGCCGATCTCCAGCAGGATCACCAGGATCACGCCGAACCAGACCGGGTCGAAGCCCGCCGCCATCATGATGGGATGCACGACGGGCAGCGTCAGCAGCATGAGCGACAGCGCGTCGACCAGGCATCCCAGCACCAGGTACATGATCACGACGAGCAGCAGGATCACGTAGGGTGCTGCGCCGAGCGCGTTGATGCCGGCGACGATCGCGCGCGGGATTCCGGCGGAGACCAGCGCGAACGAGATGATCTGTGCGCCGACGACGATGAAGAGGATCATCGCGTTGGTCCGCACGGCGTCGAGGAGGCTGCGGCGCAATACGTCGAGGCTGAGGCCGCCATAGAGTGCCGCGACGGCCATCGCACCGGCCGCGCCGACGCCGGCGGCTTCGGTCGGGGTCATGACGCCGGCGTAGATGCCGCCCATGACCAGCGCGATCAGTGCCACCACCGGGATGAGATCGCCCAGCGCACGCAGCCGCAAGCCCCACGGCACGCGCTCGCTGGTCGACGGCAATTGCTCGGGAATGAAGCGCGCCTGGATCGCCAGGAACACCATGAAGATGCCGGCCATCAGGAAGCCCGGCACGATACCCGCGATGAACAGCTTGCCGACCGACTCCCCGACGGTCGAGCCGTAGATGATGAAGGGGATGGAGGGCGGGATCAGGATGCCGAGCGTGCCGCCGGCGGCCAGCGTCCCGGTCGTCGGCCGGATGCCGTAACCGCGCTTCTTCATCTCCGGGATGGCGATCGACCCGACCGCGGCGGCGGTGGCCACGCTGGAGCCGCAGAGTGCCGAGAAGATGCTGCAAGCCGCGATGTTGGCCTGCGCCAAGCCACCCGGCACGCGGTTCAGCCACAAGGACAGGCTGCGATAGAAGCGCACGCTGATGCCGCTGTGCAGGATAACCGCGCCCATGAACAGGAACAGCGGCACGGCGGTCAGTACGAAGCTGTTCACCGTGTTCCAGACGACGGATTCGAGGCCGCCGAGCAGCGCCGGCTTGACCAGCCACAACCCGAACACTCCCGCGGCCCCGAGGCTGACGGCGATCCAGACGCCGCCCAGCAGCAGGACCAGCATGACGCCGAAATAGAGCGTCGCGAGCAGACCCCACGTCATCGCCGGGTGCCTATCGCGTCGGCAATGCCCGCCACCAGATCGGCAGCCATCTGCAGC
>JBFWXJ010000155.1:0-13117 GCA_050187535.1 Alphaproteobacteria bacterium | reverse complement strand
GCAGGCGGTTGCGCCCGTCGACGCGGGCGCCGTCGACCGTCAGGTCCCACTGTCCGGGGCGCAGGCCGCCGACGGTCGTCGAGTACACGCCGGCACCCTCGGCCGACAGCGCCAGCGCCAGGGGCGCATCGCGCTCCAGTGGCCGCTCCAGCCGTGCGTCGACCGCGAGGCCGTCGAGCGCGGCCCCCTCCCGGTCGCGCAGGGTCACGACGATCCGATGGCCACCCCTCGCCGGCGATGCCGTGAGCGTGCCGGTCCAACCGAGCCGGTCCTGGCGCTCCTGCAGCGCCAGGACGCGGTTGTAAGCGAGCCCCCGCTCGTAGGGCCGGTCGACGGCCAGGCCCGGGAAGGTGGTGATCGCCGCCGTCATCATGGCGGCATTCACCGCGACGACGACGAGCATGCCGATCGCGAAAATCCAGGGAATGCGGGAGCGGACCATGGGATCACCGCCGGGGTGCCAGGAAGACCGAATCGTGATGCGCCGTCTCGCCGCCGTCGCGCGGTGCGGCGCGGAAGACGATGGGCGTGGACTCCGGCAGCACGGCGCCGGCGGGCAGGGTCACGAGGACCCGCCGGGTCGCCACCGCGTCGCCGCGCGCGACGATCTCGGCGGCTTCGCCCTCCGACAGGGTCACGACGGCATCCGCCAGGCCGTCGACCGACAGCACGTAGACGTGCTCGTCGCGCGTTTTGTTGAGCAGCTTGACGGTGTAGGCGTTGCGGATGCGGCCGTCGGCGAGCATCACCCAGAGCGGGCTGCGGTCGCGTTGGACCGTCATCTCGACCGATGCGCGCAGCGCCAGCGCCGTCAGCATCACGACACCGACGACCGCGATCAGCGCCGCGTAGATCAGGGTTCGCGGCCGGACGAGCCGGGGCGGCGCGTGGCCGCCCGCCGCCTCGACCGACTGGCTGGCGAGCGTGTCCCACGCGATCAGGCGCGGCGGGCGGCCGACCTTGCGCATGATGTCGTCGCAGGCGTCGATGCACAGGCCGCAGCCGATGCATTCCAGCTGCTGGCCGTCGCGGATGTCGATGCCGGTCGGGCAGGCGGCGACGCACTGCATGCAGTCGACACAGTCGCCGCGACCCTCCCAGCTGGCGCCCTGGCGGTGCTTGCCGCGCGGCTCGCCGCGCCAGCGCCGATAGGTGACGACGATGCTGTTCTCGTCGAGCATCGCCGACTGGAAGCGGGGCCAGGGGCACATGTAGGTGCAGACCTGCTCGCGCGCCCAGCCGGCGAGCAGATAGGTCGTGGTCGTGAACAGCGCGACGAAGAAGTAGGTGGCCGCCCCGCCCTCGCCGCTGAGGATCGGCCCGATGTTGGTCGGCGCGTCGACGAAATAGAGAATCCAGGCGCCGCCCGTCGCCGCCGCGATGGCGAGCCAGGCCGCGTGCTTGGCCGCCTTGCGGGCGATCTTGCCGGCGCTCCAGGGCTGCCGGTCGAGACGGATGCGCTGGTTGCGGTCGCCCTCGATCAGGCGCTCGACCAGCATGAAGAGGTCGGTCCACACCGTCTGCGGGCAGGCGTACCCGCACCACACGCGGCCGAGCACGGCGCTGGCGAGGAACAGCGACAGCGCCGCCAGGATCAGCAGGCCGGTGACGAAATAGACTTCCTGCGGCCAGATCTCGATCCACAGGAAATAGGCCCGCCGCCCTGGCAGGTCGATCAGCACCGCCTGGTCGGGGGCGCCCGGCCCGCGGTCCCAGCGCAGCCAGGGGACCAGGTAGTAGACGGCCAGGCAGAACGCCAGCACCGCCCATTTGATCCGCCGCCACGGTCCATAGACCGCCTTGGGATAGACCTTGACCCGCGACGCGTAGAGCGGCTGCTCGGCGCGCTGGACGCGTCGGGAGCGCGCTTCCTCGTCTCCGCCCTGCTCGCCCGCCCCCTGCTCGCCGGTCGGTGCCGGCTTCGGCGCCGCGGGCGGGCGGGCGGCGTCAGCGGCCGCCGCCGAGCGAGTGGACATAGAACGTCAACATGCGGATGGTCGCCTCGTCGAGGCGGTCGGTCCAGGCGGGCATCACGCCGCCGCGGCCGAGATGGATCGAGCGCTCGATGGACGCCTTGTCACCGCCGTGCAGCCAGATCTGGTCGGCGAGGCTGGGGGCGCCCAGCTCGCGGTTGCCCTGCCCCGCAGGGCCGTGGCAGGCCGCGCAGTTGTCCGCGAAGATCTGGCGCGCGCGTCCCGCCGCCTTCTCGTCGGTCGAGCGTCCGGAGAGCGACAGGACATACTCTGCCGTGTCGGCGATCTGCGGCGCCGTCAGGATGCCGTCGGCGCCGAAGCGCGGCATCTGGGATTGCCGGGTGTCCGGATGGCCGCTGCGCACGCCGAAGGTGATGGTCCGCTGGATGGCGGCGAGGTCGCCGCCCCAGATCCACTCGTCGTCGACCAGCGACGGGAAGCCGCCCTTGGCACCGGCCCCGCCCGCACCGTGGCAGGGCGCGCAGTTGTCGGCGAACGCCGCGCGGCCGCCGGCATAGGCGAACTCGCCGAGGCCGGGCGTGCGCCGGAGATCCTCCACCGGCGTCGTGCGGATGCGCTCCAGCATCGGCTGGATCCGGGCGCGCTCGGCCGCGATCTTCTCGGCGAGCTCGCCGCGCTGCGACCAGCCGAGGATGCCGCCGACGCCGGGCAGGACCGGGTAGAGGACGTAGTAGACGAGCGACCACGCGATGGTCGCGTAGAGGACGTAGAGCCACCAGCGCGGGAGCGGCGTGTTGAGCTCCCTGATACCGTCCCACTCGTGGCCGGTCGTCATGGTGCCGGTGACGGCGTCCTTCTCGATCTTGGTCGGCATTGCCGGAGCCTCTCGGTCTTCAGCGGTCGTCGCGGAGCGGGATGCGGCCGTGCTCTTCGAAGCGCCGGCGATTGGCGGGCCGGAGCGCCCAGGCGACGATCCCGACGAACAGCACTGCGAACCAGAGGATCCAGAGCGGGCGCAGCAGGGCGTAGAGGTCGAAAAGATCCATGGGTCGGCTCCTACTGCCGCAGGTCCTTCAGCGTGTAGTCGCTGAACTTCACGAGGGTGCCGAGCATCTGGAGGTAGGCGACGAGCGCATCCATCTCGGTCAGGTGCTTCGGATCGCCGTCGAGGTCGCCGGTCACCGCCTTGGGGTAGCGCGCGAGCAGTCCTGCGGTGTCCGCCTCCGGGTCCGCCTGCGCGCGCAGGTCGGCCATGGCGGCGGCGATCATCTCGTCGGTGTAGGGCACTCCGACGGCGCGGTTGGTCGCGAGATGTCGGGCGATGTCGTCGGCCCGCAGCCGCCGGCCGGCGAGGAAGGCGTAGGGCGGCATGACCGATTCCGGCACGACGCTGCGCGGGTCGGCGAGATGGGCGACGTGCCACTCGTTGGAATACTTGCCGCCGACGCGGGCGAGGTCGGGGCCGGTGCGCTTGGAGCCCCACTGGAAAGGATGGTCGTACATGCTCTCGGCCGCGAGGCTGTAGTGGCCGTAGCGCTCGGCCTCGTCGCGGAAGGAGCGGATCTGCTGGCTGTGGCAGACGTAGCAGCCTTCGCGGATGTAGATGTTGCGCCCCGCCAGCTCGAGCGGCGAGTAGGGGCGCACCCCCTGCACGCGCTCGATCGTCGTCTCGACGGCGAAGAGCGGGATGATCTCGACGAGGCCGCCGATCGAGACGGTGAGCAGCGTCAGCACCGCGAGCAGGATGACGTTGCGCTCGATGCGGTCGTGGCGGAAGGCCATGTTGCGTCCCCCCTTACGAGGCCGCCGCGACCGCGGGGACGCGGACGACGGTCATGCGCAGGTTCCAGACCATGAGGAGCGCGCCCGCGAGGAAGCAGAGGCCGCCCAGCGCGCGGATGAGATAGAAGGGGTGCATGGCGGCGACGGTCTCGACGAAGGCGTATTGCAGGAAGCCGAGCTCGTCGTAGGCGCGCCACATCAGGCCCTGCATGATGCCCGACACCCACATCGCCGTGATGTAGAGGACGATGCCGATGGTCGCGATCCAGAAGTGCCAGGAGACGGCCCGCGTCGAGTAGAGCTGGGGCCGCCGCCACAGCACCGGCACCAGGTAGTAGACGGCGCCGAACACGATGAAGGCGACCCAGCCGAGTGCCCCGGAATGGACGTGCCCGATCGTCCAGTCGGTGTAGTGGCTGAGGCCGTTGACGGGCTTGATCGACATGACCGGCCCCTCGAACGTGCTCATGCCGTAGAAGGCGACGGCGGTGACCGAGAAGCGCAGCGCCGGGTCGGTGCGCAGCTTGTCCCAGGCGCCCGACAGCGTCATGAGGCCGTTGATCATGCCGCCCCAGGACGGCATCCACAGCATGATCGAGAAGGTCATGCCCAGCGTCTGCGCCCAGTCCGGCAGCGCGGTGTAGTGCAGGTGGTGCGGGCCGGCCCAGATGTAGAGGAAGATCAGCGACCAGAAATGCACGATCGACAGCCGGTAGGAATAGACCGGCCGGTCGGCCTGCTTGGGGATGAAGTAGTACATCATCCCGAGGAAGCCGGCGGTGAGGAAGAAGCCGACGGCGTTGTGGCCGTACCACCACTGCACCATCGCGTCCTGCACGCCCGAGAAGACGACGTAGCTCTTGGTCCCGAAGAGCGAGACGGGCATCGCCAGGTTGTTGACGACGTGCAGCAGCGCGATGGTCAGGATGAAGGCGAGGTAGAACCAGTTGGCGACGTAGATGTGCGGCTCCTGCCGCCGGATCACGGTGCCCGCGAAGGCGACGAGATAGGCGACCCAGACGATGGTCAGCCACAGGTCGACGTACCACTCGGGCTCGGCATACTCCTTCGACTGGGTGACGCCGAGCAGGTAGCCGGTCGCCGCCAGCACGATGAAGAGCTGGTAGCCCCAGAAGAGGAACCAGCCCATCAGGTCGCCGCCCAGCAGCCGGGCGCGGCAGGTGCGCTGGACGACGTGGATCGACGTGCCGAGCAGCGCGTTGCCGCCGAAGGCGAAGATCGCGGCCGAGGTGTGCAGCGGCCGGAGGCGCCCGAACGTCGTCCATTCGAGATCGAGGTTGAGCAGCGGGAAGGCGAGCTGGAGGGCGATGACGACGCCGACCAGGAAGGCCGCAACGCCCCAGAACATGGTGGCGACCACGAAGGCGCGGACCACGTCCTCCACCGGCTCGAAGACGGTTCGGGTTGCCGGCGCGGATGCCGTCGGGGGCAGGGCGTCGATCGTCGCGATGGCGGTCATGCGGAGCTGGTCTCCCGATGCGCGGGCCTTGCGCTGATGGGCGGGGATGCTCGCAGCTTGGCCGCGGGCGCCATTGATCCAGATCAAGACGCGCGCGACCGCGGCGGCCGAACCTGCATCGGGTCCGCGCGGCGGAACGTCGCGGCCCGCATACCTCATGGGAGAACGCCCGCATGGCGATGGAGATGGAGGCGGCTGAGGCGCCGGCCCGGCCGGTGGTGCGGCGGGTGCCGCTGGACCGGCCCTGGACGTGGCTCGCCGCCGGTTGGCGGGACATGGTGCGCGCCGGCCCGGTGAGCGTCGCCTACGGCGCGGCGGTGGTCGTCGTCAGCGTGGCGCTCATGCTGTTCCTGGCCGCGGCCGACCGCATCGCGCTGTTCCCGCCGCTCGCCGCCGGCTTCCTGCTGGTGGCGCCCGCGGCCGCAACCGGCCTCTATGCCGTCAGCCGGCGGCTCGCCGCCGGCGGGCGGCCGACGCTGGGCGAAGCGCTGGCCGCCTTCCGCGCGAACGGGACACAGCTCGCGCTGATGGGGCTGATGCTGCTCCTGATCCACCTCGTCTGGATGCGGGTCGCCGCGCTGCTGTTCGCGCTGCTGGCGCCCGAGGCGACGGCGGGCTGGGATCGCCTGCCGGCCGAGCTGCTGACGTCCTCCGCCGGCCTGCCGCTGCTCGCCGCCGGCACGGTGGTGGGCGCGGCGTTGGCGGCGGTGACCTTCGCGGTTTCGGTGGTGTCGGTCCCGATGCTGCTCGACCGCCAGGTCGACGTGGTGGCGGCGGTCGCCACCAGCGTCCAGGTGGTGCGGGCCAATCCCGGCGCCATGGCGCTTTGGGCGGCCCTGATCGTCGTCTTCACCGCCGCCGGGCTCGTGACCGCGACGCTGGGGCTGGCGATCGTGCTGCCGCTGATCGGGCACGCCACCTGGCACGCCTATCGCGATCTCGTGGCATAAGGCCTTCGCGGCGTAGGGCTCAGGCCAGGGCGATCCAGAGCAGCGCCGTGGCGCTCGCCAGCATGACGGCGGGGGCTGCGACGCGGGCCTGCGGCGCCCATCGCCGGCCGAAGGCGCGACCGGCATAGGCGACGCCGACGAGAGCCGGCACCGTGCCCAGGGCGAAGGCCGCCATCACGACGGCCCCGCCCGCCGCGCTGCCGGTGCCGGCCGCGGCCGCCAGCGTGCCGTAGACGAGGCCGCAGGGCAGCAGGCCCAGGGCCACGCCCAGCGCGTAGCCGCGTCCACCGGTCGGGCGGCCGAACAGGGGTGCGGCCGCGGCGGCGAGCCGTGCCGCGACGGCGGCCGCCGGCCGCGGGACGAGACGGGCCAGCGGCGCCACGCTCCAGCCGGCGAACACCAGCGCGGCAGCGACCAGCATCAGCGACGGCAGCAAGCCGAACGTGGTGCCGACGAGCCCGGACAGGGCGCCGGCCAGGGCGCCCAGCAGCACGTAGGTGGTGAGCCGACCCAGGTGATAGGGCAGCAGCGCGGCCCCCGCGAGCCGCTGCAGCACGCCGTACTCCGTGGACGTGCCGTCGAGCCGGGCGGCGACCTGCGCCAGCACGAACGGGCCGCACATCAGGGCGCAATGGGTCATGCTCCCGAGCAGCCCGGCCGCCGCGGCGGCCAGCGCCACGAGGCCGAGATCGCCCGAGGCGGCGAGGATCATCGCTCCATGGTCGTGCATCGCGTCACGATCGGTCGCCGACGGTCGGACGCATTGATCCCGATCAACGGCCGTGGGGAAGGGGCGCGATCGTGTGTCGGCCCTTACGGCGGCACCGCCAGCGCTCGGTCCAGGGCGTCCAGCAGCAGGTCGATCTCCGTCTCGGAGATCACGAAGGGCGGGCTGATCTGGATGTGGTCGGCGGGGCGGCCGTGGTCGGCGCCGGGAAGGCCGGCGGCGACCAGCACGCCGTCGGCGCGCAGGCGCTCTACGAGGCGCGGGGCGAAGCGGGCACTCTCCGGGAAGGGGCGGCGGGTCGCGCGGTCGGCGACGAACTCGACGCCCCACAGCAGCCCGCGGCCGCGGATGTCGCCGATCGCTTCGTGCCGCCGGGCGAGACGGCGCAGGCCGGCTTCGAGATGGGCGCCGATACGGGCGGGCCGCGTGAACAGGTCCTCGCGGCGCATGATCTCGTGGACCTGGATGCCGACGAAGCAGGCGGCGGGCGTGCCGCTGTAGGTGAGGCCGTGGACGAAGCGGCCGCTGCCGGCGACGAAGGCCTCGCGGATGCGCTCGGAGACGATCATGGCGGCGAGTGGCGCGTAGCCGGCGCCGAGCGCCTTGCCGAGCGTGATGATGTCGGGGGCGGCGTCCTCCCAGGCATCGATCGCGAAGGGCCGCCCGGTGCGGCCATAGCCGCACAGCACCTCGTCGGCCACGAACAGCACGTCGTAGCGGTCGCAGATCTCGCGCACGCGGCGGTAGTAGCCGGGGTCGGGGACGAGGCCGGTCGCGGTCGTGCCGACGATCGTCTCGGCGAAGAAGGCGGCGACCGTCTCTGGCCCTTCCAGCAGAATCGCCCGCTCCAGGTCGTCGGCGCAGGCGAGCGTGCAGCCGCCGTGGCCGGAGCAATGCAAGCAGCGATAGGCGTAGGGGGGCGCGATGTGCGGCACCGGCAGCAGGAGGGGTGAGAACATCTCGCGCCAGCTCGTGCGGCCGGAGAGCGAGAGGGCCGCAAGCGTCACGCCGTGATAGCTCTGCCAGCGGGCGATCGCCTTGTACTTCTGCGGCCGGCCGCGCTCGACGAAGTACTGCCGCGCCAGCTTCCAGGCGGACTCGTTGGCCTCCGAGCCACCCGAGACGAAGTAGACGCCGGCCATGTTCGCCGGCGCCATGGCGAGGATGCGTGCCGCCAGCTCCTCCTGCCAGGGATGGGTGAAGGTGGCGTTGTAGACGAAGGTGACGCGGTCGCCGGCCGCGGCCAGCGCGTCCCAGATTTCGCGCCGGCCATGGCCGATGCCGACCACGCCGGCGCTTGCGGAGCCGTCGAGCCAGCGCCGGCCGGCCGCATCCTGCAGCCAGCAGCCCTCGCCGCGGACGATCGAAGGAAGCTCGGCCGCGACCTGGCGCTGGAAGACGGCCGAGCGGTTCTTCATGACGGTCAGCGCGTAAAGCGGGCGCGCTCGGTCACGTGCGGCACCAAGTTTAGCGAGCCCACCATCTCGTAGCCCAGGTCGAGCGTGTCCTTCCACGCCCACACCACCAGCGATTCCGACAAGGGCACGGCGCAGACGGCGGCCATGATCTTCTCTTGGGCCGCCTTCCACAGCGCCAGCTGGCGGTCGCGGTCGGGCTCGGTGCGGGCCTGCTCGATCTCCGCGTCGGCGACGTCGCAGTGCGAAAGGTTGATGACCCCGGTCGGCGTGCCGACGGTCGAGCGCGAGTGGAAGAACTGTGTCAGGTACACGTCGGCGACCGGGAAGCGCGCCGCCTGGTAGAAGGCGACGGGAGACAGGTCCTTGCGGATCTGCGCCATGTAGGTCGCGTGGTCGACGGGGTCGATGCGCATGGTGATGCCGCCCTTGGCGAGCTGGCCCTGCACCACCTCCATCAGGCTCATGATGCTGGGCAGCGTCGACTGGATGGCGTTGGTCGTGATGCCGTTCGGGTACCCGGCCTCGGCCAGCAGGCGTTTGCTCTCGGCCGGGTCGAAGGCCGGCAGCGGCGGCTGCGCGATGCCGAGATTGCCGTTGGGAATGACCGAGACCGCCGCGCGCGCCACCGACTGCCCCTGGAAGCGCAGCATCGTCGTGCGGTCGATGGCATGAGCGACCGCGCGGCGCACCCGCACGTCGTCGAACGGCTTCGCCTTGATGTTGAGGTGCAGCATGTTGAGCTCGGCCGGCTCCATCGCGACGATGCGAGCACCCGGCACCTCGCGGGTGCGCTGGACCCAGGCATCGGTCTGGCGGCCGAAGACCATGTCGAGCTCGCCCGTGCGGAAGGCGAGGTCGCGGGACGCGTCCGACGGGATGTACCGGTAGGTGATCGCGTCGATCTGCGGCTTGCCGCGGAAGTAGCCGGGGTTGGCGGCGAGCCGCACCGCCTGCTGCGGTGTGTAGTCGACGAACATGAAGGGGCCGGTGCCGATCGGCCGCTTGGCGAAGTCGGCGCCGGCCGCCTCGGCCGGCTTGCGGCAGACCATGAAGCCGCCGAGATGGTTGGCGACGAGGCCGAGCAGGCTCGGGATCGGCTGCTTCAGGGTGATCTTCACCGTATAGCGATCGGGTGCCTCGACCGCAGCCACCGACGAGAAGTCGGATGCGAAGGCGCTGGTGCCCGGGGTCGACGCGCGCTTCAGCGAGTAGGCGGCATCGTCCGAGGTGAACTCGCCGTTGCCGCCGTGGCACTGCACGCCCTGGCGCAGCTTGAAGGTCCATTCCTTGCCGTCCGGGCTGGAGGTCCAGCTCTCGGCCAGGTCGGGCTCGATGAAGGTCGGGTTGGCCTGCCCGGGGCGGATGCGCACCAGCGCGTTGAACACCCAGTTGAGCATGCCGCGGTCGGCGCCGAGTGCGGTCAGGTGCGGGTCGAGCTTGCCCGCGTCGGCCACTGCCGCGCCGACGGTGAGCGTGCGCTGCTGCGCCGTCGCGGGGGCCACGGCCATGGCCGCGGCCGCGGCCGCGAGGGCGGAGATCATGATCCTCATGGTGCTTCGCCTCCTCTGTGGGGTGTCGGGACCTAGGCGGCCGCTGGTTCGGCCATGTCGATCGAGGTGCCGTGCCGGCCCTCGACGAGCAGCGCGTGATAGGCGTCGGCGAGGCGGGTGAAGACCGGGCCGACCCGCCCGTCGCCGATCCGTCTTCCGTCGATCTCCGTGACCGGGGCGAGGCCGCCCGCGGTGCTGGTGATGAACACCTCGTCGGCGGTATGCAGGTCGTAGAGGTCGACGTCGCCGACGACGGGCTCGAGCCCGGCCGCCGGCGCCAGCTCCAGCACCGTCTCGCGGGTGACGCCCTCCAGCACGTCGCGGGCGGGCGTGGCCAGCCGGGTGCCGGAGAGGGCGAAGACGTTGGCGCCGGGCGCCTCGCAGACATGGCCGGCCTGGTCCAGCATCAGCGCCTCGTCGGCGCCGGCCGCCTTGGCCTCGATCTTCGCCATGACGAGGTTGAGGTAGTTGAGGCTCTTGATCTTCGGATCGAGCACCTGGCCGGAGGGGCGGCGCATGGCGCTGGTCTTCATCCTGAGGCCCGCGCGCGGCCGGTGCGCGTAGGCGCGCGTCAGGATGATGAGATTGGGCACGCAGCCCGTCGGGTCCATCAGCGGCGAGTCGTTCGACCCGCGCGTCAGGATCCACTTCACATAGGCATGGTCGAGGCGGTTCCGGCGGATGGCCTCGCAGACGAGACGCCGCAGCGTCGCGGCGTCGAAGCCGGGATCGAGGGCGATCGCCCGTGCCGAGCGGAAGAAGCGGTCGACGTGTCGGTCCAGCTTGAACACCCGCCGGTCCCAGCTCATCGCCGTCTCGAACACCCCGTCGCCGTAGAGCACGGCGTGATCCATGACCGGCAGACGGGCTTTGCCTTGCGGCACGAACTCCCCGCTCACATAGATCAGCGGCTCGACCACGCGGCCTCCAGAAGTATCGTTGATCGGAACTTAGGTTCCTATTAACGGAACATTGACGGCGCCGCCCGGTCGCTGTCAAGCGTGCCAGGAGAGTTCCAGCCGATGCCGAAGGCGACCACGACCGAGCCGACGCCGGACCAGGAGAAGGGGCTGCACCAGAACATCGCGCGCGCGACCGCCGTGCTCTCGGCCCTGGCGGACGCGGCCGACCAGGGCCTGCGCGCGGCCGACGTGGCGCGCGTCGCTGGCTTCGGCAAGGCGACGACCCATCGCCTGCTGGCGGGCCTGGCCGCCCACGGCCTGATCGAGCAGGACGAGGCGACGGGCCGCTTCTTCATCGGCCTGCGGATACTTTCCTGGGCGGCGGCGGCCGGCAGCCGCTTCGGCCTGGCGCAGATCGCGGCGGCGGGGCTGCGGCGGCTGACCGACTTGAGCCGCGATACGGTCTATCTCCACCTGCGGTCGGGCGACGAGGCCGTGTGCCTGGAGCGGCTGGAGGGCAGCTTCCCGATCAAGACCCTGACGCTGGATGTCGGCGACCGAAGGCCGCTCGGCATCGGCACCGGCAGCCTGGCGATCCTGGCGGCACTATCCGATCAGGAAGCCGAGCGCATCCTCGTCGAGCGCGAGGGCGACCGCGCGCCGTTTCCTTTCCCGACGCCGCGGCTGCGCGAGATGATCGCGGTCACCCGTCGCTCGGGCTTCGCCTTCAACGACGTCCACGTCATCGAGGGCGACCAGGTGATCCACGACATGGCGGCCGTCGCCCTGCCGATCCACGAGCCGGGCGGCGGCGCGGTGGCCGCGATCAGCATCGCCGCCATCACCTCGCGCCTGCCCCATGCTAGGCAACAGACCCTGCTGACCGCGATGCGCCGCGAGGTCCAGGACATCGAGCGCCAGCTCGCGCGCGCCGCGGCCGGGCCGGCCGACGCGTCTCAGCGCGTGCGCGGGTCGAGATAGTCGCGCACACCGTCGCCGACGAAGTTGAAGCCGAGCACGACGCCGAGGATCGCGATCCCGGGGCCGAAGGCGATCCACCAGCTGTAGAAGTGCGAGGCGCCGTCGGCGATCATCGCTCCCCACTCCGGGGTCGGTGGCGTGGCGCCGAGGCCGATGAAGCTGAGCGAGGCCGCCAGCAGCACGGCGTGGCCGAAGTCCATCGAGGCGTGGACCAGGACCGGCGTCCAGCACAGCGACAGCACGTGGACGAAGAGCGTGCGGCTGCGCGACGCGCCGGCGGCGATGGCAGCCTCGACATGCTCGCGCTGCTTCACCTCCAGCACCTGCGCGCGCATCAGGCGGGCGTAGACGGGCCACCAGACCATGACCATCGCGATGGTCGCGTTCTCCAGCCCCGGCCCCAGCGAGGCCGCGACCGCCATCGCCAGCAGCACCGGCGGGAAGGAGAGGGTCACGTCGACCAGCCGCATGATGATGGCGTCGACGATGCCGCCGAAGAAGCCGGCCAGCGCACCCAGCAGCGAGCCGATGACCGCCGACACGACGACGACGATGACGGCGATCGGCATGGAGTAGCGCGCGCCGTAGAGCGTGCGCGTCAGCACGTCGCGGCCGAGCGCGTCGGTGCCGAACCAGTGGGCGGCACTGGGCGGCTGCAGTCGGCGGCCGACGAGGTCGAGCGGGTCGTAGGGCGCCCACAGCGGGATCGTGGCGGCGACGACCAGCCAGAAGACGACGACGGCACCGCCGACGATCAGCGGGGCGGTCATCCAGCGCGGCCGGCGGAAGCGGGGGGCGCGGACCTCGGCGCCGGCGGTGGCGGTCATGCGGTCTCAGCCGAGCTTGATGCGCGGATTGGCGAAGGCATAGGCGATGTCGGTCAGGAGGTTGACCGTGAGGAAGGCGACCGAGCCGACGATGGTGACGCCGACGATCGCCGGGTAGTCGAGCGAGCGCGCCGCGCCCACCGCATAGGAGCCGGTGCCGGGCCACGAGAAGATCGTCTCCGTCAGCACCGCGCCGGTGATGAGGTAGGCGAAGGAATGGCCGATCACCGTCAAGGTCGGGATCAGCGTGTTGCGTAGCGCGTGGTGCAGCACGACACGGCGCTCGCCCGCGCCCTTGGCGCGCGCGGTCAGGATGTATTCCTGGTTCAGCACGTCCAGCATCGAGGCGCGGACGAGGCGAGAGATGATGCCCATCACCGCCCAGCCCAGCACGCAGGCGGGCAGGATCAGGTGGTGCAGCGCCTCCATGAACTTGCGGCCGTCGCCGGCGAGTGCGGCGTCGATCGTGAAGAAGCCGGTGACGAAGGGCGGCGACGAGCTGCGCGGGTCGAGGCGCCCCGGACCGGGCAGCCAGCCGAGCTGCACCGAGAAGAGGAAGAGCAGGA
>JBFWXJ010000154.1:0-13121 GCA_050187535.1 Alphaproteobacteria bacterium | reverse complement strand
CCACCGCGGCGGCCATGGCGGCGCGCGCCGCCTCGACGTCGAGGCGGGCGAGGCGGCCGCCGATCGGCCGCTCGGCGTCGATGCGGCCGAGCAGCAGGTTGGCATCGGTCACGGTCGGCCGCGTGCCGCCGACGCCATAGCAGGCGGGCCCGGGATCGGATCCCGCACTCTCCGGCCCGATCTGGAGCAGGCCGCCGCGATCGATCCAGGCGATCGAGCCGCCGCCGGCGCCGATCGTCTCGATCTCGATCATCGGCGAGCGTACGACCATGCCGAAGCCGATGGCGGTCTGGGCGGCCAGCGCCACCTTGCCGCCTGCGATCAGCGACACGTCGAAGCTGGTGCCGCCCATGTCGCAGGTGACGACGTTGCGGAAGCCGGCGGCCTCGGCGATATGCGCGCAGGCGATGACGCCGGCGGCCGGACCGGAGAGCGCGGTGCGCATCGGCAGGCGGCGCGCCGTCGCCACATCCATGACGCCCCCGTTCGACTGCACGATCAGCACATCGCCGGCGAAGCTCTCGTCCCTGAGGCGCCCCTGCAGGCGGTCGAGGTAGCGGCCGACCGGCGGCCGCAGATAGGCGTTGATCGCCGTCGTCGAGGCCCGCTCGTACTCGCGGATCTCCGGCAGGATGCCGCTCGATATGTCGACCGGCAGGTCCGGCCAGCGGGCGCGGATCGCGTCGGCAGCCAGGCGCTCGTTGCCGCCGTCGGCATAGGCGTTGATGAAGACGATGGCGATCGCCTCGCAGCCGGCGGCGACCAGCGCCGCGGCTGCCGCCTCGACCTCGGCCGGGTCGACCGGCGTGCGCACGGTGCCGTCGGCCAGCGTGCGCTCGTCGACCTCCAGCCGCAGGTCACGGGGCACCAGCGGCACGAAGGTGCCGCGCAGGCCCCAGGTCGCCGGCCGGTCGCGCCGGCGCATCTCCAGCACGTCGCGGAAGCCGCGCGTGGTGATGACGCCGATGCGCCCGCCCTTGCGCTCCAGCAGCGCGTTGGTGCCGACCGTGGTGCCGTGCACGACGGCGCCGAGATGCGCCCAATCGCCGATCGCCGCCGCAATGCCCTGGTGGAAGCCGGCGGACTGGTCGCCGCGGGTCGACGGCACCTTGGCGACCGTGAAGGCGCCGCTCGCCTCGTCCAGCGCGAAGACGTCGGTGTAGGTGCCGCCGACGTCGACGCCGACGGTCCAGCGCGGCCGGGTCATGGTGCCTCACGCAGCCGGCGCGTCGCGGCGGCGTCGAGGGTGCCGGCAGCATCGACGGCGACCCTATAGTCCCGTCGCGCCGCCTCGGGGCTGACATAGCCGAGGCGCACGTCGTCCGAGACCCGATCCGGGTCGCGCTCGACGGCGGGGCCGTAGCCGCCGCCGCCCGGCGTCTCCAGCCGCACGGTGCCGTGCCGCGAGAGGTGGAGGCCGACCATCTTCGAGACCATGGGCGGCTCGCGCGGGCCGTCCTCGCCCGCGTAGAGGAAGCGGTTGCGCGCGGCCGGCCCGCCGCCGACGACGCCGGGCGGCGGGTACTTGCCGCGCTCGCCGAAGAGGAAGGCGTCGGCCTGCTGCTCCAGCAACTCGATCTCGTAGACCGCGCCGAGACCGCCGCGGTTGCGACCGGGGCCGCCGCTGTCCGGCCTGAGCGCCCATTGCTTGAAGGCGACGGGGTAGGCCGCCTCCAGGATTTCGAGCGGTGGGATCGTCGCCGTCGAAATTGGCGCGTTGCCGTGGTTCAGGCCGTCGCCGTCGGGATGGCCGCCATGGCCGCCGCCGAAGAAGCTGAACATCACCCAGCGCCGCCCGTCGCCGCGATGGCCGGCCATGGAGAGCGCGTTGATGGTGCCGTAGGCGGCGGCACCCACGCGCTCGGGCGCGGCCTGCGCGAGGGCCACGAAGACCGCGTCGATGACGCGCAGGATCGTCTCGGTGTAGCCGCCGACGGGCTTGGGCGCCCTGACGGAGACCAGGCTGTCGGCCGGGATCACGAAGCGGATCGGCTCCAGCACGCCGGAGTTCGCCGGCACATCGGGGAAGACGTGCTTGAGGGCGACGTAGCAGCAGGCGACGGCGGTGGAGCGCGCGATGTTGACGGGCCCGGCGCAGGCGGCCGCGGTGCGGCTGAAGTCCAGCGTCATCTCCTCGCCGGCGACGACGATGTCGAGCCCGATCCTGAGCGGCGTGTCGACGACGCCGTCGTTGTCGAGCCAGTCGTCGGCCGAGTAGGTGCCGTCCGGCAATGCGGCGATGCTGGCGCGCATCATGGCGGCCGCCCGCCGCTTCAGCTCGGCCAGCGCCGTATCGACCGTGTCGGCGCCGACCTCGTCGAGGAGTGCGGCCAGCCTGCGGGCACCGAGGTCGAGCGCGTTGATCTGGCCGTTGAGGTCGCCATAGACGCTGCCCGGCAGGCGGGAATTGGCCTGCAGGATGGTGACGATGTCCCGGTTCAGCCGCCCGCCGGAGAACAGCTTCACCGGTGGGATGTAGATTCCCTCCTGGAAGCATTCCGTGGCGACGGGGTTGTAGTTCCCGGGCACGTTGCCGCCGACGTCGTGCCAGTGCCCGACCGAGGCGAGGTGGCAGAAGAGGCGGCCCTGCTGGAAGAAGGGCCGGACCAGCTTGAAGTCGGAGAGATGGGTCCCGCCGTCGTAGGGGTCATTGAAGATGTAGACGTCACCGTCGGCGAGGTCGCCCTCCCTCGCTGCCTTGTCGATCACCGCCTTGACGGCGAAGGCCATGGCGCCGACGAAGATCGGCAGGCCCGACTTGCCCTGCACCAGCGTCTCGCCGGTCTCGGCGTGGTAGAGGCCGTGGCTCGCGTCATGCGCCTCGGCGATGATCGGGTTGAAGGCACTGCGGAAGAGCGTCGCGTCCATCTCGTCGGCGATCTGCTCCAGCCGGCCTTTCAGCACCGCGAGCGTTACCGGGTCCATCGGTCTCACATCCCGAGATAGGTGCGGCGCAGTGCCGGGTCGGCGGCAAGCTCGGCGGCCGGGCCCGCCATGGCGATGCGGCCGTTCTCCAGAACATAGGCGCGGTGGGCGACCGCCAGCGACTGCACGACGTTCTGCTCGACCAGGAGGATGGCGAGGCCCGCCTCGTTGAGGCCGGCGATCATCCCGAACATCTCGTCGACCAGCAAGGGCGACAGGCCGAGCGACGGCTCGTCCAGGATCAGCAGCCGCGGCTCGGCCATCAGGCCGCGGCCCAGCGCCAGCATCTGCTGCTCGCCGCCCGACAAGGTCGCCGCCTTCTGCCCGAGGCGCTCGGCCAGGCGCGGGAAGGTGCCGAGGACGCGCGCGAGGTTCGCCGCGCGCTGCGCCCGCCCGCGGCGATAGCTGCCGAGCACGAGGTTCTCGCGCACGGTCATGTTGGGGAAGACGCGGCGTCCTTCCGGCACCTGGACGAGGCCAGCCGCGACGATGTCGGACGGCGCGGCGCGGGCGATGTCGCGCCCGTCGAACAGGATGCCGCCGGCGGTTGGCCGGATGATCCCCGACAGCGTGTTGTTGAGGGTCGTCTTGCCGACGCCGTTGCTGCCGAGCAGCGCCACGACCTCGCCGGGGCCGACCGTGAGGTCGACGCCGCGCAGCACGCCGACGGCGCCGTAGCCGGCGTGCAGGTCACGCACGTCGAGCATAGCGCATCCGTTCGGCGGCACCGGCACCGAGATAGGCCTCGATCACCTTCGGGTCGGCGGCGATGGCGGCCGGCGGGCCGTCGGCGATGATGCGGCCGGCGGCGATCACGTGGACATGCTCGGCCAGGCTCATGACTGCCTGCATGACGTGCTCGATGAGGAGGATGGTGACGCCGCCGTCGCGGATGGCGCGCACGATCGCGACGATCTCCGCGATCTCGGCGGGGTTGAGGCCGGCCATCACCTCGTCGAGCAGCAGCAGTTTCGGTTGCGTCGCCAGTGCGCGGGCGAGCTCCAGCCGCTTGCGGCCCGCGACCGTCAGGTCGGCCGCCGGCTGGTCGAGGCGGCGATCGAGTCCGACGCGGGCGGCGACCTCGGCGGCCCGCGCCGTCGCCTCGCCGCGGTCCGCCGTGCGCAGATAGGCGCCGACTGCGATGTTCTCCGCCACCGTCAGGCGCGCGAAGGGCTGAGTGATCTGGAAGGTGCGGACCATGCCGCGCCGGGCGACCAGATGCGGCGGCAGGCCGGTCACATCCGCGCCGGCGAAGCGGATCGTGCCGGCGTCCGGCTTGAGGAACCCGGCGATCGTCGCGAAGAAGGTGGTCTTGCCGGCGCCGTTCGGGCCGATCAGCGCGACGATCGCGCCCTCCGGCACGGCGATGGCGGCGCGGTCGAGCGCCAGCAGCCCGCCGAAGCGCTTGACGATGCCCGTCGCCTCGAGCGCGGTCATCGTGTCCGCCGTCCGAGGAGGCCGGCGAGGCCGCCCGGCAGGAAGCCGACGATGGCGATCAGCAGCACGCCGTAGACGACCAGGCCCAAACCCTGGGCGTTGGTCAGCGCCCGCGTCGCCTCGCCCAGCGCCACCACCGCGCCGGCGCCGATCAGTGGGCCCAGGACGGTGCCGGCGCCGCCGATCATCGCGACCAGCAGCATCTCGACCGACTTGTCCGCCCCGAAGGCGATCCATGGGTCGATGTAGAGGTATTTCTGCGCATAGAACGTGCCGCCGGCCGCTGTCATCGCGCCGGAAAGGGCGAGGCAGCGGACCTTCTGCCCGGTCACGTCGATGCCGAGCGCCCGGGCGGCATCCTCGTTCTCGCGGATCGCCGCCAGCGACGCGCCGAAGCGCGAGCGGGTCAGGTGCCGGGCGATGGCGAGTGCGGCGAGGCACATGGCGAGCGCGAGGTAGTAGAACCAGACGGGGTCGCGGAACTGGAGCGCGGCCGCGCGCTGGTCGAGCGGGATCAGGATGCCGAGCCCGCCGCGGGTGAACGGCAGCGCGTTCGCGAGGATGCGGAAGGTCTCCGCGAAGGCGAGCGTGATCAGCGCGAAATACGAGCCACGCAGCCCGGCACGGAAGGTGAGATGGCCGACCGCCGCACCCAGCCCCGCCCCCGCCGCCGTCGCCGCGATCCAGCCGATCCACGGGTTCACGCCGTGGCTGACCTGCAGGATGGTCGAGCAATAGGCGCCGGTGCCGAAGAAGAGCGCATGGCCGAACGAGGTGAGGCCGGCGAAGCCCCCGGCGATGTTCCAGCTCTGGCCGAGGAAGGCGGTGAAGAGGACGAGGATGCCGATGTTGATCGCGTAGTTGGAGCCGGCGACCAGCGGGAAGGCGAGCGCCGCAGTCAGCAGCAGCACGAGCACGGCGCGCCCGGCGGTCATGCGCGGCTGCCGAAGAGGCCGGCCGGGCGCAGCAGCAGGATCAGGATGAAGATGAGGGGTATGCCGATCTGGCCCAGCGCCTCGCCCAGGAGCAGCCCTCCCAGCGCCTCGACGACGCCGACCACGAAACCGCCGACGAGCGCGCCGAGGAAGCTGCCCATGCCGCCCAGCACGACGATGGTGAAGGCGACCAGCACGAAGACATGGCCCGAGGCCGGCGAGACGTAGAAGCTGGGGATGAGCAGGCAGGCAGCGGCACCCAGGCAGGCGATGCCGATGCCGTAGGAGACGGCGAACATCGCCTCGACGTCGATGCCGACGAGGCGGGCGCCCTGGCGCTCGCGGGCGACGGCGCGGATCGCGCGACCGGTATCGGTCGACCGCATGAAGAGGCCGAGTGTCGCGCAGAGCGCCAGGGCCGCGGCGAAGGAGACGAGCTTGGCCTTCGGCACGAAGGCCGGGCCGATCTCGACGATGTCGGACGCCCAGCCGACCTCGACCGTCTGCGTGTCGCCGCCGAAGAAGTAGAGGGCGGCATTCTCGACGACGATGGCGAGGCCGAGCGTGACGAGGAGGATGTTCTCATCGCGACCGTGCGACAGCGGGCCGATGACCCGGCGATAGAGGACGTAGCCCAGCACGAACCCGCCGGCGGTCACGATCGGCAACGCCACGTAGGGATCCAGGCCGGCCAGCCGCCACAGGAAGAAAGCGGCATACATGCCCGCCATCAGCAGGCTGCCATGGGCGAAGTTGACGATGTGCAGCACGCCGTAGATGAGCGTGAGGCCCACCGCCACCAGCACGTAGA
This sequence comes from Alphaproteobacteria bacterium, assembly GCA_050187535.1. Taxonomy (GTDB): domain Bacteria; phylum Pseudomonadota; class Alphaproteobacteria; order ATCC43930; family Allostellaceae; genus Allostella. The sequence continues at coordinate 7,013 of JBFWXJ010000154.1, read as the reverse complement.
TGGCGCCGATCAGGAGGCCGTTGATCGCTCCGGCCAGCAGGATCTCGGGGGCGAGCAAGCGCCGGGCGCGCTCCCCTCGGCGCAGACCTTGCCGCTCAGGCCTTGGGCCGGGGGAACGCCGCTTTCGCCGAGGCGAAGGCCGCCGGCCCGACCACCTCGATGTCGCCCTTCTGCACCTGGAGGGTCGCCCCCTGGCCGCCCTGGTTCTGGCCGTTGACGAAGCGTGTCGGCCCGTAGGGCATGATCTCCGGGGTCCACGTGCTGGCTGCCAGGGCGGCGGTCAGCTTCGCCTTGTCGGCCGACGCCGCCCGCTCCAGCGCGTCGGCGATCAGCATGACCGCGTTGTAGGCGAGGTAGAGCTCGAAGGTGAAGAGCAGCCCCTTCGCCTCGACCGCCTTCTTCATCGCCTGCGCCTTGGCGCTCTTCGGGTTGAACCAGTGGTTGTGGTCCATCATGTACTGGGCGACGTCCGGCTGCTCTCGCGCGAACTTGTAGTTGAAGCCGCCGCCCAGCACGGAGAAGAGACCGGCCAGCTCCACCTTCTGCTGCATCAGCGTGCGGGCCAGCAGCACGTACTCGTTCTGGTAGTTCGTCATCATGACGATGTCGGGGCGGAGCGAGCGGATCTTGAGCGCGATGTTGTCGAAGTTGCGCGTCGGGTTGTCATGGGCGATCAGTTCCTTCGCCTCGAGCCCGATCGAAGGCAGCTTGCCGGCCAGCAGTTTCGCGGTGCCGGTGCCGAACTCGCCGCTCTCATGGACCAGCACCACCGCCTTGGCGGGGCTGCCGGCCGCCCGGTTCAACTCCCCCAGCGCGGCGATCGCATCGTCGACGCATTTGCCGAAACCGGGCTTCAGGCGGAAGACGTTCGTCAGCCCGCGCGAGACCAGCGCGTCCGAGGCGCCGACATCGATCACGAAGGGCGTGCCGTACTTGGCGGCCGCCTGGGTGGCCGCGATGCCGACCGGGCTCTGGAAGCAGCCGACATAGGCGGCGGCCCCGGCCTCGTTCATCTTCTCGACCTCGCTGACGCCGACCTCGACCTTGGACTGGCTGTCGCCCAGCAAGGCCTCCAGCTTCGCCCCGCCCAGCGCGCGGATGCCGCCCGCCTGGTTGACGTCGGCGATCGCCATCTCGGCGCCGACACGGCCCTGCTGGCCGTTGTAGGCGACGAAGCCCGAGACCGGGTGGATGAGGCCGATGCGTACGGCTGCCGCCTGCGCGCCGCCGATCCGCGGCATGGCGAGGGCTGCCGCCGTCGCCGCCGTGCCGGCCAGGAGGCTGCGCCGCGAGACCGATCCCTTAGCGGAAATTCCGACCATGATTCCCCCGCGTGGCTCCCCGTCGGGACGGTCGCCCGACCTTCGGGTGAAAGCTACGCGATCGGCCTGGTGCGAACAACATGCCGGGGCTTGCCGCGCGCCGCGAATTCAGCGAAGGGAAAGCCACCGCGCAGAGGGGGCACCGAGCGATGGCAGGGCACGGACATGGTCATGGCCATGACGATCATGGCGGGGGCAACAAGAAGATCGCGCTGCTGATCTCGATCCTGGCGCTGCTGCTGGCGATCTCCGAGACGATGGGCAAGGCGGCCCAGACGACGACGATCGCGCAGAATATCGAGGCGTCGAACTTCTGGGCGTTCTTCCAGGCGAAGACCATCCGCATGACGGTGCTCCGGACGTCGGCCGAGGAGCTGGAGACGCTGCTCCCGACCTTCGGCGACGCGGATGTCCAGAAGGCCGTCAAGTCGCGCATCGACCGGTGGAACGCGACCGCCCAGCGCTACGACACTGAGCCGGAAACCCAGGAGGGCCGGCGCGAGCTCGCCGCGCGCGCCAAGGCGGCGGAGAAGAAGCGCGACAAGGCGGAAGCCGCCTATCACCATTTCGAGGTCGCTTCGGGCGCGCTCCAGATCGCGATCGTGCTGGCCTCGGCCGCGATCATCACGTCGGCGATGGCGCTCGCCTGGATCGGCGTCGGCCTCGGCGTCGTCGGCGCGGTGATGACCGGGATCGGCTTCTTCGCGCCGGAGGCGGTTCACCTCTTCTGAGGCCGATCATGCACGACCTGCTGCTGCGCAATGGCCGCATCCTGACCTTGGATGCGGCCGACCGCGTCGCCGACCGCGTGGCGATCTCGGGCGGTCGCATCGCCGCGGTCGGCGCGGCTGCGGGCGACACGGCGGCGCGCGTGATCGATCTCGGCGGGCGGACGGCAATGCCGGGCCTGATCGACGGCCACGCCCATATGGATCGCGAGGGCCTGAAGCTGGAGCTGCCGTCGCTGGCCGCCGCCCGCTCGATCGCCGACGTGCTCGACATCATCGCCGGGCTGGTGCGCCGGACGCGGCCCGGCGATTGGATCGTCACCATGCCGCTGGGCGTGCCGCCGGACTTCGCCGGAATGCCCGAGGGGCTGGCCGAAGGCCGCTGGCCCGACCGCCGCGACCTCGACCGGGTGGCGCCCGACAACCCGGTCTACATCAAGTCGATCTGGGGCTACTGGCGGCACACCCTGCCGCTGGTCTCGATCGCCAACAGCCGGGCGCTGGCGCTATGCGGCGTCGGCCGGGACACGCCGCCGTCCGCGCCGACAGTGGAGATCGTGCGCGACCCCGCGGGCGATCCGACCGGCGTCTTCGTCGAGCGCCACTACATGCCGCTGGTCGAGCTCGGGCTGATGGCCGGCGCGCCGGGCTTCGACGTGGCGTTCCGCGCGCGGGCGCTGAAGCGCTCGATGCGCATCTACAACAGCCTCGGCACGACCAGCGTCTTCGAGGGCCACGGCGTCACCGGCGACGTGCAGGCGGCCTATGAGAGCGTCCGGTCGGAGGGGGCGCAGACCGTGCGCGCCCATCTCGTCTACAGCCCGGCCTGGTCGCTGGCCGGGCCGGACGGCAGCCCGGCCGCGGTGCTCGCAGGCTGGCTCAAATGGCTGCGCGGCCGCGGCTACGGCGACGAATGGCTGCGCCTCGGCGGCATCTACGCCGAGATCGACGAGACGCCGGAAAATCGGCTCCGCGCCCGGGCGCTGCCGCAGACCGGCTGGGCCGGCTTCAACTACGACGCCGGGCTGCCGGCGGGCGCGACGCGCGAGCTGCTGCTGGAGGCCGCGCGCTCGGGCGTGCGCGCGGTCGGCATCTGGCCGAACATGCTGGATCTCTTCGCCGAGGTGGACCGGGAGGTGCCGATCGCCGGGCGGCGCTGGGTGCTGGGCCACATCAACCTCTTGTCGGCCGACGACATCGCTCGCATCCGCGATCTCGGCCTCGTCGTCACCACCCACACCAACCGTTACGTGTGGAAGGAGGGTGCCGCGACGCGCGACCGCATCGGGGCGGACGCCGCCGACCGGATCGTGCCGCTGCGCTCGCTGCTCGACGCCGGCGTGACGGTGTCGCTCGCCACCGACAACGTGCCGCCCGCCATGTTCCCGACCGTCTGGCACGCCGTCGCCCGCCGCGCACGGGCGACCGGCGAGGTGATAGCGCCGGACCAGCGCCTCGGCCGCATGGAGGCCTTGCGCTGCGCCAGTCACGCCGGCGCGCATCTCAGCTTCGAGGAAGGCGAGAAGGGCACCATCGAGCCGGGCCGCCGGGCCGACATCGCCGTGCTGTCGGCCGACCCCCTCGCTTGCGAAGAGGACCTCCTGCCGCACATCGTCGCCGACATGACCATCGTCGACGGCCGTGTCGTCTTCGACCGTGCGACGGATGCGGCCGACGGGCTCGTGCCGGCACCGCGGACGGGCGAAGCGGCGTTCTGACGAAGATCGCCCTCTCCGCCCATCGGGGGGAGAGGGAATGGGTCACGGCGTCGGCTTCGGCGCGGGCGCCAGCCGGTAGCGGCGGAACGCGGTCGGCAGCGGCTGGCGGTTCGGCAAGGCGCCCGGGTCGGGGCCCTTGTCCACCAGCAGCGCGCCGATGTCCGCGATCACCTGCGGCGTGCGGCGGTGGTACCAGTGGTCGAGGAAGCCGTCGATTGGCTCGCCGACGACGTCGGTCACGTCGATGGCGACGACGTTGTCGGCCGTGGCGCCGATGTTGAGCGGTCCGGTCTGGCCCAGGCGGTCGGGCTTGAACTTCACCCGGTCGGAGTACTGCAGCACGTAGTCCTTGCGGCTGTGGTAGACGGTGACGCGGCGGCAGAACGGCACCAGCGGCGCAATGCCGTCCAATCTTTCCAAGGTGTCGTTGTCGTCGTCGGCGGCGACCAGCACGAGGTCGTCGACGATCCGGACCGCGTCCTCGCCGCGCAGGTGGGGCAGCATCGCCTGCACGGTATTGCGCAGGGCGTAGTTGCCCATGCTGTGCGCCATGACGTCGACCCGCCGGTTGCACGACCGGTCTTCCTCCGCGAGCTTGTTCAGGAACCGCAGGAGAGCGGCGAAGGCCCTGCCGATCGCCTCGCCCGAGATGCGGGCACGCTCGCGCGCCCAGCCGTAGTTGATGCCGGCCGCGAGATCGCCCGACGGCCAGCAGAAGGCGAAGGCGCAGCTCTTGCCGACGCGCTCCGCCACTTCGGCGGCGCCGACGATGCCGCCTTCGAACGAGTTGGCGTAGCCGTGCAGCACCACCAGCACGTCGCCGTCGCCTTCCTGGGTCGCCTGGCGCAGTTCCTCGAAGACCTGGGCGCTGCCGACGAACACCTTGCCGTCCTTGCCGGTCGGCATGAGCTTCTCGTCGGCGACCACGACCTTCTGCAGCTTGCCCTCGCCACCTTCCGGCACGCTGACCTCGGCGCGGCCGAAGCGCAGCGCCTTGCCGTCGAACGGCCCGAGATCGTCGCCGAAGCCGATGTCGCTGCCGAAGAAGGCCTTGCGGTTCTTCGCCACCTCGAAGGGCATCCGGTTGGTGGCGAAGTAGACGGTGATCGTCCTTGCCATCCCCTCATCCTCCCCGGCCTGGTGCGGCCGCCGGGATGACAGCACGCGAACGTGCCCCGCGCCATCTGGGGTTGTATCCAATTCGGCGTGACCGCGGCCGGAAGCCTCTCGACGGCCCGCAGGAAAGACGATAACTGGCGAAGCCATGAACCCGGAACGCGAAGTCATCGTCATCGGCGCCGGCATCGTCGGCGTGTGCTGTGCCCTCTACCTCCAGCGCGACGGCTGGTCGGTCCGCCTGATCGACCCGCAAGGCCCCGGCCGCGGCGCGTCCTACGGCAACGCCGGCAATCTCGGCATCGCGTCCTGCGTGCCCGCCGCCCTGCCGGGCGTGCTGAAGAAGGTCCCGCGCATGCTGTTCAGCAGCGAGGCGCCGCTCAAGCTGCGCTGGGGCCATGTGCCGGCGGCGGCCGGCTGGTTCCTCTCCTTCGTCGGGAACGCCCGGCGCGAGCGCATCGAGGCGATCGCCGACGCCAGGCAGGCGCTGCTCGGTCGTCTGCACGACGGCTACGCGCCGCTGCTGGAAGAGGCCGGCGCGGAGGACCTGATCGACTATAGCGGCCTGCTGATGACCTGGGAGAGCGTCGCAGCCTTCGAGGGTGCGGCCTATGCGCTCGACATCCGGCGTCGGCGCGGCGTGCCCTTCGACGTGCTGGACGGCAACGAGGCGCGCCAGATCGAGCCCGCGCTCAATCCCGCCGTCACACGGGCGATCCATGTTCCGCGGCTGGCCCATACGATCAATCCCCTGCGCCTCACCGAGACGCTGGCTCGCCATTTCGAGAACCGCGGTGGCCGGATCGTCCGGGAGAAGGCGACGGGCTTCGAATTCGGCCCGGCCGGCCCGACCGCGGTCACGACCGATGCGGGCAAGCACACCGCGGCGCGCTTCGTCATCGCGGCCGGCGTCTGGTCGCGGCCGCTGGCGGCCGCTCTGGGAACCAGGGTGCCGCTGGAGGCGGAGCGGGGTTACCACAACATGTTCCCCAATCCCGGCATCAACCTGCGCGTGGCGCTGATGTCGGCCGACCGGCACATCGCCGTCACGCCCATGGAGGAGGGGGTGCGCGCCTCCGGCGTCGCGGAGTTCGCCGCCCCCGACGCGCCGCCCGACATGCGCTACGCGGCGATGGTGCGCCGGCAGGCCAAGGGATATCTCCCCGCGCTGGACATCGGGGGCGCCCGCGAATGGATGGGGCCGCGGCCGTCCCACCCGGACTCGCTGCCCGCACTCGGCTTCGCGCCCCGGCACCGCAATGTCGTCTTCGCGTTCGGCCACGACCATATCGGCCTGGCGCTCGGCGGCATCACGGGGCGCATCGTCGGCGACCTGATGGCCGGCCGCGACCCGGGCGTCGATCTCAGGCCCTACGACCCCGCCCGCTTCTGAGCGGGCGGGCGGTCACGCGGCGGTGTTCAGCCGCGTGACCGCCAGATGGTCCTCGACGGAGCGGATACCGGGAAGCGTCTCCGCGACGACGACCATGGCCTGGCGCTCCTCTTCGGAGCGCACGACGCCCCAGAGATGGGCGACGCGCTTGGCGACGACCACGTTGAAGAGGCCGCTGACCGCCCAGGGCTGCTTGCGGATCGCCGCCATGAGGTGGTCGCGCAGTGCCTGATCGGTCTCCGCCGTGCGGCCGGGCTTGGGCGTCCCGTGGGCGACCAGCGCCTGGAGCAGGTTGGCGCGGCTGACGATGCCGACGACGCGGCGCCGGCGGACCACCGGCACGCGCTTGATCCGCCAGGATTCGAGGATGTCCGCCACGTCGGCCAGCGGCGTGTCCTCCTTCACCGTGACGAGGTCCTTCGTCATGATCTCGGACGCCTTCACCGCATGGCTGCGGGTGAAGTCGGCGGCCAGCCGGTCGGGGTCGGTCAGCATTTCGAGCCACCAGGAGCGGCGCTTCTCGGTGCCGATCTCCGCCCGGCGCAGGAGGTCGCCTTCGCTGACGATGCCCACGGGACGGCCGGCATCATCGACCACCGGCACCGCGCTGATGCCGCGCTCGACGAGGAGGCGCGCGATCTCCGTGACGCTGGTATCCGGACCGACCGTAACGACCGGCGCGGTCATGACGTCTCTGGCCTTCATGTCCCATCCTCCACAATCGGGATCGCGCCAT
>JBFWXJ010000153.1:0-13189 GCA_050187535.1 Alphaproteobacteria bacterium | reverse complement strand
GGTGCGCAGAACCACGCTTCCGCCTCGGTGGCGTGGGGTGGGCGGGGGGGGGGCGCCCCTGCGGGGGGCCCGCCCGCGGCCGGATCAGCCGAGCGCCTTCTGCAGGTTCTTGTCGAGCGCGTCGAGGAACTGGTTGGTGGTCAGCCAGGGCTGGTTCGGGCCGATCAGCAACGCCAGGTCCTTGGTCATCTGGCCAGCCTCGACGGTGTCGACGCAGACCTTCTCCAGCGCCTCGGCGAATGCCGCCACGTCGGGCGTCCCGTCGAACTTGGCGCGGTAGTAGAGGCCGCGGGTCCAGGCGAAGATCGACGCGATCGGGTTGGTCGACGTCTCCTTGCCCTTCTGGTGCTCGCGATAGTGGCGGGTGACGGTGCCGTGCGCCGCCTCGGCCTCGACGGTCTTGCCGTCCGGCGTCATCAGCACCGAGGTCATCATGCCGAGCGAGCCGAAACCCTGGGCCACGCTGTCGCTCTCGACATCGCCGTCGTAGTTCTTGCACGCCCACAGGAAGCCGCCTTCCCATTTGAGCGCGCTCGCCACCATGTCGTCGATCAGGCGGTGCTCGTAGGTCAGTCCCTTCGCCTTGAACTGGGCGGCGAACTCCTTGTCGAAGACGTCCTGGAACAGGTCCTTGAAGCGCCCGTCATAGGCCTTCAGGATCGTGTTCTTGGTCGACATGTACACGGGGAAGCCGCGCTCCATGCCGTAGTTGAAGCAGGTGCGTGCGAAGGCGACGATCGAATCGTCGAGGTTGTACATGGCGAGCGCGACGCCGCCGCCCGGGAACTTGAAGACCTCGTGCTCGATCGGGGCGCCGCCGGCCTCGGGCTCGAACTTGATGGTGAGCCTGCCCTTGCCCGGGACCACGAAGTCGGTCGCGCGGTACTGGTCGCCGAAGGCATGGCGGCCGATGACGATCGGCTTGGTCCAACTCGTCACCAGGCGCGGCACGTTCTTGCAGATGATCGGCTCACGGAAGATGGAGCCGTCGAGGATGTTGCGGATCGTGCCGTTGGGCGACCGCCACATCTTCTTTAGGCCGAACTCCGCGACGCGCGCCTCGTCGGGGGTGATCGTCGCGCACTTCACCGCGACGCCGTACTTCCTGGTCGCTTCCGCCGAATCGATGGTGATCTGGTCGTTGGTCTCGTCGCGCTTCTGGATGCCGAGGTCGTAGTACTTCAGGTCGATGTCCAGATACGGCAGAATGAGCTTGTCCTTGATCATCTGCCAGATGATCCGGGTCATCTCGTCGCCATCCATCTCGACGACGGGGTTCGCGACCTTGATCTTCTTCACGGGCGGAGGCTCCGGCCTTGGGGATTGGGGAATGCCCGCAAGCGAAGAGGGGGCGGGCGCGGGCGGCACGATACCACCTCGCCCCCGGGAGGCAAGGACGGCCTGCCGCGGCGCTTCGGCTCAGCCGCGGCCGGTCAGGCCCAGCGGTCCTCGAAGGCGAAGCGCGGCGGGGGCGCTGCGTCCAGCGCAGCGAACAGCTCGTCGACCGAGCCGACGAACTGCAGCGCGGCGGCGACCTGCGCATCGACATATCCCTCGGCGACGGCGTGCCGGACGAGGTGGAGGAGCGGCTGCCAGTAGCCGGCGACGTCGACGACGACGATGGGCAGGTCGTGCAGGCCGACCTGCCGCCACGTCGCCATTTCCAGCGTCTCGTCGAGAGTGCCGAGGGCGCCGGGCAGCACGGCCACCGCATCGGACCGCTCGACCATCAATCGCTTGCGGGTGTGCATGTTCTCGACGACGAGCAGCTCGCTCACCCCGTCATGGCCGACCTCCCAGGCGTAGAGGTGCCGCGGGATGATGCCGACCACCCGACCGCCCGCGGCCAGGCACGCATCGGCCATGACGCCCATCAGGCCTACCCTGCCGCCACCATAGACAAGAGTGATGCCGCGCCTCGCCAATGCCTCGCCGAGAGCGGCCGCCGCCGCGGCGTGACTCGGGTCGCGCCCGATCCGAGAGCCGCAGTAGACGCAGAGCGAGCGGACCTGGGCCATGGCTTCGGGCTCACGCACTCGTGACCGGTGAAGACGGGCGTCTCTGTCGCACGGAAGCCGCCGGCGAGGGTAGCGTCATCGCCGCCGGGCCGCGCTGGGGCGGTGCCGGCAAAAGGGGGACGGAGAGGGAAATGAACATCCTCGGTCGTAGCGCGATCCGCGCGGCGCTGGTCGCGGGCCTCATGAGCGTGGCGATGACCGCCTCCGCGCAGCAGGCCCCCGCCGACGTCATCTCGGCGCGCCAAGCCGCCATGAAGACGCTCGGCGGCGAGATGAAGGCGATCGGCGATGCCGCGAAGGCAGGCAGCATCACCAAGGACGACGCGCTGGCCCGCTCGCGCAAGCTGAACGACATCGCCAATCAGATGAATTCCTGGTTCCCGCGGGGTAGCGGGAGCGAGTCGGGCGTGAAGACCGCCGCGTCCCCGGCGATCTGGGAGAAGCCGGCGGATTTCAAGGCGGCGATCGACCGGTTAGCACAGGAGACGGCCAAGCTCGTGGCCGCTGCCGACACGGGCCAAGCCGCGGCGATCGCCACGCAGCACGCCGAAGTCGGCAAGTCCTGCGGCGGTTGCCACCAGCCGTTCCGCGTGCGTCAGTAGGCGTCTCCCGGGGGCGGGGCCGTGCAGCGCCGCCCCCGGTCCGGGAGGAGACGGCAATGGCGGACGGGGACGGCAAGGTAAAGGTCAGGATCTGGGACGCGCCCGTCAGGCTGTTCCACTGGGGGATCGTCCTCGCCTTCCTCGTCTCCTGGCAGTCGGCGCGAGCGGGGCGGATGGATATCCATCTGCTCTCCGGCTACGTCATGCTCGCCCTCGTGCTGTTCCGAATCGTCTGGGGAGTGATCGGCAGCGACACCGCCCGCTTCGCGCGTTTCGTGCGTGGGCCCGCGGCCATGATCGCCTATGCCCGAGTTCTCCTCACGCCCAGGCCGAGCCACTGGCCGGGCCACAATCCGCTCGGCGCGATCAGCGTGATGGGGTTGCTCCTGGTGCTGCTGGCGCAGGTCGTCCTCGGCATGTTCAGCATCGACACCGATGCGATCGAATCCGGCCCCCTCGCCCATCTCGTCTCCTTCGACACCGGGCGGGAGGCGGCCCGTTTCCACGGGCTGATCTTCGACCTGCTGAAGATCATCGCGGTCATCCATATCGTCGTCGTTCTCTACTATCTGACGGTCAAGCGCGAGAACCTGATCGGCGCGATGATCACCGGCTCCAAGCGGCTGCCCGCCGGTGCCGCCGGGGCGCTGCGCTTCGTCAGCCCATGGCTGGCGCTGGTCGTCGCGGCCGCCGTCGCGGGCCTCGTCTGGCTGCTGGTGACCCACCCGCCGCGTTGAGGAGCCCGGCACGCTTGTTGCTGCGAGGGCGACCCGCGTATTACGTTCTCGCGAAATGGGTGGGGCGCAGCTCGTCAAAATCCTCCTGATCGCCGCCGTGCCGGCAGCCGCCGTGACCGGCGGCGCAGTATGGCTGCGCACCGGGGCACCGCCGCAGGGCACTTCCGCGCCCGCGGCCTCAGTCACGCCGACTCCGACGGTGGTTACGCCGCCGCCGCAGGCGCCTGCCTCTCCGCCATCCTCGGCTCCCGCACCGGCGGCCACGCCTCCTGCGCCGGCGGCCGCTCCGCCGGTAACCGCGGCCCCGCCCGCATCCTCGGGTGCTGCCGTCTCCGGCAGCGCCGTGCCGGCTCCGGCCGCAGCTCCGTCGCCGCCCTCAGCACCACCGGGCACTCCGCCGGCTGCCCAAGGGCAGTCCGCGACGGGGCGAACCGCGCCGCCATCGCCCGCTCCGGTGACCGCAGCCTCGCCCGAACGCCAGATGGCCCCTGCGGCTGCACCGGCGCCACCCCGGGCGGAGGCGCCGACGTCATCGCAAGCGGCCGCGCCGACTGCTCCTCCTCGACCAGCCGCACCCGTCCTTCCGACGGCACCATCGGCAGCGCAGGCCGTGCCGAGCCCAGCGGCACCGCCCGCTGCGCCGACAACGTCGGCGGCGAATGCCCGGCCCGAGACGCCCGCGCCTGCGCAAGCCCCGGCGCCGCCCACGCCCACGCGCTCGACTACGCCCGCCGCTCCGGCGACGGCGGCTGCGCCACCGCCGCCGCCCGCGAGCCCGGAGAGGGCTGCGGCTTCGCAGGCGGCGCCCCCGGCGCCGATCTCCGGCGGTGGCGCATCCGCCGCCGTGACGTCACCGGCGCGGCAGCAGACGGCGACGGCGGGATCGCAGCCGGCGAACCGGAGCGCCGATGCCCCGGCATCGCCCGCCCCGCCCACGCTCGCGCCGCCCGCCGCGGGCGCGATCGGATCGGACGCACCGCCGACAGCCCCATCACCGCCAGCCCTATCCCCGGGCAGCCGCCCGCCGGCGGCAGTGACCGCGTCATTGCCACGGGTGCCCACCCCGTCCGCCCCGTCGCGGGCGCCGGTCACCGCCGCACCGTCGCGTCCCGCGCCGACATTCGACATCGTGCGCGTCGACTCCAAGGGGTCAGCGGTCATGGCGGGCCGCAGCGCACCCGGTGCTACCGTCACCGTGCTCGACGGTGCGCGACCGATCGGCTCGGCCACGGCCAATGCGCGGGGCGAATGGGTCTTCGTGCCGCCGGCGCCGCTGGCGCCGGGTTCATACTCCCTGCGCCTTTCCGCGCGTGCGGCCGCCGGCGAAGCGGCGGCGGGGGAGCAGGTCGTCGTCGTCGCGGTCGAGCGGCCTTCGACCCAGCAGGCGATCGCTGCCCCGGCGCCGCTGGTGGTCATCAGCGACCGTGAGGGTGCCGCGCCCTCGCGCACGCTCCAGGCCCCGGCGGCCGTCGCTCCGGAGCCGCCGCGCGAAGTGGCCGCGGTTGCGCCGCCGCCCACAGCGCCGGCACGGCCCGCCCGCGGTACTTCCCCGCCGGTCGCAGCACCCAGCGTCGATGCCGTCGACTACGGCCAGCAGGGGGAAGTGCGGTTCAGCGGCAAGTCGGAGCCGGGCAGCACCGTGCGTCTCTATCTCGACAACAAGCCGATCGGAGAGACGACGGCGGGCCAGGATCGGGCATGGCAGCATGTGCCGTCGGCGACGATTCCGCCCGGCAACTACGAGCTGCGCGTCGACCGCATCGCGCCCGACGGCAAGGTGGCCGGCCGGGTTGCGCTGCCGTTCCAGCGCAGCGTCCTGCCGCCCCCGGAACTGCGGGAGGGCGCCGTGGTCGTGCAGCCGGGCAACAGCCTGTGGCGCATCTCGCGGAGCGAGTACGGCCGCGGCATCCGCTACACCGTCATCTACCAGGCCAACCGCGATCAGATCCGCAATCCCGCCCTGATCTATCCGGGGCAGGTCTTCACCATCCCCCGTTAGCGGGCGGCGCGGCGGGCGAGGGCTTCGGCGGTCTCCGCGATCACCGGCCGCCAGTCGTTCTCGGTGCGCTGGCGGAACAGGCGCATGGTCGGGTACCAGGGGCTGTCGTCCCGGTCGCGCAGCCAATACCAGAACAGCCCGCGCCCCTTGGACAGCAGCGTCCAGGTCGGCGTCGCCAGCGCGCCCGAGAGATGGGCCGCGGTATTGCTGATCGAGATGACGAGGTCGAGTGCCGCGATCTGGGCGGCGGCGGCGGCATAGTCCGTCAGCGGATCCACCTGCGGGTCGTGAACCAGCTCGACGCCGGTCGCGGCCGCCAGTTGCTCACGCGCTTCGGCATGATCGCCGTACTGGATGTCGACGAAGCGGCATCCGGGCGTGCGCAGGATCGGCAGCCAATCCTCCAGGGCGAGGCTCTTCGCGTCGCCGATCGTCGGATGCCGGCTGTGCCAGGAGATGCCGACGAGGAGGCGCCCATCGTCGTAGCGTCGCCGCAGCGTCGCCGTCAGCTCCGGATCGGCCGCGAGATGGCCGGGCGGGTCCCGCGGCATGTCGTCGGGCCCGGCGCAGAGGCGGCCCAGCAGGCTGCCGGTCGGGCACTGCAGGTCGGCCGCGAGCGCGGCGGGGTGGGGGGGATCGCTGCGCGGCACCACCGTCGCCTGCGGAAGCGCCCGCGCGAACAGCGGAACCAGCCGCGGATCGCACTCCAGCGTCACCGCAGCACCGGTGCGCGCGACGAGCAGCGGCAGCAGACGTCCATACATGATCTGATCGCCGGGCCCGTGATCGCCCCACACCAGCAGGCGGCGGCCGGCGATCGGCCGGCCGTCCCAGAGGGGCTGGGCGAAGGGCCTCTGCCAGGCGCCGAACCGGCGCAACTGCCAACGACGATCGAAGCCGCGCTGCCCTTCGGCGAAGCGGCCTTCCGCGAGTTGAAGCCACCCGAGGCTGAACTGCGCTTCCGCGAAGCCGGGACGGATGCGGATCGCCTCGCTGAGATGGCGTTCGGCGGCGCGGCGGTCGCCGCTCACCTCGGCCGCCGCGCCCGCGACGTGGAGCGCGTCCGGATTGGTGGGCGCGAGCGCGATGGCGCGATCCGCCAGGCGCCGACCCTCGTCGGAATCTCCGGATTCGACCAGCACCAGCCCGAGATTGGCGATCGCCTGGACGTCGTCCGGTGCTCTGGCGAGCGCCTCCCGGTAGGCCTCCGCTGCCGCTGCGATACGGTCGAGCTGGCGCAGCGCATTGCCCCGGTGCAGCCACGCGTCCGCGCGCTCGGGGACGAGGGCGCGCGCCACATCCGCCGCTGCCAACGACTCCTCGGCGCGGCCGACGTCGAGGAGCGTCGCGGCCAGCGCCACGCGGACGAAATAGGCGTCGGGCAGTGCGGCGGCTGCCGCTTCCGCCGCCTCCAGCGCGGCTGCCGGCCGCCCGGCGTCGCGCAGCATGGCGACGAGCGCGACATGGATGTCCTCGCGCGCCGGCGCGATCGCCATCGCCTCACGATAGATGCGCTGGGCATCGTCGATGCGCCCGTCGAGCCGCAGCGTCACCGCGAGGTTGATGCGGAACTCGATGCGCCGGGGATCGAGCGCGATCGCCTGCGTCAGGGCGGCGGCCGCGGCGGCATGGCGGCCCTGGTGGCGCAGGAAGATGCCGTGGTTGTTGTGCAGCGCGGCGTCGTCAGGAGCGAGCCGCAGGGCCTGGGCATAGGCGGCGCCGGCGGTTGCCGCATCCTTGCGGCGCTCGGCGACGAGGGCCCGGCGGCGCCACAGCACCGCGTCGTCGGGATCGAGTGCCAGCGCCTGCAGCAGCAGCTCCTCGGCCGCCGGCAGGTCGCCGCGCCGCAGGCGGATCGCGGCCGCATCACCCAGCGAGGACGGCGGCAGGGGACCCAGCGCCGTCGCATGCTCGAGCGCTGCGGCTGCCTCGTCCACTGACCCCTGTGCGAGAGCGGCCGAGGCCAGAAGTTGCCAGGCCTGCGCGTCCCGGGGCCGTTCGGCGACCGCCGCCCGGCACGCGGCGAGCGCACCCGCCGTGTCCCCCGCGGCGATCCGCCGGCGGATGTCGGGGATGTGGGGCGCGCTCACAGCACGCCGTGACGCGCGAAGACGTCGGCCAGCCTGGCGCCGCCCATCAGCTCGGCGCGTGTCCTGTCCTCTCCCTGGACGCGCTCCAGCGCGCGCGCCAGGCACTCGGCCTCGACCTCGACCGGCACGACGACGACGCCGTCGGCATCGCCGACGACGAGATCGCCCGGGCGGACATGCACGCCGCCGCACGCGACCGGCACGTCGATCGCGATGACCTTGCCGCGGCCCTTGGAATCGAGCGGCCCGATCCCGCCGTGGAAGACCGGGAACCGCGAGGCCCGGATCTGGCGGATATCGCGGACCAGCCCGTCGGTGACGCAGCCGACCGCCCCGCGCGCCATGCCGGCGGTCGTCAGCAGCTCGCCCCAGGGGGCGATCCTAGGCGACCCCTGGCATGCGAGCACCGGGACCTCGCCCGGGCGCAGGTCGTCGATCAGCGCGATCTCCAGCTCGTAGGGGTTTTCGCCCGGCGTCTCGGCATAGACTTCGGCATAGAGACCGGTGCGCGCCCGGCCGAAGAGCAGCAGCGCCTCGTCGAGCGGGCGGATGCCGGGCGCGCAGGCCTGCGTGCGTATGCCGATGGCATCCAGCGTGTCCGACAGCACGGCGGTGGAGAGATGCGCACGGGCGCGGTCGAGCAGCTCGTCGTCGGCGCGCATGGGCGTGGCTACCTCGCGGGGACTCGTCACGATCGGGATCAGGCGGCCGGAGCCTGCCACCGCCGCATCGTGCGCATCAACAGGGGCGAGAACCACACGAGGATCGCGGCCACACCGAGCCCCGCCGCGATCGGCCGCGAGAAGAAGCCGAGGAAGTTGCCGTCGGCCTTGATCATCGAGGTGACGAAGGTGTCCTCGAGGAGGGCGCCCAGCACCATGCCGAGGATCGCGGGCGCCACCGGGAAGCCGTTGCTCTCCATCAGATAGGCGAGGATGCCGAAGGCCAGCACGATGGTGACGCCGAAGGCGGTGTTGTTGATGGCGAAGGCGCCGACGATGCAGAAGAGCAGGATGATCGGCATCATGATGTTTCGCGGAATTCTCAGTATCTGCTTGGCCGCCTTGATCGCCGCCCAGCCGAAAGGAAGCATCAACAGGTTGGCGAGGAAGAAGACGATGAACACCGCGTAGAGTGCGGGCGCATTGCTCATGAAGATCGTCGGACCCGGGTTCATCCCCTTCATGTAGAGCACGCCGATTACTATCGCCGTGATCGAATCTCCGGGGATGCCGAAGACGAGAGCGGGAATCCAGGCACCGCTCAGCGCGGCGTTGTTGGACGCGCCGCTCTCGACGATGCCTTCGGGGTGGCCGGTCCCGAACTTCTCCGGCGTCTTCGAGAGACGCTTGCTCATGGCATAGGAGATCCAGGCCGCGATGTCGGCGCCGGCACCCGGCAGCGCCCCGATCAGCGTGCCGACGGTGCTGCCGCGAAGCAGCGGCCAGCGATACTCGACCGTCATCCTCCCCATGCCGGTAAAGACGTTGCCGATCGACCGCTGCGTCCCGAAGGGAGGGGCGTTCGGCTCGCTCGCCCAGCGGATGATCTCCGAGACGGCGAACATGCCGATCATCGCCGGGATGAAGCTGATACCGCCCATCAGCTCGGTCGACCCGAAGGTCAGCCGCGGATAGCCCGACGGGTTGTCCAGCCCCGAGAGGGAGACGCCGAGGCCGATGAAGAGCGAGATCAGGCCCTTGAGCGCATCGTTGGTCGAGATGAAGACCGCGCAGGTGAGGCCGAGCGCGACCAGCCAGAAGTATTCGAAGCTGGAGAAGCGCAGCGCCACCTCGGCGAGCGCGGGCGCCGCCAGCACCAGGACGATCGAGCCGAAGATGCCGCCCAGCACCGAGAAGACGAGGCCGGCGCCCAGCGCCACCTCGGCCATGCCCTTGCGCGTCATGGCGTAGGCTTCGTCGGTGTAGGCGGCGGAAGCCGGGGTGCCCGGAATGCGCACGAGGCAGCCCGGGATGTCGCCGGAGAAGATCGCCATGGCCGTCGCCGTGACGATGGCGGCGATCGCCGGCACCGGCTCCATGAAGAAGGTGACGGGCACCAGCAACGCAGTCGCCATGGTGGCGGTCAGTCCCGGGATGGCGCCGACGAAGAGGCCGAAGATCGAGGCCCCGGCGATCACCAGCAGGACATAGGGATCGAACACCAGCCCGAAGGCGGTGACCAGCGCGTCGAGCATCGGCGACCTACCAGGCGATCGGCGTCAGGAGCCCCCAGGGGAGCGGCACCCGCAGCATCTTGTAGAAGGCGAAGTGGATCGCGACGCTGGCGACGATCGCGATCGCGATCCCCGCGGCCCAGCCGATGCGTTGCGAGCGGAAGAGCGCCAGCAGGACCAGGGGTGCCACGATCAGGAAGCCGAGATCGTCGGCGGCCAGCAGGTAGAAGAGCGTACCGGCGATCACCGTCGCGACGGCGGCGAGCCCGCGGCTGCTGCGCAGTCCTTCCTCGATCGCCAGGAGCGGCTGGCCGCGGTTGCCCGCGGCCAGCGTGCGCACGATCAGGAGAACCGAGCAGATGCCGAGCCCGACCGCGACGAGCAGCGGGAAGGCGCCCGGCCCGAACTGCTGGCCCGGCATCGCCGGCAGGGTGAGGGAATAGACGAGGAGGGCGATCGCGACGGCGAGCAGCACCGCCCCGGTCAGCGCGTCGTGGAAGCGCATCGTTGCGGTCGCCGGCCGGGCGCGATCCCCCGCCGGCTCAGCCCTTGGCCAGCCCCACCGCCTTCATGACGGCACCCAGATCCTTGTTGGACTTGTCGAGGAAGGCGTCGGCGTCCTTGCCTTCCGCCCAGATCACCCCGAAGCCCTGCTTGGCCATGAAGTCGCGGAACTCCTGGCTCTGATGCACCTTCTTCAGGGCCGGCAGGAGGCGGTCCATCACGTCCTTGGGCAGGTTCTTCGGTCCGACGACGGCCCGCCACGCGGCCATGCTCCAGTCGCTGCCGATCGATTCCTTCAGCGTCGGGACGTTCGGATAGGCGGGGTTGCGCTGGGCATCCATGATCGCGAGCGAGCGCACCTTGCCGGCGTCCAGCATGGCGCGCGCCTCGGGGATGGAGCAGGGGACGATCTGCACGCCGCCGGCCACCATGTCCTGCAGGCCGGAGGCCGCACCCTGGCTCGGGACCCACGGGGCGGCGGCGGGGTCGATGCCCGCATCCTTCAGGAGCCCGGCGATGGCGAGATGCCAGATGCCGCCCTGGCCGGTGCCCGACGCCTTGAGCTTCCCGGGATTGGCCTTCACCGCGTCCAGGAGGTCACGAATCGTCTTGTAGGGCGCGTCGACGGCCACCTGGACACCGGCGGGGTCGGCGTTGTAGATCGCCACCGGCGTGTAATTCTGCCAGGTGAGCTGCGTCAGCCCCTGCCAGTGCATCATGTTGATTTCGACCGTCATGATGCCGAGCGTATAACCGTCGGCAGGTGCGGTCGCGATCGCGGTATGGCCGACGACGCCGCTGCCGCCGGTGCGATTGACGACGTTGATCGGCTGGCCCAGCTCGCGCTCGAGCAGGCTGCCGATGATGCGGCCGGTGGCATCGGTGCCGCCGCCGGCGCCCCAGGGAACGATCAGGGTGATCGGCCGCCCCGGCCACTGGGCCGAGGCCGAGCCGGCGGCGGCCATCATCGTGGCGCCGGCGAGCAGGGCGAGAAGCGATCTGCGATGCATGGGTGACCTCCCTCGTGACGGCCGCCCGTCGGAGGGGCGTGCCCGCAATCATTGCGGGAGACCCTATCAGCACGCCGCGGCCGCGGGCAACGCCGTCCGGCCGAAGAAGAACAAGGAACAGGACATGGTACGGGTGGAAGCGCGGGCGACCGAGGAAGGGCTTTGGCGGCGGGAAATGATCGCGACGGGCGGGCTCGCCGTGCCGCTCATCCTGACGAACCTGGCCCAGATCGCCATCACCACGACCGACGTGGTGATGATCGGCACGCTCGGCCCGCACGCCCTGGCCGGTGCCGGCCTCGGGTCGGCGATCCTCTTCACCCTGTGGATGTTCGGCACCGGGGTCGTCTCCGCGGTGGCACCGATGGTCGCCCAGGCACGCGGGCGCGGCCGGGATGTGGACCGCGACATCCGGCGCACGCTGCAGCAGGGGATCTGGGCGGTGCCGCTGGTGGCGGCTCCCTGCATGGCCGTCCTCGCCCTGTGCGGGCCCGCGCTGCGCGCCATGGGGCAGGACCCGGACTTGGTCGCCGCGACGGAATCCTATCTCTCGTCGCTTCTCTGGTGCCTTCCGCCGGCACTCTGGTTCATCGTGCTGCGGACCTACATGGCGGCGTTGGAGCGGCCACGGCCGGCCGTCGTGGTCACGGTCGTCGGCATCGCGCTCAACGCCGCTGCCGCGTGGCTGCTGATCCATGGCGGCCTCGGCCTGCCGGCGCTCGGCATCTTCGGCGCGGGCCTCGCTACGACGATCGTCGATACCTTCATGGCGGCGGCGATGCTGCTGGTCGTCGCCGTCGACCCGGCCCTGGCCCGCCAGCGCCTGCTCCGCGGGCTGTGGCGCGCGGACTGGCGGCGGCTGCGCGAACTGCTGGCGATCGGGTTGCCGATCGGCGCGATGATGACGCTGGAATGCGCGCTCTTCTCGGGGGCTACCCTGCTCATGGGACTGATCGGGGCCGACGCGGTCGCCGGTCACCAGATCGCGCTGCAGATCGCGTCCGTGACCTTCATGGTGCCGCTCGGGATCGGCCAGGCGGCGACGGTGCGGGTGGGCCTCGCGGCCGGCCGCGGCGACGGTGCCGCCGCCCTGCGCGCCGGCTGGACGGCGCTCGGCCTCGGCGTGCTCTTTATGGCGACGATGGCGGCGATATTCCTCGCCGTGCCGGGGCCGCTGGTCGGCCTCTTCCTCGACCGCGCCGCGCCGGATGCGGCCGCGGCGGTGGCACTCGCCACGGGCTTTCTCTTCTTCGCCGCGATGTTCCAGATCGTCGACGGCGCGCAGGTCATCGGGGCGGGTGCTCTCCGCGGCCTCAAGGACACGCGTGTCCCGATGGCGATCGCCGCGTTCGGCTACTGGGTAGTCGGGTTTCCCTGCGCGGTCGGCCTCGCCTTCTGGGCCGGCCGGGGCGGCGACGGTATATGGCTCGGCCTCACCGCCGGGCTGGCGGCGGTCGCCCTGTTGCTGGTCGCGAGATTCGCGCGTCGGGTGCGTGCCGTTGGCGCCTCAGGCCCACGCCGACGGGCGAACCCTGCTGCCGTCGACGAGACGGGAGTGGCGGAAGGGGGCGGGGTCGACGATCGGCGGGTCGCCTGAGACGAGGTCGGCGGCCAGCCGTCCGGCCGCCGGCCCCAATCCGAAGCCGTGCCCGCTGAACCCGGCCGCGATGTGGTAGCCGGGCAATGCGTCGACGGGCGAGATGACGGGCCGCGAGTCGGGCGTGGAATCGATGAAGCCGCCCCAGGCCTCGACCACGTCAGGCCGCCGACGTCCGGGGCCGGCGCGGTCCGGCATACCGAACGGGAGACACCGGCCTGCGGCATGGAGATGCCGTGCCACGGGCTGAACATGGACGAACATGCTCCGCCCGCGCAGAGCACTGCGTCGGTGCGGATGGTGACGCACTCGGTGACGACGGCAGAGACAAGGCCCGCCGTCGTCTCGATGGAGCGCGCGGCAACACTCATCGGTCGGTCATAACCCGTGGATGCGGCGCTATCCGGGCAGGACATCGGTCGCCGCGGCGCGCACGCGATGGCGATAATAGTGCCA
>JBFWXJ010000152.1:0-13223 GCA_050187535.1 Alphaproteobacteria bacterium | reverse complement strand
CGCGCGACGGTTCCGCCCGAACCTGCTGGTCGACTGGCCCGACCGGTCGATGCCGTTTCCCGAGACCGAATGGCAGGAGGGCACCCGGCTCGCGGTGGGCGGCGTCCGCCTGACGGTCGTCGAGCGGTGCCGGCGCTGCGCCTTCGTCACCATCGCCCAGCCCGGCCTTGACAAGGACCCGGCCATCCTCGCCACGGTGGCGGCCGAGAACCGAGCCGACCTCGGCGTCTACTGCACCGTCGCCGCGCCGGGGGAGATCGCGGTCGGGGACCCGGTGGGCCTGTTCCCGGTCTGAGAATCAGGCGGCGACGCCGGTCTTCACCCGCGAGCGGATCAACGCCGTCGTGGTGCCGATCAGCATGAAGCTGGCCGAGGCGGCGAAGATCCAGAACGGCCGACCCGAGTCCATGATCCAGCCGTAGAGCGGTGGCGCGATCATGCCGCCGACGCTGAACCCGGTCGACACGAAGCCGAACACCTTGCCGAACGATCCGGGCGGCGTCGCTGCGCGCACCATCATGTCGCGCGACGGCATGATGATGCCGTAGGCGAGGCCCGATAGCGTCATCACCGCGACCAGCAGCACCGGCCCGAGGTCGACCGAGCCGATCAGCAGCACCACCGAGGAGGTGGCGGCGAAGCAGGCGGCCGCGACGAAGGCGTGGTGGCGGGTGCGGTCGGCGATCCAGCCGCCGAGCAGGACCCCGACCGCGCCGGTGACGAGATAGCCGGTGAGCGCCGTGTTCCCCACCGCCAGCGGCGTGCCGAACATGCTCTGCAGCGCCACCACCGAGAAGGAGGTGATGCCCGACGCCGACATGGTGATGAGCATGAAGAAGAAGGCGAGGCCGAGGATCGTCGGCGACAGCAGCAGCCGGACGCCGGCCGGCGCGCCGCCACCGGCGTCCTCGCCCTTCGGCTTGCGCCGCGGCTGGGCGTGCGCGAGGTCGCCCGACCGCGCCAGCAGCAGCATGGCGACGGCGAAGCCGATGGCACCCGCCACCACGAGCGCCACCCGCCAGCCGAGGCTGAGCGCCAGTCCCAGCATCAGCGCCGGCGATACCGCGGTGCCGAGATAGCCGGAGAAGGTGTGGAACGAGAAGGCGCGGCCGATCCGCTTCTCCTGCACCGTCGACGAGAGGATCGAGTAGTCGGCCGGGTGATAGACCGCGTTCGCCAGGCCCGCGAAAAAGAAGGCGACAACCAGCGCCGCATAGGATCCGGCGATCCCCGCGAGCGCCAGGGCCAGGCTGCCCAGCACCAGCCCGCCGACCAGCAGCCGGAACGGCCCCAGCCGGTCGACCAGGAAGCCCATCGGCGTCTGCGTCACGGCCGTCGCGACGTTGAAGACGGTGATGACGAGGCCGAGTTCGACGAAGCTGACGCCGAGCGCGTCCTTCAGGAAGGGAAAGAGCGGCGGCAGGATGAAGATATGGACATGGCTGACGAAGTGCGCCGCACAGATCAGGCCGATGACCGACATGTCCCGCCGCGCCTGCGGCGGGGCGAGAGTGCTGCTCGCATCCATGATCCCGGAATCCTGCGTGGGGCTCGTTCGGCACGGGCGGCCGGCTCGCGGCACCCCCGTGTTGCGAATGATTCTAGTGACGACGGCCGCCGTCTGCCAGTCCGGCATGCAGCGATGCGCGGATTTGCCCGTTCTGTGGGCGGTCGGGCACACGCGGGCCGATACCGATTGTTGCCAATCCGCGCAGGGATTCCCAAGATGGGCGCTGTCGCGGTCGCCGAACGCCGGCAATGCCGCCACCAACGGGAGGTATCGGGGAAATGTCCTTGAAGCGTCGGTCTTTCATCCGCGCTGCAGCTGCCGGCACGGCAGGGTCCGCCGCCGCGCTCGCGGCGCCGGCGCTGGCCCAGGGCCGCATCGAATGGCGCATGGTCACCACTTGGCCGAAGGGCTTTCCCGGCCAGGGAACGGGCGCGGAGCGCTTTGCCCGCAGCGTCGGCGAGGCGACCGACGGGCGGCTCACCATCAAGGTCTATGGCGGCGGCGAGCTGGTGCCGCCCTTCGAGAGCTTCGACGCGGTGACCCGCGGTGCCGCCGACCTGTTCCACGGCACGCCCTACTACTGGGTCAACAAGTCGAAGGCCTGCAATTTCTTCTCGACCGTGCCCTTCGGCCTGGTGACGAGCGAGCTCGCCGCCTGGATGAACTTCGGCGGCGGCCAGGAGCTGTGGGACGAACTCTACGACCAGTTCGGCCTCAAGGGCGTCCATGGCGGCTCGACCGGCGTCCAGATGGGCGGATGGTTCAATAAGGAGGTGCGCACGCCCGACGACGTGAAGGGCCTGAAGATGCGCATCCCCGGCATCGGCGGCGAGGCGCTGCGCAAGCTCGGCATGACCACGATCAACCTGCCGGCGGGCGAGATCTTCGCGGCCCTGCAGTCGGGCGCCATCGACGCGACCGAATGGGTCGGCCCGTGGAACGACCTGGCGCTCGGCTTCTACAAGGTCGCGAAGTACTACTATTGGCCGGGGATGCACGAGCCCGGCACCCAGATCGAGATCACCTTCGACAAGAAGAAGCTGATGGGCCTGCCCAAGGACCTGCAGGCGATCGTGCTGGCCTGCGCGCGTGCCGAGAACGAGACACTGACCTCGGAGTTCAACGCGCGCAACGGCGCGGCGCTGGAGACGCTGATCCGCCAGCACGGCGTCCAGCTCCGCCGCTTCCCCAACGACTTCCTCAAGGCCTATGGCGAGGCCTGCGGCCAGGTCGTGGCGGAGATGCGCGAGGGCGGCGACGCCATCACCAAGAAGGTGATCGAATCCTTCCTCAAGGGCCGTCGCGAGCTGATGGCCTGGAACCGCATCGCCGAGCAGGGTTTCCTCAACGCCCGCCTGCTCGAATACAAGTACGGCTGATTTGGACCCGCCTGCGCCCCGGGAACGGGGCGCAGGCTGTCCGGGAGGGGCCGCGGCGCGCTGTTTATGCGCCGCGGCCCGCCTCGGCGGCGACGGGTGGGCGGCCGGCCGACCCGGACAGGAGCGCGAGCTCGGCACGCAGGCGCAGCGCGTCCGTCAGCGGCGCCTCGATTTCCCCATGAGTCCGGCGCCATGCGGCGACGGCGTCGGCGAGCACGGCCGTGCCCTCGGGCGTCAGCCGCAGGCGCCGCACGCGCCTGTCCTTCGCGTCGGCGATCGTCTCGACCAGCCCCTGCCGCTCCAGCGGCTTCAGGTTCGCGGTGAGCGTCGTCCTGTCCATGGCCAGCAGAGACGCCACGGCGCCTAGATCCGGCGGCTGCGGCCGGTTGAGCGACATGAGCAGCGAGAACTGGCCGCTGGTGATCCCGAACGGCTTGAGCGCCGCATCGAAGCGCCGGGCCAACACGCGGGCCGCCCGCTGCGCATGCAGGCACAGGCACGTGTCACGCACCAGGAGCGTGGTCTCGAACGGAACCTCGGCTGCGACCCCGGTCTTCAAAGTTGACATCCCCCACGCCGATACGTTGATATCAACCTTAAAGAGCGTGTGTCAACGGCGACGCCGCGCTCTGCGGGCGCTCCGGAGCCGCCTTCCTGACGCGAAGATCAGCCGAGAGGACCAATCCCATGAAGATCGTGACGAGCCTCAGCTTCCGTGGCGAATGCCGCGCGGCGTTCGCCTTCTATGCCGAGGTCCTCGGCGGCAAGGTGACGGCCGCCATCCCGTACGGCGACGGGCCGCCGGGGATGCCGTCCGACGAGAAGCACAAGGACTGGCTGATGCATTGCTGGCTCGAAGTCGGCGACCAGGCGCTGATGGGTGCCGACATGGACGTCGAATGGGCCCGCAACATCGACAAGCCGAAGAACGGCTTCGACGTCACCCTGCACACGAACGACAAGGCCGAGGCCGAGCGGTGGTTCGCGCGGCTCTCCGAGGGCGGCAGGCAGGTGATGCCCTTCGCCGAGACCTTCTGGTCGCCCGGCTTCGGCTCGCTGGTCGATCGGTTCGGCGTGCCGTGGATGGTCAATACCAACCCGTCGGGCGACTGGCGCCCCAAACAGGGCTGATCGCGCGGCGGCGGGGGCGGGTGCCGGTGGCCCCGCCCTACCCCGCCACCCAGTCCACCAGCAGCCCGGCCGCGACGATCAGCGTCAGCATGTGGGCCACCATCACGACTTCCCGGTTGAGCTCGCTGCGGCGCAGCCAGACTGGTCGCGGGCCCGCGCGCAAGGCACGCCAGAGCACCGGTGTCGTCGCGATGTAGACGGCGAGCAGGGCGAGGCCGATAGCGAGATTCATGGAGGCCCCTCCCTATTGCCGCGCCGGCGGCCGGTCGGCCGGCGACTGCCGCTCGGTCGGGTCGGAGTCGAGGCCGGAATCCTCATTGCCGAAGAACGGGCTGTCGTCGGGATCGGGCGCCGCCTCGCGGCGGATCTGCGCCTGCTCCTGCTTGAAGACGAGATCGGGCAGCCAGGTGGCCGATCCGGGGAAGGCCCAGACGAGCGCCAGCCCGCAGACCTGCAGCAGCGTCCACGGGATCGAGCCGATCCAGATTTCCCCGGTCGTCACCGACGGGGGCGCGATGCCGCGCATGTAGAAGAGGGTGAAGCCGAAGGGCGGGGTCAGAAAGCTCGTCTGCAGGTTCTCGCCGATCATCACGCCGAGCCAGATCGGGTCGAGGCCCAGCATCAGCAGCGGCGGCCCGCAGATCGGCAACATGATCAGGATGATTTCGAACGTGTCGAGGAAGAACCCCAGCACGAACATGATGAACATGACGACGAGCATGGCGCCGAACGCGCCGCCGGGCATCGCGTGCAGCGCCTGCTCGACCATGTGCTCGCCGCCGAGGCCGCGGAAGACCAGCGAGAAGAGCGAAGCCGCCAGTACGATCACGAAGATGAGGGACGACGTCATCATCGTGCCGAGCGCCGCGTGGCGCACCGTGTCGAACGACAGCCGGCCGTTCAGCGCGGCCAGGACCATCGCACCGACCGCACCGATCGAAGCGGATTCGGTGGGGGTCGCGAAGCCGCCGAGGATGCTGCCGAGCACGGCCACGATGAGGGCGAGCGGCGGAATGAGGGCGAACGCGACCCGGCGCGGCAGGCCGCGGCGCTCCGCGGGCGTGAGTACGATCGCGGGACAGCTCTCCGGCTCGAAGATCGCCTTGTAGATCATCCAGAGCAGGTAGAGGCTGACCAGGCCGATGCCGGGAATCAGCGCACCCGCGAAGAGGTCGCCGACGGAGACCGGGTCGGGCGAGAAGTTGCCGCGGCGGAGCTGCGCCTGCTGGTTCACGCCCGCCAGCAGGTCACCGACGAAGATCAGCACGGTGGACGGCGGGATGATCTGCGCCAGCGTCGCGGACGCGCAGATGACGCCGGTCGACAGCCGGTTGCTGTAACCCGCCCGCATCATCGCCGGCAGGCTGATGAGGCCCATCGTCACGACGGTGGCGCCGACCACCCCGGTCGAGGCGGCGAGCAGCGCGCCCACCACGATGACCGAATAGCCGAGGCCACCGCGCAGCTTGCCGAAGAGCTGCCCCATGGTGGTCAGAAGCGCCTCGGCGATGCCCGAGCGCTCCAGCACCAAGCCCATGAAAATGAAGAGCGGCACCGCGACCAGGACCTCGTTGGTCATCGAGCCGAAGTAGCGCGACGGCAGGCCGATCAGGATGCTGTAGTCGAAGGCGCCGAGCTCATGCCCGATGAAGGCGAAGAGCAGCGAGGTGCCGGCGAGCGTGAAGGCGATCGGATAGCCGAAGAGCAGCGTCACGCAGATCGAGAAGAAGAAGGCGATGGCGAGGAAGTCGCCGGTGGAGAGGCTCTCGAGCATCGGAGCGGCTCAGGCCTGAGCGGGCGGCGCGGGGATGCCGCGATATCCGGCCAGCAGCAGGAAGGCCCGCGCGACGCCGGCCAACCCCTGCAGGAAGATCGCCGCACAGAAGACCAGGATGACCGTCTTCAGCACGAAGAGGCCCGGCATGCCGCCCACCTGGGCCGACCCCTCGCCCAGTTCCCACGAGGCGGCGACATAGGGCCAGCCGAGCCAGGCCAGCACGCCGATCCACGGCACGAGGCAGGTGAAGAAGCCCAGGATCTCGACCCATGCCTGGCCGCGCGGCGACATACTGGCATAGTAGATGTCGACGCGGACATGGCCGTTGCGCATGAGCGCGAAGGCGGCTCCCAGCATGAAGACCGCGGCGTGGGTCCACACGTAGAGGTCCTGCAGCCAGATGAGGCCGATGGAAAACACGTAGCGCAGGATCACCACGGTCGCGCAGATCACGACAGTCGCGAGCGCCAGCCACGAGGCCGCCCGCCCCATGCGATCGTTTGCCGCCTCGACCAGGCGGATGAATGCCGCGATCCCCCGCATTCCGCTCCCCGTACCGTTCCCTGTCCGCGCGTCTTCGGCGGCTCGTTGGGAGCATCTTGCAGGCGCGGCGCGGCAGACGGAACACCTAATAGCGGTGGATCAGCGTCTCGCGCGGCGGTTTCGGCCGCCGCCATGGTGCCCGTCGACGAAATCCGGCGCCTTGCGCGCGACCCAGCGCACGAAGGCCGCGATGTCGGGGTGCCGGCGCAGGCGGTCGATCGAATGCCAGTGGTCGCGCAGCTCCCGGTCCGAGAGCACGGCGTGGATCTTGTCGTGGCAGACCCGATGCATCGCGACCACGTCCCGCCCCTTGAAGCGGCGCGGCACGAGGTGATGCAGGTTCACGCTGTAGCCCGGCACCATCTCGCGGCCGCAAAGCGGGCAGGGACCGAGGGCTTCGGCCCCCGCGGTCGGCTCTAACTGATGTCGCACGCCGCGGTCGCCGACTGCGCCTCCTCCCCATCGGCCGGCCGGAAGTCGAGAGAGATACCGTTCATGCAGTAGCGAAGGCCGGTCGGCGCGGGGCCGTCGTCGAAGACATGTCCGAGATGCCCGCCGCAATTGGCGCAGTGGACCTCGGTGCGCACCATCATGAACCCGCGGTCCACCGTCGTTGCGACCGCGCCTGCGATCGGCTGCCCGAAGCTGGGCCAGCCGGTGCCGCTGTCGAACTTCGCGTCTGCCCGGAAGACCGGCTGGCCGCAGCCCTTGCAGAGGAAGACGCCATCGCGGTGCTCGCCTTCGAGCGGGCTGGTGAATGGCCGTTCGGTGCCGTGCCCGCGCAGCACGTGGAACTCCTCCTGCGTCAGGGTGCGGCGCCACTCGTCCTCGCTCCTGGCCACGGGATAGGCGCCCCGTGCCGCGGCGTGGGACCGACCGAACAGCTTGCCGAGGCTCATCGCGATCTCCTTGCCTGTGAATGGCCTTCGATATGGGCCCCGGGCCGGCGCCGGCACAGGCGATCTCACCCCATCGTCAACGGATGTGATCGCGCGACCTGCAATGGTCTAGGATCGCACGGGAACGTCCCATCCGCGAAGAAGGAGGCGCCCCGCATGACCCCGACCGCTTCTCAGCCGAACGCACCCGGGGGCGCGCTCGATGGCCTGCGCGTCATCGATCTCACCAACCACCTGTCCGGTCCCTACTGCGCCATGCTGCTGGCCGACCACGGGGCCGACGTCGTCAAGGTCGAGACGCCCGGAGCGGGCGATCCGGCGCGCAAGATGCCGCCCTTCGTCGGCGGCGAGAGCGCACCCTTCATGGTGTGGAACCGCAACAAGCGTGGCATCTGCCTCGATCTCAAGGATCCGGCCGACAAGGAGATGTTCCTGGCGCTGGTCGACGAGGCCGATGTGGTGGTCGAGAACCTGCGGCCGGGGGCGCTCGCCCGGCTCGGCCTCGGTTGGGATGCCCTGCATGCCCGCAATCCGCGCCTGATCCTTGCGTCGATCTCGGGTTTCGGTCAGACAGGCCCCTACGCCCAGCGCGGCGGCTTCGACCTGATGACGCAGGCGATGTCCGGCCTGATGGCGGTGAACGGCCCGGTCGACGGGCCGCCCCATCGCCTGCCGATCGCCATCTCCGACGTCGCCGCCGGTCTTTTCCTGGCGGTCGGCCTGCTCTCGGCCCTGTGGCGACGCGAGCGGACGGGGCGCGGGCAATGGGTCGAGACCTCGCTCCTGGAGGCGGCGTCCTCGCTCGGCGTCTATGAAGCCGCCCACGTCTTCGCCACTGGCGAGCGGCCGCCCAGAATCGGCCAGGCCCATCGCGGCAGCGCGCCCTACCAGGTGTTCCGCACCGCCGACGGATGGCTCACCATCGGCGGGTCGCAGGACAACTTCTACGGCCGCCTCTGCACGATCATCGGGCGGCCGGAGCTGGCCGAAGACCCGCGCTTCCTGACCAACGCCGACCGCGTCGCCAACAACGACGTGCTGGTCGAGCTGATCCAGGAGCGTCTGGCGCTCCAGCCGTCCGCCCATTGGCTGGCGGCGCTGGAGGCAGCGGGCATCCCGGCCGGCCCCGTCATGGCCCATGACGAGCTCTTCACCGATCCTCAGATGACGGCCCGCGCCATGGTGGTCGAGACCGATCACCCCGCCGCCGGCCGCATGCGCAACCTCGGCGTGGCCGTGAAGATGTCCGAAACGCCGGGCGCCGTCCGCCGTCCCGCGCCCATGCTGGGCCAGCACACCGATGAAATCCGTGCGGAGATGGCCGCGAGGGCCGGCCGGCGGCGTCTCGCGGGAGACTGAACCGCACCTATGAGATAGCTTTTCCGGCTCGATGTGTATACTATCTACGATGTTTACACATCGATTCGAGCATAGCGATGCGCACCAACATCGAGATCGACGACGAGCTGCTTGCGCAAGCCATGGCTGCGGCCGGTCTGCCGACAAAGCGGGCTACGGTCGAACAGGGACTGCGCCTGCTTGTCCGACTCCATTGCGAGGCCCAGGCGCTCGCCGGACTGAAGGGGCTGGGGTGGGAAGGCGATCTTGAGGAGATGCGTCGAGACCGCCTGCCGGAGCAAGGGTGATCGTCGTCGACAGCTCGGTATGGATCGCGCATCTGCGCGGTGCCAGGACGCGAGCGACCGCCAAGCTCGAATTCTCCGCGGGACGGGAGCCGCTCCTGGTCGGCGATCTCATCCTCCTGGAGGTCCTCCAGGGCGCCCGCGACGAGACCCATGCGGCGCGCATCGAGCGGCTGCTCCGTCGGTTTGCCGTCATCCCCTTGCTGGACCCCGAACTCGCCGCGCGCGGTGCGAGAAACTACAGACGGCTTCGAGAGCTCGGCATCACGATCCGCAAGACGGCGGACATCGTCATCGGCACCTTCTGCATCGAACGGGATTGCGCATTACTGCATGACGACCGCGATTTCGCTCCCATGGTGCAACATCTCGGCCTGCGGACGGTGTGAACGGACGACCGTGAACGCCACCCCTCATTTCGCAGCGTCCAGCAGCTTCGCGACGGCGGGCAGCATTCGCTCGACGACGACGGCAACGCCGGCGGCATTGGGGTGGATGCCGTCGGGCTGGTTGAGCTTCGGGTCCGCGGCGACGCCGTCGAGGAAGAAGGGGTAGAGCGGCACGCCGTGGCGTTCGGCCAGGCGCGCGTAGATGCCGTCGAACGCCTGGCCGTAGTCGCGGCCGAGATTGGGCGGGGCCAGCATGCCGACCAGCAGCGCCGGGACGCCGGCAGCCTTCAGCCGGGCGAGGATGCGGTCGAGATTGGCCTCGGCCCGGGCCGGGTCGAGGGCGCGCAGCGCATCGTTGGCGCCGAGCGCCACCAGGGCCGCGTCCGGCTTGTCGGCGAGCGCCCAGTCGATGCGGGCGAGCCCGCCTGCCGTGGTGTCGCCCGAAACGCCGGCATTGATCACCGCGACATCGCGCCCCGCCGCCTTCAGCGCGCGCCCGAGCTGAGCGGTGAACCCGTCCTCGACCGGCAGGCCGAAGCCGGCCGTCAGGCTGTCGCCCAGCGCCAGCAGCCGCTGCGGGGCGGCGATCACGGGAAATGCGAATAACGCGATGGTGACCGCCAGCGCGGCCGCGCCCGCGTTGAACCGGCGGCGGGACGGGCCATATTCGGCCGGTGGCTCACGGCCCGCCGCGGGCGGCCTTGTCCCGCCCGTCCCGTCCACCACGCGCGGCCGAACCATGCCGTCTCCCTCCCCGATCGCCGTTCTCGATGCCGTCGAGGTGAAGCTGGCGAGCGATGCCGGCATCGTCAACATCCTGCGCGGCATCGACCTGACGCTGCACGAGGGCGAGACGGTGGCGGTCGTCGGCCCGTCCGGCTCGGGCAAGTCGACGCTGCTGATGGCGACCGCCGGGCTGGAACGGCCGACCGCGGGGCGCATCACCGTCGCCGGCCGCGATCTCTCGACGCTCGACGAGGACGGCCTCGCCCGCTTCCGCCGCGACCATGTCGGCATCGTCTTCCAGTCCTTCCACCTCATCGCGACGATGTCGGCGCTCGAGAACGTGGCCGTGCCGCTGGAACTGGCCGGCCGCGCGGACGCCTTCGAGCGGGCGCGCCAGGGGCTGGAAGCGGTCGGGCTCGGGCATCGGCTGGCGCACTATCCGGGCCAGCTTTCCGGCGGCGAGCAGCAGCGCGTGGCGCTCGCCCGCGCTTTCGCCACGGGTCCCCGGCTCCTGCTTGCGGACGAGCCGACCGGCAATCTCGACGGCGCTACCGGCGAGCAGGTCATCGATCTGCTGCTCGATCTGCGCCGGCGCCACGGCACCACGCTCATGCTGATCACCCACGACATGGCGCTGGCTGCCCGTGCCGACCGCACGATCCGCCTGGCGGACGGGCGCATCGTCGCCGACGAGCGCCGCCCGCCCATGCGCGCCGTCGCCCGCTGAGGCGGCCCGACATGCAGGCGGCCGCCGCCTTCCGCCTCGCGCGGCGCGAGCTGCGCGGGGGCCTCGCAGGCTTCCGCCTGTTCGTCGCCTGCCTCGCACTCGGTGTCGCGGCGATCGCCGCGGTCGGGTCGTTCGCCGCTGCGGTCACGGCCGGCCTGGACGCCGACGCGCGCCGCCTGCTGGGCGGCGACGTCGAACTGCGCAACGTCCATCGCCCGATCGCCGAGGAGGCCCACGCCCTTCTTCGGGAAGCGGGGCAAGTCTCCGAAGTCGTCGAGATGCGCGCCATGGCGCGCGCCGGCGACCGCCGCACGCTGGTCGAGCTGCGTGCCGTAGATGACGCCTGGCCGCTCGTCGGCGCGGTCGAGACGGCGCCCGCCGGCGGACCCGATGCGCTGCTGCGCGGCGAACGCATGGGGGTCATGATCGACCCGACACTGGTCGCACGCCTCGGCGTCGCCGTCGGCGATCGCATCCGCATCGGCGAGGCGGAGTTCACGGTGCGCGGCACCATCGTGTCGGAGCCCGACCGGGCGGCGACCGGCATCGCCTTCGGCCCGCCTGCGATCATCCGCGCCGCCGACCTCGCGGCCACCGGGCTGGTGCAGCCGGGCAGCCTCGTCTCCTACCGCTATCGCGTCGTCCTGCCGGCGGGTGCCGACGCGACCGCCTTCGCCGACGAGCTGGGCCGGCGCTTCCCGGACGCCGGCTGGCGCGCCCGCACGCCCGCCACCGCCACGCCGGGGCTGCGGTCCTTCATCGAGCGCCTCGGCCTCTACCTGTCGCTGGTCGGGCTGACCGCCCTGCTGGTGGGCGGCGTCGGCGTCGCCAACGCGGTCGCGAGCTTCCTCGAGCGCAAGCGGACGACGATCGCGACGCTGAAATGCCTGGGCGCCCCCTCGTCCACCATCATGGCGAGCTACCTGATCCAGGTCATGGCCATGGCCGGCCTCGGCATCGCCATCGGGCTGGTCGTCGGCGCGGCCCTGCCATGGGCGGCGGCAGCCCTGATCGGCGACGCGCTGCCCGTCGCAGCCCGCGTCGCCGTCTATCCGGCCCCGCTGGCATTGGCGGCGGCCTTCGGCCTGCTGACCGCCCTCGCCTTCGCGCTGTGGCCGCTCGGGCGCGCCCGCGCCATTCCCGCGGCCCAGCTCTTCCGCGACCTGCTGGAGCCGTCGCGGAGCCGCCCCGGGCTCGCGATCGCCGCCGGCACAGCGGCCGCCATCCTGGCGCTCGCGGCGCTGGCCGTGGCGACCGCGCCCGACCGGCGGCTCGCCCTCTGGTTCGTCGTCGGCTCGGCAGCCGGCTTCGCGATCTTCCGCAGTGCCGGCTGGGCGGTGGCCGCCGTCGCCCGCGCGCTGCCGCGCCCGCGCCGGCCATCGCTGCGGCTGGCCCTCGCCAACCTGCACCGGCCGGGCGCGCCGACGCCTTCCGTCGTGCTGTCCCTCGGCCTCGGCCTGTCGACGCTGGTCGCCGTGGCGCTCGTCCAGGCGAACATGGAGCGCCAGGTGCGCGAGGCCATGCCCGCCGCCGCGCCCACCTTCTTCTTCATCGACCTGCAGCCGGACCAGGTGGCCGAGTTCGATGCGCTGGTGCAAGGCTTCCCCGGCGTCGAGCGGACCAACCGGGTGCCGTCGCTGCGTGGCCGCATCACCCGGCTCGCCGGCGTGCCGGTGGACCAGGCGAAAGTGGCGCCGGAGGCCGAATGGGCGCTGCGCAACGAGCGCGGCCTGACCTATGCGCGCGACCTGCCGGCGGGCTCGGAGGTGACGGCCGGGAAATGGTGGCCGGCCGACTACGCCGGGCCGCCGATCATCTCCTTCGACGCGGAGATCGCGCGCGGGCTCGGACTCGGCGTCGGCGACACGCTGACCGTGAACGTGCTGGGCCGCGAGATCACGGCCACGATCGCCAACCTCCGGCGGATCGCCTGGACCAGCCTCTCGATCAATTTCACCATCGTCTTCGCACCGGGGACGCTCGAGGGCGCGCCGCAGACGCATATCGCGACCGCCCGCGTCACGCCCGAGCGCGAGGCGGCGCTATTGGCCGCCGTCACCGACCGCTTCGTCAACGTGTCGGCGATCCGCGTGCGCGATGCGCTGGACGCGG
This sequence comes from Alphaproteobacteria bacterium, assembly GCA_050187535.1. Classification (GTDB taxonomy): domain Bacteria; phylum Pseudomonadota; class Alphaproteobacteria; order ATCC43930; family Allostellaceae; genus Allostella. Next base: position 387 of record JBFWXJ010000152.1, on the reverse strand, counting down.
TCGACGGCATGATGGGCCAGATCGCGACCGCCACGGGGGCGACCGCGGCCGTCACGCTGGTGGCCGGGCTCCTGGTCCTGGCCGGCGCCTTCGCCGCCGGTCATCAACGCCGGGTGCGCGACGCCGTGGTCCTGAAGGTGCTGGGCGCGACCCGCCGGCAGATCCTCGTCACCTTCCTGGCCGAGCACGGGCTGCTCGGCGTCGCCACGGCGATCGTCGCCGCCCTGTTCGGCACGCTGTCGGGCTGGTTCGTGCTGACTGGCGTGATGCGCGCGCCCTGGACCTTCCTGCCCGCACCGGTGGTCGCGACCGCGGCACTCGCCATCGTGGCGACGCTCGCCTTCGGCTTCGCGGGCACCTGGCGGGCGCTCGGGCGCAAGGCGGCGC
>JBFWXJ010000151.1:0-13225 GCA_050187535.1 Alphaproteobacteria bacterium | reverse complement strand
CGACCGTGAAGGCGATGCGGTCGGTGCCTTCGGGGCCGGGCTCGCCGCCGCTCTCGATGGCGGTCGCGAAGCGTGCGCGCTCGAGCTTGAGGGGCGGCAGCTCGGCCGCGACGGCTGCATCGAGGTGCGCCGCCGCCGTGCGCCGTGACCGGGACAGCGCGTCGGCCGCGTCCCGGTAGGCCGATTCTGCTTCGGCCGCACGCTTCTCCGCCCGGGCGAGGCCCGCCGCACCGTCTTCGATGCGAGTGAGGCGGAGGGCGTGGTCGGCGGCCAGCGCCGGCAGCCCGTCGACGGGCACGCCGTACTTGCGGGCGGCGGCACGCAGCGCGTAGAGGCGCTCCTCGATCGCCTCCAGCGAGCGGCCGCCACCGTCGAGGTCGCGGGCGATCGCCGACAGGGCCGCGGCCGCCTCGCGAAGCTCGTTGAGGGAGCGGTCGAGGGCGCCGATCGCGGACTCGAAGCGGCCGGCGGCGCGCTCGGCCTGCCGGGCAGCCAGCCGGGCGGCGGCCGCGATGCGGCTCTCCGCGCCGCGGTCGCCTTCGATCTCGGCGAGCGCCGCGCGGGCGGCGTCGAGCACGCGCTCGCGATGGGAGAGCTGGGCGCGCTCTTCCGCCAGACGCGCTTCCTCGTCGGGCTGCAGGTCGAGCGCCTCCAGCTCGGCCACGGCGTGGCGCAGGAAGCCCTCGTCCGCCTGCGCCCGCGCGATTTCCTCCCGCAGCGCCGCCAGCTCCCCCAGCGCGGCCGTGCGTGCCGCGTGCGCGCCGGCGACGGTGGCCAGCAAGGCGTCGTGCCCGGCGAAGGCGTCGAGCAGGCGGCGATGGGCGGCGGGGTCGAGCAGACCCTGCTGGTCGAACTGGCCGTGGATCTCGACCAGCCCCTCGGCGATCCGGCGCAGCGCCGAGACGCCGACCGGCTGATCGTTGACGAAGGCGCGGCTGCGCCCATCGGCCGACACCGTGCGGCGCAGGCGCAGCGTGTCCTCCGGCGCCACACCCAGTTCGTCGAGGGCGGCGCGCACCGCCTTTCCGTCGGCGGCAGCGAACTCGGCGGTGACGCTCGCCTGGGCGGCGCCGGCGCGGACGAGGCCGCTGTCGGCGCGGGCACCCAGCGCCAGGCCCAGGGCGTCGAGCAGGATGGACTTGCCGGCTCCCGTCTCGCCGGTCATGGCCGTCAGGCCCGGCTCAGGCGTGAGGTCGAGCCGGTCGATCAGCACGACGTCGCGTATCGAGAGGGCGGAGAGCATGGGCGGGGATCAGGCGAATCCGTGTGGCACCCTAGCGGCGCTCGGGCACCGCGGAAAGCGGAACGAAAATCGCCCGTCACCCGTTATCCTGCGGGTGTTCCGGCCCGCCCCCCGATCCCGGACCGGTCCGAGGTGGATGATGCGCATCGCTACCGTTACCGCCCTCGCCGGCGCGGCCATGCTCGTGGCGCTGCCGGCGTCGGCCCAGCGCCCGCACTGGCACATGCAGTTCAACGTACCGCTTTTCGCTCCCCCGCCGGTCTACGTGCCGCCGCCGGCGTACTATCCACCCCCGGTCTATGCGCCGCCGCCCGCCTACGTGGCGCCGCCGGCCTATGTTCCTCCGCCCGCCTATGTCCAGCCGCCGTCGCGGCCGATCCTGCAGCATCATGAGCTGGTGCTCCGCATCCAGGACGAGCTGGAGTCCCGCGGCTACCGGCCGGGGCCGGACGACGGCGTGCTCGACCTGCAGACGGTCGACGCGATCCGCCAGTATCAGCGCGACGCAGGCCTGCCGATCGACGGCGAGGCGACGCAGAACCTGCTCGACCACATGCTCTATTCGCAGCCCAGGATCGTGGCGCGGCCGGGAACCTATTCGCCCTATCCGCCGCCCGGCTTCGTGCCGCCGGACAGCCCGCCGACCTACAATTCGCCATCCTACAATCCGCCCGCGTACAACCCGCCGGCCTACGCGCCGCCGCCGCAGGGCTACACGCCGCGGCCGGCGCCGGGATACGTGCCGCCGGCCTATCCGCCGCCGGGCACGGGGGCATCGGTTCCCCAGGCCGCACCGCGACCCGGCGATCCCGACGTCGCCTGGGTCCAGGATGCGCTCCGCGCGCGCGGTTACGACGCGGGTCCGGCGGACGGTATCATGGGCGTGCGGACGCGGCTGGCCATCGAGGCCTTCCAGCGGGCCAACAACCTGCCGGTGGACGGGACGATCAGCCCGGCGCTCATCACCCGGCTGCGCGGCTGAGCGGACGATCAGGCCCGCCCGCGGCGACGCGGGCGGTCCGGTCGGCCGGTCAGAACACCGTGTCCCACATGCGGCTCAGCCACGAGCCCTCGTTGCGCTTGGGGCTGAGGTCCTTGCCGGTGAGCAGGCGGTAGCTGTCGACGTACCAGTCGCTGCCGGGGAAGTTGTGGCCCAGCACGGCGGCCGCGGTCTGCGCCTCGTCGGTGATGCCGAGCGCCAGGTACGCCTCGGTCAGCCGGTGCAACGCTTCCGGCGTCTGGCTGGTGGTCTGGTACTTCTCGACGACGACGCGGAAGCGGTTGATGGCCGCCAGGTAGTTGCCCTGGTTCAGGTAGTAGCGGCCGATCGCCATCTCCTTGCCGGCGAGATGGTCGTGCGTCAGGTCGATCTTGAGCTTGGCGTCGCGCGCGTAGCGGCTCTCGGGGAACCGCTTGGTCACCTCTTCCAGCGCCTTGAGGGCGCGGTCGGTGTTGCGCTGGTCGCGCTGCACGTCGGTGATCTGCTCGTAGTAGCAGAGCGCCTTCAGGTAGTAGGCGTAGGCGATGTCCCGGTTGCCGGGATGGAGCTGGATGAAGCGGTCCAGTGCGACGATCGCGTCGTCGTACTTGGCGTCCTCGTAGTGGCTGAAGGCCGCCATGAGCTGCGCCTTGGTCGCCCAGACCGAGTAGGGATGCTGGCGCTCGACCTCGTCGAACTGCTTTGCGGCGGTGCGGTACAGCCCCTGCTGCACGCTGTTCATCGCCTCGTTGTAGAGCTCCTCCACCGGGCGCTCGACATAGGTCTCCTCCTTGGAGGAGCTGCAGGCCGACGCCGCCAAGGCGAGGGTGACCAGCGCGGCGCGGAAGATGGTGGTCGGGCGCGGCATAGACTTGTCCCGGCGGGTTCGACGATTCGGACGGCCGCTGCCGTCCGCGGCCCTAGATAGCAAGCCGGCGCCCCCGGGGAAACGAAAAGGCCAGCGGCGGAGAAGCGGTCGGGTTACGCGGTCGCCGCGAGCTCGCCCGTTTCCCAGGCCGGCGTGATGATGCCGCCCTCGACCGGAGCGGGCGCCCAGGCGGTCGGGTCGCGCATCAGCGTGTGCAGGAGGCGGGCCGACAGGGCGTGGCTCGAGCGATAGCCCTCGAAGCGACCGAGGATCGGGCCGCCGGCGAGGTAGAGGTCGCCGATGCTGTCCACCAGCTTGTGCCGCACGAACTCGTCGCCGTAGCGCAGCCCCTCCTCGTTCAGCACCCGCTGCTCGTCGATGACGATCGCGTTGTCGAGCGAGCCGCCGCGGGCGAGCCCGAGCGAGCGCAGCTTGTCGACCTCGTGCAGGAATCCGAAAGTGCGGGCCCGCGAGAGCTCGCTCTTGAAGGTGCCGTTGTGCAGCGTGACGCCGTAGCGCTGGCGTGCGATCACCGGGTGCGGGAAGTCGATCTCGAAGGTGAAGGACTGGACGGGGCCGGGCCGCAGCATCGCCCAGCGCTGGCCGTCGCCGACGCGGACCTCCTTCAGCACCCGGATAGCCTGACGCGGCTGCGCCAGCTCGGCGATGCCCGCGCATTCGATGAGGAAGACGAACGGGGCGGCGCTGCCGTCCATGATCGGCACTTCAGGCCCGTCCAGCTCGACGACGACGTCGTCGATTGCCATCCCGGCCAGCGCCGCCATCAGGTGCTCCACCGTCGACACGGTGACGCCATCCTCGACGAGCGTGGTGCACAGCGGGGATTCGACGGCGCGGTCCCAGAGGGCCGGCACCTCGGGTGCGCCCGCCAGGTCGACTCGGCGGAACACGATCCCGGTTCCGGCGGGGGCGGGCACCAGCCGCAGCACGATGCGCTGACCCGAATGCAGGCCGACGCCGGTGCAATGGATCGCGGACTTGATGGTGTGTCGCAGGGTCGGTCCGGCGAGGTGTCTGATCGCGTTCACGGATGCCTTTCCGATCGAACGGAACCTGCCGGGCGGGGGAGGGCGACGGGTTCGCTGGGGAACAACGGAAGCAACGCTGGTGCACAAAAGAAAAGCGCTCCCTCCCCATCTAGCTACGGGGGAGGGAGCGCTCAACTCAAAGATTGTTGCGCGGTGTTACAACATTCCGCGCGGTATATCAGTGGGTTAGATCAGTTGGCCTGACGCCGCAGAAAGGCCGGGATGTCGAGCATGTCCTCCTCGGCCGAGGACTGCTGCGTCCGCTCCGCCGGATCGACCCCGGCGAGCCGCCCGCGTGGCGGCTGGGCGGGAGCGGCGGGGGTCGCCGCGCGCGAGACCGCCGGCGCGGGCTCGACCCGCTCGGGCTGGGCCGGAGCCTGCCGCGGTCGCTCGGCGGGCGCCGGGGCGGCGGCCGCGCCGGTGACGCGGCGGAAGAGGCTCATGCCGCCGCGCAGCCTGCCGAAGCCGCCGCCGGCCGCCTGCTTGGGCGCCTCGTCCATCTCGGGCTCCGGCTCCGCATGGAGCGGCAGGCCGATGGCGTGGCCGTGGGACGGGCCACCCTGCGGCGCCACCGCCACCTCGGCGGTGCGGCCGAGCGGCTGCGCATGGGCCTCGGCGACCGCCGTGCCGGCGAGCGGCAGCGCCATCGGCTGCGCATGCGCCGTCGCGACGGCGCTGCCGCCGGCGCGGATCGGGTCTACCGCCCGGACGGGCTCCATGGTCGGCTCGGCCGGCAGCGACGGGGGTGCGCGGTCGCGGTCGCTGACGAGCTGGATGACCGTGCGCGGCTTCTCGGCCTGCTCGGCGTCCATGCCGGTCGCGACCACCGACACCCGCATGCGGCCCGACAGCTTCTCGTCGAAGGTCGAGCCGAAGATGATGTTGGCGTCCGGATCGACCTCGTCGCGGATGCGGTTGGCCGCCTCGTCGACCTCGAACAGCGTCATGTCCATGCCGCCGGTGATGTTGATGAGGACGCCCTTGGCGCCCTTCATCGACACGTCGTCGAGCAGCGGGTTGGAGATCGCGGCCTCGGCGGCGTCGATCGCGCGCTTGTCGCCCGTCGCCTCGCCGGTGCCCATCATCGCCTTGCCCATCTCCTGCATCACCGTGCGGATGTCGGCGAAGTCGAGGTTGATGAGGCCGGGCAGGACCATCAGGTCGGTGATGCCGCGCACGCCCGAATGCAGCACGTCGTCGGCCATCTTGAAGGCGTCCGCGAAGGTCGTCTTCTCGTTGGCGATGCGGAAGAGGTTCTGGTTCGGGATGATGATCAGCGTGTCGACGAAACGCTGCAGCTCCTCCATGCCCTTCTCGGCCGCGCGCATGCGGTGGATGCCCTCGAAGTGGAAGGGCTTGGTCACCACGCCGATCGTCAGAATGCCCTGCTCGCGGGCGGCCCGTGCGATGACGGGAGCTGCCCCGGTGCCCGTGCCGCCGCCCATGCCGGCGGTGATGAACACCATGTTGGAGCCGGTGATCTGGTCGAGCAGCTCGTCCAGCGCCTCCTCGGCGGCGGCCCGGCCGACGTCGGGGCGCGCGCCCGCGCCGAGCCCGCGGGTGACGCTCGCGCCGAGCTGGAGCTTGCGGGTCGCCAGCGACTGCGAGATCGCCTGGGCGTCCGTGTTGGCGACCAGGAACTCGACCCCCTCCAGGTTCGCCCGGATCATGTTGTTGACGGCGTTGCCGCCGGCACCGCCCACGCCGATGACCGTGATTCGCGGCTTCACGATTTCGTCGTGCGAGGGGACTGAGAGGTTGATCGGCATGGGTGCCTCCGGGTTCGGAGCTTGTCGGATGGACACTATGGAATGTATCGGGGGTTCTTGGGAACCCCATATCGTGTGTCGGCGACTCGGATTCTTCGCATCAGAAGTTTTCCTTCAGCCACGAGCCGAATCGGCCGACATAGCCCTTGCGGGCGGCTTTCGCCGAGCGCACCGGAAGCGGCTCCTCGGCGCGCTGGGTGAGCGCGTAGTGGAGCAGCCCGGAACACACGGCGAACGCCGGGCCGCCGGTCGCCTCGGCCAGCCCGGCGATCCGGAGCGGCCGCCCGAGTCGCACCTGCTTGGCGAGTACCTGTCCCGCCAGCTCGCGAACCCCCGGCAGCTGGCTGCCGCCGCCGGTCAGCACCACGCGCCGGCCGGCGACCTTGTCGAGACCGCTCGCTTCCAGCCGGGCGCGGACCATCTCGAAGGTCTCCTCCATGCGCGGCCGGATGATGTCGGCCAGGAAGGACTTCGGGATCTGGTTGCCCTGCTGGTCGTCGTCCTCGCCGACCTGCGGCACGAGGATCGTCTCGCGCTCGTCGGCGGGCGAGCCGATGGCGCTGCCGTAGAGCGTCTTCATGCGCTCGGCATGGACGGTCGGCGTCGACAGGCCGCGGGCGATGTCGTTGGTGACGTGCGAGCCGCCGATCGGCACCACGTCGGTGAAGGCGACCTTGCCGTCGGAGAAGACGGCGAGCGAGGTCGTGCCGCCGCCCATGTCGATGACGGTGACGCCGAGATCCATCTCGTCCTCGACGAGGCAGGCGAGGCCGGCGGCGAAGGGGGAGGCGACCAGCCCCTCGATCTCGAGCTGGGCCTTGTTGACGCAGAGCGCCAGGTTGCGCACGGCACTCGACGCTGTCGTGACGGTGTGGAGCTGGACGCCCAGCCGCTCGCCGTACATGCCGCGCGGGTCGCGGATGCCGCGGTTGCCGTCGACGACGTAGCTGGTCGGGATCGAGTGCAGCAGGTGGCGATCGCCCGGCTCCAGCACGGCGCGGCCGTGGTCGTGCAGGCGGCGCATGTCGGAATCGGCGATCTCGCGGCCCGACAGCGCCATCTCCACATGGTCGATGCGCGAGGTCGGCTGGCCGCCCGAGACGTTGACGAAGACGTCGCGGATGCGGTCGCCGAGCATGGATTCCGCGGCATAGACGGCGTTGGTGATCGACGTCGTCACCGTCTCCATGTCGAGGATCGTGCCGGCGCGCATGCCGTGCGACGCCTGATGGCCGATCCCGCCGATCTGCAGCTGGCCGCCGTCCGAATGGGCGATGAAGCAGACGGTCTTGGTGGTGCCGACGTCGAGAGCCGCGATCGGTCCCCGCTGGCGGGCGAGCGCCTTCATGCGTCGCGGTCCTTCTTGCCGGGATAGGGTGCGCCCGAGCCGTCCTTCGCCCGGCGCAGGTTGATGCGCGAAGGGTCGCGCAGGTCGATGACGGAGATCTGCCGCTGCAGCAGGCGCTGCGAGCGGTCGAGGGCCGCGACCTCGGCCCAGGCCTCCGGCGCGCGCTCCTCGGGCAGCAGGATCTCGGTGCCGGTGTCGAGACGGATGTTCCAGCGTCGGCCGCCGACGCGGATCGCCGCCACCACGCGTCCCTGGAGAGCGGGCTCGCCCGCCAGCATGCCGACCAGGTCGGCGGCGACGCGCTGGGCGTCCTCGCCGACGATGAAGGGCAGGCGGGGGAAGTATTCGATGCCTTCGTCGCCCAGCTCGTGACCCTGGTGGTCGATGAGGACGAGCTGGCCGCGGCGCTGCCACACGGCCATCGGCCGGCGCTCGACGAGGCGGATGTAGATCGTCCCCGGAAGCTGCCGCTCGACGGCGGCCGAACGCACCCAGGGCAGGCCCTCCAGACGCTCCTTGACCGCACTCGGATCGACCGAGAGGAGCGGTGTCCCGCGCCTCGCCTCGACCGCCGACAGGATCATCTCGCGCGGGGTGTGGAGGCGGCCCTCCACCAGGATTTCGTCGACCGAGAGCCCGGCCTCGGCGGCGGCACCCACGAGCCGCTGGGCGACATGGGCGGCCGCCTCGCCCGCCCAGCCTTCCTTCCAGGCGAGCCAGGAGATGCCGGCGGCCGACACCGCCGCGAAGATGCCGGCGGCGACCAGGGCGGGTCGCGTCCAGCGCGGCCACACACGCCGGCGGGCGACGCGACGCCCGGTCTTGTCGCGGCGCGGGCCGCCCGGAGCGATGGGGTGGTTCAGGATCCGCATCGGGCCTCCTCCACCATCCAGGCGCAGAGTGCGGGAAAGCTGTAGCCGGCGGCCGCCGCGATCTCCGGCACCAGCGAAGTCGGCGTCATGCCCGGCTGCGTGTTGATCTCGAGCAGGTAGAGGCCGCCTTCGGCGCGGTCGTCCCAACGCAGGTCGGCGCGGCTGACGCCGCGGCAGCCGAGCGCCCGGTGGGCGCGCAGCCCGATGTCGAGCGCCTCCTCGTAGGTCGCGCGCGGCATCTCGGTCGGCGCGACGTGGTCGGAGCCGCCCGACGCATACTTCGCGGTGTAGTCGTAGAAGGCGCCGCGCGGCCGGATCTCCAAGGCACCGATCGCCCGGTCGCCCATGATGGCGACGGTGATCTCGCGGCCGGGGATGAAGCGCTCGGCCAGGACCTCGGGGCCGTAGGGCCACTCGGCCGCGGTCGGCATCGGCGCGTTCTCGCCCTCGCGGACGATCATCACGCCGATGCTGGATCCCTCGTGCGTCGGCTTCAGCACGAAGGGCCGCGGCAGCGGCTCGCCCGCGGCCAGCCGCTCGATCGGCAGCACTCGCCCGTCGGGGCAGCGCAGGCCGGCGGCCGCGAAGATGCGCTTGGCGGTCGGCTTGTCGAGGGCGAGCGCGGAAGCCCGCAGGCCCGAATGGGTGTAGGGCAGCTCCATCATGTCGAGCACGCCCTGGATGGTGCCGTCCTCGCCGCCGGTGCCGTGCAGGGCGTTGAACACCACGTCCGGCCGCGGCGTCAGCGCCCGGATGAGCGCGGCCAGGTCGCGGCGCACGTCGATCTCGGTCACGGCGTAGCCGGCCTCGCGCAACGCCGCCGCGCATTCCCGGCCGGTCACGAGCGACACCTCGCGCTCGACCGACCAGCCGCCCATCAGGACCGCCACCCGCTTCTTCGTCATGGCGTTCCCTCCGCATTTCCCGTGCCGCCGGCCGCCGGTCCCGGCACGCCGATCCGCCGGACCTCCCAGGCCAGCTCGATCCCGCTCTGCCGTGCCACCCGCCGCCGCACTTCCTCGCCCAACGCCTCGACGTCGGCCGCCGTGGCGTCGCCGGTGTTGATGAGGAAGTTGCAGTGCTTTTCCGACACCATGGCGCCGCCCATGCGCAGGCCCCTGCAGCCGGCGCGGTCGATCAGCGCCCAGGCCTTCTCGCCGGGCGGGTTGGCGAAGGTGCTGCCGCCGGTGCGCGCCCGGATCGGCTGCGTCTCCTCGCGCCGGCGGGCGAGTGCCGCCATGCGCTCGCCGATCGCGGCCGGCGTGTCGGCGGTGCCAGTCAGCACGGCGCCGACGAAGATCCAGTCCTCGGGCAGGCCGCAATGGCGGTAGGAGAGGCGGGCGGCGGGAGCTGGTACGAGGTGCAGGCGGCCCTGGCCGTCGAGCGCCTCCAGGCGCACCAGCACATCCTTCATCTCCCGGCCGTAGCAGCCGGCGTTCATGCGCAGGGCGCCGCCGATCGTGCCGGGGACGCCCGCGAGGAACTCCAGCCCCGCGACGCCCGCATCGCGCGCGCTGATGGCGACGTTCACGTCCAGCGCCGCGGCGCCGACCGTCACGCGGGTGCCCTCGGCCGCGATGCCGGCGAAGTCGCGGCCGAGGCGCACGACGACGCCCGGCACGCCGCCGTCGCGCACCAGCAGGTTGGAGGCGACGCCGATGACCGTCACCGGCACGTCGGCCGGCTTGGCCGCGAGGAACTGTGCCAGGTCGTTGCGGTCGGCCGGGCGGAACATAACCTCGGCGGAGCCGCCGACGCGCAGCCAGGTGACCGGCGCGAGCGGCGCGTTCTCGGTCAGCCGGCCACGCACCGGCGGCAGCCGCTCGATCAGCCGTCCGGTTGCGGGCATCGCGTCTGCCTCGACCGTGCGCAGGGTCGCCGTCATGCGCCGTTCGCCGCGCGCAGGCCGCCGGCGAGCCGCGCGAGCTGGCCCGGGAGCGCGTGCGCCCATTGGGTGATGGAGCCGGCCCCGAGGCAGACCACGAGGTCGCCCGGCCGTGCCAGCTCGCGCACGATCGGCGCCAGGGCATCGGGCCCCGACAGCGGCACGACATGGCGGTGGCCGTGGGCGCGCAGCCCGGCGACCAGCGCGTCGCGGTCCATGCCCGCGATCGGCGTCTCGCCGGCCGCGTAGACATCGGCGACGATCACCGCGTCGGCATCGTTGAAGCAGGTGCAGAAATCGTCGAACAGGCTGGACAGCCGCGTGTAGCGGTGCGGCTGCACGACGGCGATGACGCCGCGTCCGGTGGCCGCGCGCGCCGCCTTCAGCGAGGCCGCGATCTCGACCGGATGGTGGCCGTAGTCGTCGATGACCGCAATGCCGCCGGCCTCGCCCGTGCGGGTGAAGCGGCGCTTGACCCCGGCGAAGCTCGCCAGCGCCTTGCGTATCGCGGCGTCGTCGAAGCCCATCTCGACGCCGACGGCGATCGCCGCCAGCGCGTTCTGCACGTTGTGGGCGCCCAGCATCGACATGGAGACGCCGTCGATCCGGCGCCGGCTGTCGTCGAGCCGGTCGGACAGCACGACGTCGAAGCGGCTGCCGCGGGCGCCGAGCTGCACGTTGACGGCGCGCACGTCGGCCTGCGGGCTCGTGCCGTAGGTGACGACCCGCCGGTCGGAGACCTGCGGGATCAGGCTCTGCACGACCGGGTGGTCGATGCACAGCACCGCGAAGCCGTAGAAGGGGAGGTTCTCGACGAACTGCACGAAGGCGCGCTGCTCGGCGTCGAAGGTGCCGTAGTGGTCGAGGTGCTCGGGGTCGATGTTGGTGACGACCGCGATCGTCGCCGGCAGCTTCACGAAGGTGCCGTCGGATTCGTCGGCCTCGACCACCATCCATTCGCCGCGGCCGATGCGGGCGTTGGTGCCGTAGGCGTTGATGATGCCGCCGTTGATGACCGTCGGCTCCATGCCCGCCGCATCCAGCATCGCGCCGACCATGGAGGTGGTCGTCGTCTTGCCGTGGCTCCCGGCGATGGCGATCGACCAGCGCAGCCGCATGAGCTCGCCCAGCATCTCCGCCCGGCGCACCACCGGCAGCAGGCGGGCGCGCGCGTCGGCGACCTCCGGGTTGTCGGCCTTGATCGCCGAGGAGACGACGACGACCTGGGCCTGGCCCAGGTTCTCCGCCCGGTGGCCGATCGTCACGGGGATGCCGGCGGCGCGCAGCCGCTGCACGTTGGCGCCGTCGGCCACGTCGCTGCCCTGCACCTGGTAGCCGAGGTGCTGCAGCACCTCGGCGATGCCGGACATGCCGATGCCGCCGATGCCGACGAAGTGGATCGTGCCGATGGAGAGCGGGATGGTCCTCATGCCGCATTCTCCAGCGGGCGGGCGGGGGCTTGCGCCATGACCATGTCGGCCAGACGCTCGGCGGCATCGGGTCGGCCGGCTGCGGCCGCGGCCCATGCGGCGGCGGCGAGCCGCGGCGGGGCGGCAGCCCGCGTCGCGATCACGGCCGCCAGCGTCTCGGCGGTGAGGCCGGATTCGGGCGCGACCCAGGCGCCGCCGGCATCGGCCAGGTGCTGGGCGTTGTCGGTCTGATGGTCGTCCGCTGCGTGCGGATAGGGCACGAGGATCGCCGGCCGGCCGGCCACGGCCAGCTCGGCCACCGTCGATGCGCCGGAGCGGGAGATCACCAGCGCGGCCCGCGCGAGGCGGTCGGGAACGTCGTCGAAGAAGCGGGCGACCGTCGCCGGGACGCCCAGCGCCCCGTAGGCCGCTTCGACCGCGGCGACATCGTCCGCGCGGGCCTGCTGCACCACGCGGATGCGGGTGCGAAGATCGTCGGCCAGGCGGCCGATGGCGGCGGGCACGATGGTGGCGAAGACCCGGGCACCCTGGCTGCCGCCCATCACCAGGATCTCGACGGGGCCGCCGGCGACCGGCGGCTCGTAGGCCCTCGCGCGGACGGCGGCGATTGCGGGCCGCACCGGATTGCCGGTCTCGACGACGCGCGCCGCCAACTCGGGCGGCAGCAGGCGCACGCGACCGAAGGAGGTGGCGATCGCCGCTGCGCGCGGGGCGAGCAGGCGGTTGGCCTTGCCGAGGACGGCGTTCTGCTCGTGCAGGACGACCGGGCAGCCGTGGCGGCGGGCGGCCAGCACGGTCGGCACCGAGGGGTAGCCGCCGAAGCCGACGACGACGTCCGGCCGCTCGCGGCGCATCAGGCGGTGGGCGGCCAGCGTGCCGGCGCACAGCCCGATGCCGCCCTGCAGGCGCCCGACGATGCCGCCGCGCATCGGCGCCAGCGGCAGCCGGTGGACGGCCAGGCCCGGCACGGCGGCGAAGCCGGCGGTGCGCGGGTCGGTCACCAGCATGGGCCGCGCGCCGCGGGCGGCGAGCGCCGACGCCAGCGCCTCGGCCGGGAACAGGTGCCCGCCGGTGCCGCCGGCGGCGAGTGCGACCCGGATCGTCACGTGTCGGCCCCGCCGAAGCGCCGCCGCGTCAGCCCGAGGAGCATGCCGACACCCAACGCCAGCGCCAGCAGCGACGAACCGCCGTAGCTGATGAAGGGGAGCGTCATGCCCTTGGTCGGCATGAGGTGCAGCGACGAGGCCATGTTGACCAGCGCCTGGAGACCGAGCTGGGTCACGAGGCCGGCCGCCGCCAGGATCACGAAGAGGCTCTGTTCGTGCATCAGGCGGAGCACGCTGCGCAGCACGACGACGCTGAACAGCCCGACGATGAGCAGGCAGGTGATGAGCCCCAGCTCCTCGCCGGCCACCGCGAAGACGAAGTCGGCATGGGCGTCGGGCAGCCAGTTCTTGATCGTGCCTTCGCCGGGCCCGCGGCCGAACAGCCCGCCATTGGCGAACGCCTCGATGGAGCGGTCGATCTGGTAGCTGTCGCCGGTCGACGGATCGAGGAAGCGGTCGATGCGGCTGGCGACGTGCGGCAACAGACGGTAGGCGCCGAACAGGCCGATGACGGCGCCCGCACCCAGCAGCACGACGAACATCATCGGCAGTCCGGCGAGGAAGACCTGCACCAGCCACACGGCCGCTACGACGACCGCCATGCCAAGGTCGGGCTGCTTCACCAGCATGCCGACGACGACCACGAAGAGGCCGACCGCGATCAGCCCGCCCGGGA
>JBFWXJ010000150.1:0-13288 GCA_050187535.1 Alphaproteobacteria bacterium | reverse complement strand
CGTGGGGCGCCGGGACGAAGGAAATCGCGTGCGTCGACCCGGCGGCGCGATCGTTCTGGAACCTCGCCGCCGGCCTCTTCAAGACGAATGCCGCGGGCCAGTTGACCGCTGTCCCGCTGTCGTCGTTTGTCGAGACCCTGCTTGACGACACCACGGCCGGCGCCTTCCTGACCACGCTCGGTGTCTCGGCCTTCGCGCAGACGCTGCTCGACGACGCGAACGCTGCGGCCGCGCGCACGACGTTGGGCGTACCCAGCGCTCGCACGATCTCGGGGGCGGATACGCTGGTCGGGTCCGACAACGGCGGGACCGTGATCGTAACTGCCTCGGGGGCGACGGTTGCTCTCGATGCCGCGGCCACGCTCGGTGCCGGATGGCGCTGCCGCGTCATCATGGGTGGCGACTACGACAGCCTGCTTTACGACTTCTTCAATCCGAACGGCTCCGAGCAGATCGATAGCCAAGACCTCGTCGTCGCCTATGCCGGCGAGGCCTTCGACATCTGGTGCGACGGGTCGGCCTTCTGGACGTCGCGCGCGACGGGCCTCGTCTTCTTCGGGGAGACCGCCGCTTCGGGCTCGGCCGTCGACCTTTACCAGGACAGCGTCTTCTTCGACGACCCCGAGATCATCGGCGGGGAAATCCTCCTCGATGGCGTCTCGCAGAGCGACGGCTCGTGGAACCTCGTGTTGCAGGCCATCGACACGGCTGGCAGCGCGATCACGTCAGACTACGCAACGACATCGTCGACAGCGTTCGGCACCTACGCCGGCAATGAGGCGACCAACGCCAGCGGCATCACGGCATCGGTCACGAACAGCAACTCTGGCGACCAATTCAGCGGCTTCTTCACCATCCACATTCCGCGCGGCGACAACATTTTCCAGGCATTCGGTTGGACGAGCATCATGCGCAACGCGCAGACCGAGGCCACCATGGACATGTTCACGGGCACACGTAACGACGCCAACGCTGCCGGCGTCCGGGTAACCCATGCCAATGGCGGCACATTCAACGGCGGCGTCGTGCGCTGGTACGGCCTGCGCGCGCGGAGGGCGTAATGGTCACGTACGTCCGCAACAACCAGACCCGCGAGATGACTGCCGAGGAGACCGCGGCCTATCTCGCGATTCAACCGACCGCGGCCGAGAAGCTCGCCGCAGCGCGGGCTCGTGCGCTGGTGGCCGTGCGGGCGGAAGCGGAGCGCCGCATCTTGCTGATCGCGCCCGCGCACCGGCAGCGCAACCTGACCGCTCGCGCCGCCGAGATCGCGCTCTTCGAGGCCAAGCCCTGGTCAGCGGAAGTGGCAGCCGAGGTGGCGGCAGGCCTGGCGATCTGGGCTGCGATCAATGCGATCCGGGGCGCCTCGGACATCGGCGAGCTTGCCGTGCTGGCCGCCGAGACGGCCGAGGCGGCAGCCGCCGTGCCGGCCGCCGTCGCCTGGCCGGAATGACCGCGCCCTAGCGCGTCATGGCCTACTCGGGCGCTCCCTACTCCGGCGCACCATACTCGGACATCGGGTCGTCTTCGGTCGGCGTCGCGCTGACGGCGGGCGGTGGTGGCGTTGCCATCGAGGGCGGGCCTTCCGTCCTGGTCGCGGGCGTCGGCGTCGTACTCTCTGCGGGCGGTGCCCGGGTCGAGATCACCGGCGGCCCGGCCACGCTGCTGGCGGGCACGGGCGCGGCGCTGGCCGCCGGCGCCGCGGAGGTCGCCGTTGCCGGGGGCCCCGGGGCCGTCGTCGCCGGGCAGGAGCTGGAGGCGGGCGGCGCGACCGTCGCGGTCGAAGGCGGCCCGACTTCGCTCACGGCGGGCACCGGCAGCGTCCTGGCCGCGGGCGGCGGCGAGATAGCGGTCGAGGGCGGCGCCGCCGATCTGGTCGCCGGCACCGGCCAGCTGATCGAGGCCGGCGGCGGACAGGTCGCGATCGTCGGCGGCCAGCCGGACGTGACGGCCGGCGAGAACGCGGACCTGACCGCGGGGGGCGGTCGCATCGCGCTGGCGGCGGGCCTGGCGGCGCTCGTCGCCGGCGCGGTGCTGACCGCGGGGCCGGGGCGGATCGAGGCGCGGGGCGGCACGGCGACGCTGGTCGCCGGCACCGGGCAGGTGCTGGCCGCGGGTGGCGGCGAGGTCGCCGCGTCCGGCGGGCCCGTCACCCTCCAGGCGGGCACCGGCGCGCTCCTCTCGGTCGGCGGCGCCCGCGTCGAGATCCGCGGCGGCACGGCGATGATCGTCGTCGGCCAGCAGATCGCGGCCGGTGGCGCCTCGCTGGCGGTCGAAGGCGGCCCCGCCGCACTCGTCGCCGGGACCGGCTTCGTCGCCTCGACCGGCGGCGCGATCGAGATCGCGGGCGGGCCGGCGTCGGTCGAGATCGGCTACGAGGCGACCGCGGGAGGCGGTGCGGTCGCGGCAGAAGGCGGGCCGGCCACGCTGTCGGTCGGCGTGCAGCTCGTCGCGGGCGGCGGCGAGATCGCGGCCGAGGGCGGACCGGCGGGCCTGACGACCGGTACCGGGCAGCTGCTGGCGGCGGGCGGTGCCGAGCTGGCGCTGGCGGGCGGGTCGCCGGCGCTCTCGATCGGCGCCGAGCTGACGGCAACCGGAGCCGCCATCGCGATCACCGGCGGCCCTGCGGCGTTGACCGCCGGCACCGGCGCCGTGCTCACGGCCGGCGGCGGCACCGTCGCGGTGGCGGGCGGCACGGCCGTGCTCGACACCTCGCAGGGCGCGACGCTGACGGCGGGCGGGGGCGGAATCCGCGTCCGCGGCGGGCCGGCGTCGCTCTATGCCTCGTCGCCCTACGGCCCACGCTACCCCGAGCCCGGAAACCTGGCGGCGCTGATCGCCGACAACTCGGCGACGCCCGAGTGGATTGTCGAGCTGTTCCCCTACGACGCCGTCGCCGGGAAGGTCGTGCCGCTGCGCTACAGCAGCCACGGGATGACGACGGACCCCGACGCGACGATCCCGAACGAACACCTCGACGACCGCTTCCTCGACTACACCTTCGCGCGCGACCTGTGGCAGGACGGCAAGCTACTGGCCGAGAGCGGCACCAACAGCGGCTCGGTCGAGCTGGACAACAGCGACGGCGCCCTCAACGCGCTGGGCAATCCCTCGACCGCGGGGCAGCGGCGCTGGCATTTCCGCCGGCGCGCGGCGCGCGTGCTGCTGGGGCACCGGACCTGGCGCTACGACGACTTCGTGCCGGTGTTCGTGGGCACGATGCAGGAGGCGCTGATCGACGGCGAGAAGGCGTCGATCCAGCTGACGGACAACCTGGAGCGGCTCGACCGCCCGGTGCAGGAGCTGGTCTATGCCGGCAACCGCGTGCTGCTGAACAGCGCGACCGGCGTCACGGTCGGCACCGGCGCGCAGACCTTCGTCGTGCCGGACCTGGTTACCAACGGCGGCTTCGCGACGAACCTGTCGGGCTGGACGGCCGGCACCGGCTGGGCGCAATCCGCCGGCAAGGCCGCGAAGTCCGCCGGCACCGCGTCGGAGCTGGCGCAGCCGCTGTCGACGGCGCTCGACCAGGTCTATCGCGTGCGCGCCGTCGTCACCCGGTCGGCCGGCACTTTGCAGCTGCTGGTCGAAGGCTCGGCCGTGGGCGCGCCGATCGACGCCTCGGACACCGTCGACCTGACGTTCACGGCGGTCGGCTCGACCACGGACATCGCCTTCGCGGCGGATGCGGCCTTCGCCGGAACGCTCGACGACGTCCAGGTGCGGCTCGACCCGGCCGCCGTCGCCGGCGACTTCGTCGTGGCGGCACGCACGAGCGATCTCGGCGGCACCTGGATGTGGGGGGCGGTCGACGGATACGACCCGGCGACGGGCGAGCTCGACGTGACGGTGACCGAGGCGGGCGGCACCGGCAGCCATTCGGACTGGTCGATCTGGCTGCGCGCCGACGAGGGCGGCGGCGACCTGGCCGGCAAGGCGGTGCCCGCTCCCATGGGGATCGTGCGCCGGCACGAGCCGGACTACCTGGGCGTCGTCCAGGGCTACTTCCTCTACCGCGGCGCGGAGGGCGCCTGGACGGTCGGCAGCGCCACCGACGGCGGCCTGGGCGTGGCGCTGGCCGGCAGCTTCCCGCCGCCGCCGGGTGAGATCTACGTGGACGAGGCGCGCGGCCTCGTTTGGGCGCCGAACGACGTGACGCCGAACCTGCCGCTGTGCGTCGACGTGGTCGGCGGCGGCGGCGGCACGACGGGGCGGCGGGTGTGGAGCGAGCCCGGGTCCTATGCCTTCGTCGTGCCGGGCGGCGTCGAGGAGATGGTGTTCGCCATCTGGGGCGGCGGCGGGGCCGGCAACGTGAACGCGATCGGCGGTGCGGCCGGCTATGTCGCCTGCACCATCGCGGTCACGCCCGGAGAGACGCTGACGATCGTCGTCGGCGACGGCGGCCACATCCTCGCGGTCGGCGCCGGCCAGGGCACGGGCGGCTCGTCGGCGATCGCCCCCGGCGGCGACGGCGGCCTGCGCGGCGTGGCGGCGTCCTCGGGCGGCGGTGGTGCGTCGGGCATCCTGCGCGCCGGCGTCCGCCTGGCGGTGGCGCCGGGCGGCGGCGGCGCGGCCGAGGCGGTCGACGGCGGCGAGGGCGGCGGCGACGCGGGCGAGGACGGCGAGACGGTCGGCGCGAAGTCGGGTGCCGGCGCCGATTCCGTGGCCGGCGGCGACGGCGGCACGGGCGGCCATCCGGGCGCGGACGGCACGGCCGCGGCGGGCGGCGACGGCGGCGACGGCGCGAACCAGCCGGGCGGCGGCGGCGGTGGCGGCCGCTTCGGCGGGGGCGGCGGTGCGGGCGAGGACGCGGGCGGGGCGGGTGCCGGCGGCGGCGGCTCGGCGCTGGTGCCGGCCGGCGGGACGACCGAGGCGGGTGCCGGCACGGTTCCGGGGGGCGACGACGACCCGCTGTGGGACGGCGTGGCCGGCAGCGGCGGCACGGTGGGCAGTCTAGACGGCCGCAGCGGGCGCGTCGCGGCGACCTGGGCCAGGCCGGCGATCGCCGACGATCCCACGGCCGGGAACTTCCTGCGGCACATCCTGCGCGACCGCATGGGCTATCGGCTGGTCGAGGTCGACCAGGGAACGCTGGTCTCGGTCGCGGCCGACGCCGGCACGAAGACGTTCTCGTTCGGCGGCGGCGACCTGGAAGCGCTCGGCATGGAGCCGCTGCACCAGTTCTCGCTGCACGGCACGGCGGCCAACGCCGAACAGCTGTTCACGGTCGTCGAGGTCGGCACGACGACGCTGCGGGTGAAGGAGCCGGTCGAGACGATGGGGGCGGATACCGCCTTCGTGCTGCGCACCGGCGAGGTCGACGGCACGGCGCTGGCCGCCCTCGACGCGATCGAGACGGACCCGCTGGGCGACGTGCTGCGCGACGGGACCGAGACGGGTCGCGAGGCGGTCGACCGCATCCTCGGCAGCGTCCACTGGTTCCTCGACGTGACGCGCTCGGGGCTGGTCACCTTCGCACCCTTCGGGCCGCCGGCCGAGGTCGCGGTGGCGCGGATCGACGAGGCCGAGGAGTGGCTGTCGATCACCCGCCTGCAGGCGCCGCCGGCGCTGTGGCGCGTGCGCGTCGGCGCGGAGCGCTGCTGGCGGGTGCACGAGAAGACGGAGATCGCGACGGCGGCGACCGACGCCATGCGCGAGTTCGTGCTGCGCGAGTGGCGGGAGAACCGGCCGGATCTCGGCACCGACGAGGACGTGCGCACCAGGGACCTGGGGGCGGGCGAGGCCTTCTATCCGACCGCCTTCGCCTTCCGCGCCTCGGCCGACACGCGGGCGCCGCTGCTGCTGGAGATCTTCTCGCCCGACCGCCAGCCCTACCAGGGCGACGTGTCCATGACGGTGTTCGGGCTGCGCCAGGGCGACACGGTCGAGATCGTGGCGCCCAGCCTCGGCATCGACGAGCCGACGAACATGGTGGTGGTCGGCATGACCGAGCGCGCAGCCGAGTTCGGCGGCACGCTGGTGTTGTGGAGGTAGCATGGCCAACGCGCTGATCGCCCGGCTCAACTGGGTGTGGGAGAGCCCGGCCATCGCCTTCAGCGGCGGCGCCTGGGTCGCCAGCCTGCCGCTGACGAACCTCCTCGACGACCGCACGCTGCACTATGCGCGCACGGCGAGCGCCGACCCGGCGGACACCCGCTTCGCCATGGACTTCGGCGTGGTCAGGCGGATCGACCATGTCTGGCTCGGCTACCTCAACGCGACCGACGCCGCACTGGTGCGCATCTCGATCGGCGGGGCGCCGCTCGACATCGACTGGACGGCGCAGGCGGCAGAGACGGTGCCGGCGGGCTGGACGTTCGGCCGGAGCTCGGACGGCTACTACGTCGACGGGTCGGGCGTCATGGTGCTGGCCGCCGCCGGCGAGCCTCGCTACGACCACGACCCGCTGACCGGCGCGCCGCTCGGCCTGCTGATCGAAGGTTTCGCGTCGGCGCAGCTGCTGGCGAATCCGGAGGCCTTGGGGTCCTGGACGACGTCGGGAACGACCGTCTCGTCGAACGCCGCGGCCGCCCCCAACGGGGCGACCGAGGCGGACCGCCTCGTCGAGGCGAGCGGCACCAGCGCCCACGGCATCACCCAGGCGAAGACGTTCGCCGCCTCGCAGGGCTACATCTTCAGTGGCCACTTCAAGGCGCAGCAGCGGGAGTGGCTGTGCCTGAAGATCGACGACGGCGTCGCCGCGAAATGGGCCTTCTTCCGCCTCGCCGGCGCGGGCACCGTCGGTCACCTGTCGTCGGGCGTGACGGCGAAGATCCAGCAGCTGGCGGGAGGGTGGTTCCGCGTCTCCATGCGGATGGTGACGGCATCGGGCGCCGGCGCCGGGACGCTGGCGGTCTACCTGGCGACGGCGGACGGCACGGATGCCAATCCGAGCTATGCCGGCAACACCAGCAACGGGCTGCTGGGCTGGGGCATGAAGCTCGAGGTGACGGGAACCAGCCTCTACCCGTCGAGCTATCTCGCCGGCGACCGCGCAGCCGAGACGATGGTGCTGTCGGGCGCGGCGCTCGCCTTCCACATCCCGGCCGACATCGCCGGCGTGACGCTGGCGGCCGCGTTCTCGATGCCGGTCGTCCATGCCGCCTCGACCGATTACTGGGTCGCGCAGATCGACGACGGGGCGGGCGACAACCGGGTCGGGCTGGAGCAGTTCAACGCACCGTCGGTGGCGGCCCGCGTCGATGCGGCCACGTCGATCGTCGCCGCCCTAACGCTGGGCACCGGCGCCTTCGACGGCACGCTGAAGACGGCGGCCGTCGCGGTCGCGGCCAACGACGTCCGCGCGGCTTTGGCCGGCACGCTGTCGTCGCACGACACCGTCGCGGCCTTCCCGACGGGGCTGAACCGGATATCGCTCGGCGGACCCGCACCGGTCCACATCCGCCGGCTGCTCGCCTTCGGCGCCCGCCTGACCGACGCGGACATCGAGGCCGGCACGGTCGCCCTCGACGCGCTCGGGTCGAGCTATCCCAGCGTGACCGGCGGCTGGGTCGCCTATGTCCCGACGACGCAGGCGCCGTCGGGCGGCTACATCGCCTACGGCCGGCC
This sequence comes from Alphaproteobacteria bacterium, assembly GCA_050187535.1. Lineage (GTDB taxonomy): Bacteria > Pseudomonadota > Alphaproteobacteria > ATCC43930 > Allostellaceae > Allostella. The sequence continues at coordinate 5,719 of JBFWXJ010000150.1, read as the reverse complement.
CTCGAACGGCCAGCTGCCGGCCGACGAGCGCGACCCGCGCGGCGTCTCGCGCCTGTTCGTGCTGCTCGCCGGCGTCGACGTGTCGCGCCTCTCGTTCGAGTTCCGCGACGCGGGGAACCCGGACGGCTTCCTGCAGATCTCGATGTTGTGGGCGGGCATGTCGGTCCGCCCGGCGATCAACCTGCAGAACGGCTTCACGATCGGCCCGATCGCCGAGATGAACCGCCGGCGCAGCCGCGGCGGGACGCTGCACAAGCGCGAGCTGTGGCGTCGGCGCAGGGCCTCGGGTGCGCTCCGCTGGCAGCATCGCGACCTGGCCCTGGCCACATGGCTGGAGACCGCCATCGCCCGGGGCGGCACCGGTCCGATCCTGCTTTGCGCCGATCCCGAGGGCGGCATCCACGTCGACCGGCTGACCATCTTGGGCGTGCTGGAAGAGCCGACACCGGTCGAGCACCAGCAGAACTACCGCTGGGGCTGGCCCATCGCCATCGTCGAGCTGTGAGGGGAGGCGGGCATGGCGGACCTGAACGGCGGCAACGGCCGACGCGGCCTGCGCTTCGACCCGACGATCAACGCCGGTCACCTGTTCATGGCCGCGTCGACGATCCTCGCCGTCCTCGTCGCCTACTACGACCTGAAGGGCCGCGTCGACGGCCACGACCGGCGCTTCGTCGAGGTCGACCGGCGCATCGAGGCGACCGAGGTGCGGCAGCGCGAGATCATGGCGGAGATCCGCGAGGCCCTCCGACGCCTGGAGACGCGCCAGGAGGAGAACGCCCGCGTCGACAGCCAGACGCGCGAGCGCATCGGGCGCATGGAGGGCCAGATCGGCGCGCTCACGGAGAGCGTGCGGCAGTCGCTGGCGCAGCGCCGGGTGCCGCCGCCGCACGCCCCCTTCACCGGGGGCGACGTGCCGCAGTTCCGATCGGAGTAGGAGGGGACGATGTCACGCGAGATCAACGAGGCCGGCCTGGCGCTCATCAAGGAATTCGAGGGCTGCGAGCTGCGTGCGTATCCCGACCCGGGAACCGGCGGCGAGCCGTTCACGATCGGTTTCGGCCACGTCGGCCCCGAGGTCCGCCCGGGTACGGTCTGGACGCAGGAGCGGGCCGACCGCCAGCTCGAGGATGACGTGCGCCGGTTCTCCCGTGCGGTCGACGAGGCGATCGGCGTCGCGGTCAGCGGCAACGAGTTCTCGGCCATGGTCTGCCTGGCCTTCAACATCGGCGCCGGCGCCTTCGCGCGCTCGACGCTGGCCCGCTTGGTCAACGAGGGCCGGATGGCGGCGGCGGCCGATCAGTTCCTGCGCTGGGACAAGGCGGGCGGCAATGTCATGGCCGGGCTTACCCGCCGCCGCACCGCCGAGCGCGAGCTCTTCCTGACGCCCGGCTGATGGCTGAGCTCGACGACGAAATCGACCCGGCGGCGATCGACGACGACATCGTCGGACGGAAGTTCGGTGTCCCCTGGGCCCGCCGGCGCTGGGTCATGTTCGCGGTGCTCGCCTGGGCGATGGGCGAGACGTCGTACGTGCTGCACTTCGTCGATGACGCCCAGGTGCTGGCGCAGAAGGGCTTCATCGTCCAGGCGCTGGTCGCGCTGATTGCCTCGCTCGTCCTGGGCTACGTCGGCTTCGCCGTCCAGGACGATCGGTCCCGCCGTGCGGCCGTCGTCAACTACGCGGCCCGCGTGTCGCCCCGGGCCATGGCCCCGCTCGCGCGCGGGAAGGTCGACGACCCCGACGCCTGAGCGTCCCCGCCGACCATGCCGTCGGCGTCACCCGAATGGTCGAGGAGACCACCATCATGACCACGATGATCATCATCGTGGCGACGATCGTCGCCGCGCCGCCCTATGCTGCCTGGGGCGCCCTGTGGGGCTGGGTCCGCGATCAGGGCGGCTTCTGGTGGCCGGTCAAGCCCGAAGGCGCGCCCAAGAACCACTGGAAGAAGGTCGGGCTCGCCGTCATCGGCCTCCCGCTCGCCGTGCTGGCGCTCGTCCGGTGGGGCGTCGACATCGGCGACGACTGGTGGATGAGCGGGCCGGCGGCGGCCGGCCTGCTGTGGGCCGGCACCGCGGGCGCCTGGTCGATGGGCCACCTCGGCGGCTCGGGGCTGAACCGGACGCCGTCGCGCAAGGGGCTGAGCACCCGGCAGGCATATCTCGCCATGGCCGCGTCCGGCGCCCTGGTGACGCTGCCGACCGCCATCGTGCTGGCGGTCCACGATGGTTGGGTCGCCTCGCCGGCGACGCTCCTGGCAGGCGCCAGCAAGGTCGGCTGGTACCACCTCGCCTACATCTGGGCGGAGCTGCGCGCGGAGGGCGCGCCGGCCGACCCGCCGCACGCGACGCTGATCGGGGCGATCCTCTCCGCGGCGGTCGCGCTCGGGGTCTCGGGCGCCGCGCTCGTCGACGGCGGCAGCTGATCCCATGCCCGCCGTCGGCGACTGGAACGTAGCACCCCTCGGCCCGACCGACGTCGCGCTCGAGGAGATGCTGCGCGAGGACCCGCGGTGGCAGTGGCGGACCCGCGTCTGCCGGACCTATCTCGCCGGCTTCCCGACCCAGGACGCGGCCAGGGCCTACGGCAGGCGAGAGGGATGGTGCTCATGATCCGCAAGCTCCTCGACCTCGTGACCGGTGGCGGCGCGACGTGGTGGATCGTCGGCGTCGCGGGGCTCGCGGTGGCCGGCTATGTCGCCGCCTCGCAGGTGGTGCTGCACAACCGGCAGGTGGCGCTCGACGAGGCCGCCGATCTCGCCAAGCGCCTCGCCGCCGACAAGGCCGTCCTGCAGCGCCAGGTCGACGACGTGACCCGGCTCAACAGCGAGAACCTGACGGAACTCGCCCGGCTGCGCGCCGCCCACGTCCGCGACATGGCCGACATCGAGGCCGAGCTCGGGCGCGCGAAGAAGGCCGGCCAGAAGCTCGTCGGCGTCTACCAGGAGGCCGCCCGTGATCCCGATGCGAAGGCTCCGCTCGCCACTGCCTGCCCTGCTGCTGATCGCTACCTTGACCGCCTGCGCCGGGAAGCCGCAGGAGGAGCCGCCGCCCCGGATCGTGACGAAGATCCAGCTGGTGCCGGTCGAGCACCCGGCCGCCCTGCTGTCCTGCCAGGACGAGCCCCCGGTCCCGGCGCCGCCGGTGACCGTCGAGGATGATCTGCGCTACCGGGCCGGCGTGCGCGCAGCCGGCGCCGACTGCCGGGCGCGGCTGGCGTGCATCAGGACGCGGCAGGCCGGCGGGAAGTGCCCGGAGGAGTAACCTGCTGTTGACGCAGCAAATTCCGGTCCAGAATGGGATTCTCCCATCCGGCTATAGGGCGCGGCAGGGGTGGACATCCGGACGCAGCCCAACCCCTTGATCGAATCCGCAAGGCATTGAAATCCCGCGCCGCTGGGGTGGACACCGAACCTGCGCGACCGGCTGGGGATCGCACTGGAGGCAAGCCGCCGCCCACTCGATCAGTAGCGGAGTTCCTCCTGCTGATCCAGTGCAGGCAACAGCGGGTCCTTGATCGGCCGCGGAACCTTCAAGCTGAAGTAGGGACCGCAGATCTGATCGCTAGCGACGCGCCAAGTTCCGCCAGGGCCCGCAGCCGTCGCCCAACGACAGACGGTCGAGAGATTGTCGTGCGAGACGAAGTCTGTCACCCCGCGTATCGCTCTTCTGACGGTCCTAGCATCAATGACAGCGCGGCTCAGACGTTCGAGCGCCAGCTTCTGCTGCGTAGGCTCCAACTCGTCGAATGATGCCGGAGTGAACATCCGCAGCTGTCTCAGCAGATCAGCTGATCGCGCCGACAGGTCGTTGGCGTGGAGCATCTCAAGTCCCCGCACCGTGCCGAAGCTCTCGCTTTCGATGTTGCGAAGAGTGCCCCTCGTGAAAGTCTCGTGACCCTCGCGCCTGCGCTCTACCGTCAGCTCGCCCGATCCTGCCGCGGCGCGCATAAGGCCGCGCACCATCCATGGGACATGCTTCTTGAGCGTGTCGACGAACTGATCGTATTCCGGCAGACGATTGCGCGACGTGAATGTGCCGAGCTGCTCGTGGAGCATCGCGATCGCAGGAGCGATCCTGGCCCACGTGGCGCGGGCCTGCTCCGTCTCGTCCGCCCGCTTCAGCTCTTGTATCCTGGAGCGGTACTGATCGCTCAGGTCGATGCTGTCGACGCAGCAATGCCCGATATTGCGGATGAACTTGTCATCGTCGCACCACACGGCGGTGCCTTCGTAGAACTTCTCCTTGAAGCAAACCGCGCACCACCATTTTCTCGTTTCGTCCGACGGTCGAAGGGAAATGGAGTAGAGGGGGTAGAGATCGCGCGCGGATGTCAGTCGGCGTGCTTTCGTCCAACCCAGATCTTCGATCTCGGGATCGTTTCGCTCGATGGTGATGCGCTTCAGGTCGTGCCGAAGCGCGTAGGCTTCCTCGAGCGTAGTAGGCCGCTTTACGGCGGCTGCGCTCGATGGTGTGGTTGTGGCCTCGATCTGCGAAATTTCCAGCATGATGCGGCTTCCCCCCTGATGGTGGGAATGGAGCAGATCGGCCTTGACGCAGTGGAAGGAGCGCGGTGATGTTCCGCGTCCACAGGGACACCGATCGGCTGGCCGACCTTGGGACTGCCGATTGCGAAGAGCCGGAGCGCCAACTCCGGCTCTTCCTCGTCTGAGCCGCGATTCGCTATCGCGCGCTCACTCGCTCTACCACATCAGAAAAAAAATCATATCCCCGTTTTCCGACGCGTGAACGCAGCCGGAACATCCGGATGTCACTCTGGCTGTCGCTTTTCCCGAAATGCCCCCGATTTTCGGCGACCGCCACCCCTCCAAAACGCAACGAATTCAACGCCCTTGCCGTACGCCCACCGCCCTACGGATCTGGGGGTTGGGGGTTCGAATCCTCCCGGGCGCGCCATTTTTCCACCACTCCGGAACGAAACTGGGCACTTTGCCTCCGAGTGCGTCGGTGTTGGCTCGGCAGTTGCCATTGGCGCGCCTACAGGAATGGCCTGGTGGAGGCGATTGAGACCGATGAGGCTGGGCAACCTCGGCTGATATGAGAGTATATGAGAGGCGGCGCTGGCATTCACTCGCTAGGATATTCGCCGTGCAAGGATGTTGTCAGAAACCACAACGAATAACAGACGCGGCGGGAATGGCCATTGACCTAAAGGCTGCGATCAGCAAGTGGGCGATCGACACGCTTCCTTACGATCAGAATGATGCGGATGTAGTTGCCGAGATCAACCGCAAGGATGCACGTGAACTGCTGATTACTTATCACAATTGGATGTCGCGACACGTCTTCGCCACGCCCCGCAAGGTCCATCCATCGGCAGCCTATAAGGGCAATCCGGTCACCACGCAGCGCAAGGCCGATCTCGATGCGCTGATTGCCAAGATCGAGAAAGGCGAGGAGCTGAAACCTCATCTGAGCAAGCGTGTGGAGACGGTTCTGGAGTCGTCGAGCAAAAAGCTAACCCGGCGCAGGGATTTGGACCTGATGCTGATTGAATGGGATGTCCATCACCTCCACATCTCGCAGCAATTGCAGGCGGACGGTTTCGTCGAAAGGGATGACCCGCTGCTTTTCGCGGTGTTCCATAAGGGGGAAGCGTACCTGCTAGACGTCATGACGCACAAAGATTTTAACCGCGACCACATTCTTGCGATCATGGCGCGGGAGTTTCCCGGCGCGGGTCTGATCCATGAGT
>JBFWXJ010000149.1:0-13299 GCA_050187535.1 Alphaproteobacteria bacterium | reverse complement strand
CGCGATCTCGACGTGCGCGGCGGCGGCGACCTGCTGGGCGAGGATCTGGCCGGGCACATGGCGCTGCTGGGCGTCGATCTCTATCGCCATGTCCTCGACCGAGCGTTGCGCCGCGCCGCCGGCGATGCGGTCGAGGGCGACTTCGTGCCCGAGTTGCGCCTCGACATGGCCGATGGCATCCCGGAGGACTACGTGCCCGACCCGGAGATGCGCATCGCGCTCTACGCCGCGGCGGCCCGGCTCGACGGCGTTGCCGCGGTCGACAATTTTGCGATCGAACTGGCCGACCGCTTCGGCCCGCCGCCCGAAGCGGTCCAGAACCTGCTGTTGCTCTGCCGACTGAAGGTGCTGTGCCGCCGCGCCGGCGTGAACCGCGTGGTCGCGGGGCCGAAGGCGGTGGTGCTGCATCTGCGGCGCGACGGGCGCGCGGACCGGGCCCGCCCTCCCGCCGGCTGGACGCGCGAGGAGGACCGCCTTGTCCGGCGCCATCCCGTCGCGCCGGACGCCGAGCACCGAGGGGTCGTGGCAGCCGTGCGGCTGCTGCAGAGGCTGGCCGGATCGGACCGGCGCCGGCGGGCGCTTCCGCTGAACTCGCCCCAATCCCGAGACGGTGACCTTCCTTGCAGCGCGCAGGCGCAGCTTCGTTGACTGTCGGGCATTCGCACTGGCTGCGCGAGTCAGTGGGAAGCTCATGAAGATCGCGACGTTCAACGTGAACGGCATCAACGGGCGGCTCGCGGTCCTGTTGCAGTGGCTCCGCGAGGCGCAGCCCGATGTCGTGTGCCTGCAGGAATTGAAGGCGCCGCAGGACAGGTTCCCGGAGGCGGAAATCCTCGAGGCGGGATATGGAGCCATCTGGCTCGGCCAGAAGAGCTGGAACGGCGTCGCCATCCTCTCGCGTGGCACCCCTCCGATCCGGAGCCGACAGGGGCTGCCTGGCGATGCCGACGACGGGCAGAGCAGATATCTGGAAACCGTGGTCAACGGCGTCCTGATCGGCTGCCTCTATGCGCCGAACGGCAATCCGGCGCCCGGGCCGAAGTTCGATTACAAGCTCGCCTGGCTCAATCGCTTCATCGCCTATTCCGAGGAGGTGCTGGGGCTCGGCGTGCCGGCGATCATGGCCGGCGACTTCAACGTCATCCCTGGCGAATTGGACGTCTACAAGCCGGAGAGGTGGGCGAATGATGCGTTGTTCCGGCCGGAGGTCCGCGAAGCCTTTCTCGAGCTCGGCCGACAGGGCTGGGTCGACGCGATCCGCGCGCTTCATCCCGAAGAGCGTGTCTACACGTTCTGGGACTACTTTCGGAACGCTTGGTCCAGGAACGCAGGACTCCGCCTCGACCACCTGCTGGTCAGCCCCACGGTCGCTGGCGATCTCGTGGCCGCCGGAGTCGACCGGGAGGTCCGCGGACGGGAACGAGCGAGCGACCATGCGCCGACCTGGATCAATATCGGCGATGTCGCGGTGTCGGCTCGTCGCGCTGCGCGGTGCGCACCGGGCACCCTAGGGTCCGGGATTGAGAGACCCCGCCGAGTGGCCCCGGCCCGAGCGCTTCGCCGCGGCCGATGAAGCTGCAGGCGCCGATCCATCCGGGATGTTCTCGATGTCGCTTTCGCGTGTACCCGGGTCAGGAATGACGCCACGAGCCCCCCGAGCCCGCCGTACATGAGCATACTGCGCCGAGCAATCCGCCCAGCAACTGGTTCGAAGGCAGGCAAGCCGGACCGTCCGACGCGAGGGCGCGCGGCTCGCTGCTCTGGAGACAGGGGCCCACTCCCTTGCCAGCGGCTTCGGCCGAGACCGCCCCCACGATACCCCGCCAGGGACCAGGATCGACCCGGCGGGGCCTGGGGGTGCAGGCCAGAGCAGCCGGTCGCTCATACTGCGTGTCTGCCGACGCTGCAACGGAGGCCGTCAGCCGCACGGCCCCGGACTTCGAGAACCGGGTACCCGTCGTAGGACCGCGGCACTTCCCCGCGTGCTACATTCAACGCGTACAGGGCAGCGGCGATGGTGAGCAGGCGATGCTGGTGCCGGCTCCGCGCCGCCAGGGAATCTCCCCGCGTCTCGACGGTCGGCCTGGGCTCCATGTCCTCGGGGACGCGGCTCGGGACCGTGCAGAGGACGCGCCTGCCGTCATCGTTCCTGGGGTCCCAGACGACGTCAGGGATGCGCCGCGCACGCGCCGACGCCCCGGCCGGAGCCATCCCGGTCGCCGGCGGGGCGCGGGTTCTAGCGCGAGCGATCCCGGACTTCAACGCCAGCAGGTTGAGCCATTCCATCATCCGCCCGAGCAAGGCGGAGGGCGCCGATGGCGCACACGTCCGGTTCATCCGGTTCAACTGGCAGCGGACGCGGCAATCAATGTTAGATTCACGGAACGTACTTGGCGTCCACACAGTTGTGGCCTGCGGCGGCCAAAGGCAGTCGCTTCGCCCTTCTTGCGGAGGGCGTCTGGAAACGCGGCGCAGAATTGAGGATTGGCCGCAAGCGATTGAACGATAATCCACTTTCATCCATCTACGCGGCGAATAACCTCGGTCGGAGAGAGCGCTATGGCGACGGTTACCACCACCACTTTCGAGATCGGCATCGGCGCGGAGGCATACCGCTCCCAGCCACACGTCAGCGCCATCCCTGGCGACGGATTCGTGGTCTCCTGGGAAGCCGGGGACGCAGGCGAAGAAGGGCCCGATCCCGGTAGCTATCTCAGCTTCTACAGTGGCGATGTGGAGGCCGCCGGCGGACCATTCCCAGTCGGCGAAGATGCGGCAATCGCGGACATTGCGGCTACTCGCGGAGCGACCGGTGTACTGTGGCACGAGGGCGTCGGCAGCGTGCTGCAATTCCAGGCAGTCGACGTGGAAGGTGAGCCCGTCGCGGACGCGATCCCAGTAGCGCCGGTGCAAGGCAATCTGTTCGACGCGGACCTCGCACAGATCAGCGCCTTTCCGGATGGCCTCTTCGCGCTCGTCTGGCGCACGACCGATGGCGAGGGGGTCCAACACGAAGTGCTGCAGGTGCGCTCGGCCCTCGGGGACTCGCTGAGAGGCCCGGCACACTTGTTCGTTCCCCGCCCGAACGCCGCGTCAGCCGACCTGCTTTCGGGAAGCACCAGCGGATCGGAACTGGTCGTGGTGGGCGAGGACGCCGGTGGCACCGCGATCTGGCGTATCACCGGCTCGGTCGGGGCCCCAGCATACGTCCGCGTGCCCGGGCCGCCGCCGGGCGACCTCTTCGACGGCCCGCCCTTCTACAACTTCTCTGATGCCACGAAGCTGGCGACGGGCGATATCCTGGTCAGCTGGGTGAATCTCGATCCGGAGCGCGCGATCGAGGGCAACTGGACCTGGACGGACTTCCAACGCTTTGATGCGAACGGTAGCGCGCTGGGAGCCATGGTCTCGACCGATAAGGCGGCGGGGGAAACCGGCTACGCGATCGGCTCGCCCATGCTGGCGCCGCTTCAAGATGGCGGTTACGTCATCGCCTGGGAGTCAGCCTACCGCATCTATGACCGCCACGACGTCGCCGTGACCGAGGCGGTCGACTTTGGCGGCGCGCGCATCACCGATATCGACGTGCTCGATGATGGCCGTTTCGTGTTGGTCACCCAGGAGCCCGGTGCCGAGGGGATGGCGCTGGAGGGCCATGTCATCGACTACGCGGCCTCGCACGACGCGCAATGGGGCGGCAAGCAGGTTGTCATCCACACTTGGCAGGAGCAGGAGCTGCTGACGCGCGCCGACGCTACGGAGATGTTGCGTTCCAACGCGGGCGTCGCGATGAAGCCTTGGATCCTGAACTTCGAAGCGGCGTCCGACGCCGATGGAATCAACGCCACGGCCAACTCGCTGGCCAACCACCTCCTAGGTGGGAACGGGGCCAACGTGTTCATCGCCGGAGCCGGCAACGACAAGATCTACGGTCTCGGCGGCAACGATTGGGGCTTGGGAGAAGCCGGGAACGACCTGATCGATGGCGGTGACGGTCACGACGTACTGATCGGCGGGCTCGGCAACGACAGCGTGGCCGGCGGCGAGGGTGCCGACACGCTCGCCGGTGACCAGGGCGACGACGCCATGGAAGGGCAAGGCGGCAACGACATCGTCCACGGCGGTGAAGGCGACGATCTGCTGGGCGGCAATGCCGGAGCGGACACAGTCTATGGCGGTGCCGGCGATGACGGTTTGTCGGGCGGTGCGGGTGATGACATTCTCTCGGGCGACCGTGGCGCGGACTCGCTCCAGGGCGGCAGCGGAGCGGACCATTTCCGCTTCGGCACCGCCTCGGGCCAGGACACGATCGGCGACTTCGAATACGGGGCGGCCGGTGACCGCATCGTTGTCGATCTCGCTGGCGACGGCATGTTGAACGGCGTGGTCGTCGATAGCGCAGATTCCCTGTTCGACACCGCCGAAGACACCGCGGACGGGGTCCTCATTGATCTCGGCGACGACAATACGATCCTCCTCGTCGGCTGGGACAAGGCTGACCTTGGGGCCGACATGTTCCTTCTCGTTTAGGGACGAGGATCGTCCTTCTCTTCATCGACACCCACGCGCAGGCGGACTTGCTCCCCGACGAGGAACCGGTCGACTTTGCCGTCTCGATTCGTCGGACCGACAACTCGGCGCTAACGGGCGTTTTGCCGCCTCACCGAAGCTGCCCACCTGCCGGAGCCGGATCGCACCAATCCTCGATCTTGGGTCAGATCGTCCTGCATGGCCTTTGTCGCCGCTGGCGGATGGGGTGGGATTCGAACCCACGAGGCGTTGCCGCCCGCCGGTTTTCAAGACCGGTGCATTAAACCGCTCTGCCACCCATCCCGCTCGCTAGATCAGCTACTCAGATGCCCTCATCGGCGCCGGCGGCTCCCCGTTGGCACCCATCTGCACGCCGAACCGGACGGATGTTCTAGTGCCGTTCCGACGCCGACGTCCACTCTCGCCACGACTGACTTCTGCCGCCCTTTCGAGCGACCCGGCCATGGCTTTGCAGCGCGACGCCCAGGGCTGGCGCGGCCGGCCCGGGGGCCACGGAACGTTCCGCCGATGCGGACGTTCATCCACATCGCCGGCACTTGCCTCGGGCTCGCCGGCGACTGAGAGACGCGCCGCGCTCCCGCTCATCACAGCGGGGTGCCGATGTCCGCAGGGCCTCTCGACCGATGGCAAGCGACGGTCATCCGTCTGGAAATCCAGATCACGCGATGTGATCAACGCATCGCGGCTCAGCGATCACGGCTCATCGGTGCGGCGGACGGGAGCGATGATCAGATACGCGCCGCCGAACTCCTTCGGCTGATGGTGCAGCTGCAGGGCACCTATCGGCGCGTCGCGCACACAGCCGGCCTGGAGGCGCGGCGATCGAGTTGGCCCAGCAGCGACAGCATCCTCCGGCTTTCTTCGATGGCTGCCCTCGACTGACGCACTGCAGCACCGATTTCCTCGATGCTGTCGTGCCTCGCCATGCACTTGCGGCGCTCGGCGGACGCGACCTGCTCCAGTTCTCTCCCCCACAGCACCATCGGCTCCCTCCAGCGGAGGGAAACAACGCCGCGACGAGCGACAGGTTCCGGCGATCCTTCTGAGCCGCTCTGCCACACATCCGGAGCGCGTCGACACATTAGAGGCCGGCAGGCGAAGAGCTTTTGACTGCGCAGCGGGGTCGCCGGGGCGTCACCGTACGAGCGTGTAGAGGTTGAACGCCGTGAGGCCGGAGATCACGAGCGCTACCAGCGCGAGGGCGGTGCGGTGCGGCATCCGGCGCACCAGCCAGCCGGCCAGGGGTGCCGCGATCGCTCCCCCGACGATGAGCCCGATGACGACCTGGCCGTATCGCGACAGGTCGAGCTGCGTGAGGAAAGTCGCCGATATCGCGATCGTCACCACGAACTCGGTGGTGTTGGTCGTCCCGATGGTGCGCCGCGGCTTGTCGCCGGACGCGATCAGGGTCGAGGCGACGAGAGGTCCCCATCCGCCGCCGCCGATCGCATCCAGGAACGCACCTCCGGAGCCGACGACCTCGGGCGGTACGTTCCATCGGCGGCGGAGGTGGCCGGCCACCCGCGCGCAGATGAGGACCGCCATGGCGGCCAGATAGACGACCACGATCGGCCTGACGATCTCCGCCGGCAGGCCGGTCAGCACATAGGCCCCGAGGATGCCGCCCACCAGGCCCGCGCCGGCGAGGCGACGGAACAGCGTCCAATCGACATTGCGGTGCCAGACGTGCGACGCGCCGGAGATACCCGTGGTGACGATCTCGGCCGCGTGGACCGATGCGCTGGCGAGCGCCGGCGGGACGCCCATCGCCATCAGGCTCGATGACCCGATCACGCCGAAGGCCATGCCGAGCGCGCCGTCGACGATCTGGGCGAGGAAGCCGATCGCGACGTAGATGCCCAGTTCGGCGCTCATCGGACGGCTCCCCCGGAATCGACGCGCCCACGTCAACGAGCCGTGGCGCGCGTCGTTCCGCCCGGGTGCCGCCCCGTCGCTACTCCGGCTTGACGTCGGCCGTGGTGATGACCTTGGCCCACTTCCCGATCTCGTCGGCGAGGAAGCGGCCGGTCTCCGCCGGGGTACCGCCCACCGCCGCGATGCCGAGCTGGGCGAAGCGGTCGCGGATGTCCGGCTGCGCCAGGGCCTTCGCCGTCTCCTCGGACAATCGGTTCACGATCGCCGGCGGCGTGCCGGCCGGCGCCAGGAACATGACCCAGGTCGAAGCCTCGATCGGCGGGCCGCCGCTCTCGACGATGGTCGGGATTTCGTCAGCCCCGGGCACGCGCGTCGCGGCGAACATGGCGAGGCCGCGGATGGTCCCGGCACGCACGTGGGGCATCATCGAGGACGGTACGTCGACCAGGACCTGGATGCGGCCTGCGACGAGGTCCTGGAGGGCCGGCGCGGTGCCCTTGTAGGGGACATGCAGCATGTCGATGCCGGCGGTCTGCTTCAGCAGCTCCGTCGTCAGGTGCGCGGCGGCCCCGATCCCCGACGAGCCGAATGCGACCTTGCCGGGGTTCGCCTTCGCGTGGGCGATCAGCTCCTTCATGTCCTTCGGCGGGAACGCCAGGCTGGTGGTGAGGATGAGGGGCGCCACCGCCGGCAGGGATATCGGGGCGAAGCTTCGAATCGGATCGAACGGAAGCTTGCCCGCATAGAGCGTCGCGTTCGCCGCATGGGCTGCGATCACGGTCAGGATGGCATACCCGTCGGGCGCTGCCGTCGCGATGTTCTCCGCGCCGATGATCGAGTTGGCGCCGGGCTTGTTCTCGACCACGATGGTCTGACCGAGCGCGGCACCGATCTTCTGGGTGACGAGGCGGGTCACCGAATCGGTGATGCCGCCCGGCGTGTAGGGCACCACCCAGCGGATCGGCTTCGTCGGATAGCCCTGGGCCGCGGCAGGCACTGCCGCCGCCAGCAGCGCCGCGGTCGCCATCGCGGCCGCGCGTAGCACCTTCATCGTTGCGTCTCCCCCCGAGATTTTCGTTGCCGTCAATCTAAGCCGCTCCCGCGGCCGGCCGCCAGCGCAGGCGCACCCCATGGACGGGGTCCGGGCGCTGCGTCTACCCTCCGCGACGTAGCCCCCCGGAGGAGACGATGAGGACCGCACGCCGCGCAGCGACCGCCGCCTTCCTGATGCTGCTCGCCGGCGCGGCCGGCGCGCCGGCGCAGAGCCCGCCCGGCATCTCCGCCCAGCAGATCGCCGCCATCGTCGCCGCGCCGGACCGGACCGCCGCCGATCGCACCAACGATCTGCGCCGCAAGCCGGAGGCGATGCTGGGCTTCATCGCCGCGGGCCCGGGCATGACCGCGCTCGATCTCAGTGCCGCCGGCGGCTACACGACCGAGCTTCTGGCGCGCGCGATCGGGCCGACCGGAAAGGTCTACGGCCAGAGCCGCCCCCGCCCGGCCGACGCGTCGCCCCGGCCGGGCGTCGTGCCGGAGGGCAACAGCAACCCCACCGTGGCGGCTCCGCCCCCCGGCGCGCCCCGCCCCTCTCCCGTGGCGCTGGCCGATCGCGATGCCCGGATGCGCACCGCGGGCGTGGCGGCGGCCCCCATCGTCGCGGTCGTGCGCGCGTTCGAAGATCCGGTCCCGCCCGAGATCGCCCCGGGCACCCTCGACCTCGCGACGCTCATGTTCAACTACCACGACCTGGGGCATCTCGGCGTCGACCGGCACGCGATGAACCAGGCGATCTTCCGGGCGCTGAAGCCGGGTGGCACCTACATCGTCGCCGACCATGCCGGGCGTGCGGGCACCGGCATCTCCGAGGCCGGCACCCTCCACCGCATCGAGGAGGCGTTCCTGCGCAGCGAGGTCGAGGCGGCCGGCTTCAGGTTCGTCGCCGAGGCGGGCTTCCTGCGCAACCCCAACGATCCGCGCGACCGCAATACCCCCGACCCGCCGCAGCCGAAGGACGATTTCGTCCTCAAGTTCGTCAAGCCGTAGCGCCGTCCTTCGCGCCGGCGCACGGCGGCCGGGCCGCGTAGCGGAGACGCGGATGCGGGTCGTCGTCACCGGTGCCTACGGCCTGATCGGCGCCCAGGTGGTGGCGCATCTGCGCGCCCGCGGCGACGAGGTCGTCGGCAGCGGCCGCGACATCGCCACCGCTGCCCGCCGCTTCGTCGGCATGGAGTGGGTCGCGATCGATCTGGCGCGGGCTCCGCAATCGGCCTGGGAAGCCGTCCTCGGCGGTGCGGATGCCGTCGTCAACTGTGCCGGCGCCCTGCAGGACGGGCCGCGTGACGACCTGGAGGCGCTCCATGTGGAGGGCGTGCGGCGCCTCGTCGCCGCCTGCCGCACCCGTGGCGTCCGCCGCTTCGTGCACGTGTCGGCCGCCGGGGTCGTGCCCGAGGGCACGACCGCCTTCAACCGCACCAAGCTCGCCGCGGAGGCGGCGATCCGCGCGACGGAGCTCGATTGGGTGATCCTGCGTCCCGGATTCGTCCTGGCGCCGGTCGCCTATGGCGGCAGCGGGCTGCTGCGCGGCCTCGCCGGCTTTCCCTTCCTGACGCCGCTGGTGCACGCCGAGAGCGTCGTGCAGGTCGTCTCGGCGCACGACCTGGCCGAAGCCGTCGGCCGGGCCCTCGCACCCGATGCACCGGCCCGGATCACCGTCGACCTCGTCCATGGCGAGGAGACGACGCTGGGCGCGATCGTGCCGGAAATCCGCCGCTGGCTCGGCCTGCCGCATGCGCCGACGCTGCACCTGCCCGGCGCCGTCGCCCGGCTGTCGGCGGGCGTCGCCGACGCCCTCGCCCGGCTCGGCTGGCGCAGCCCGATGCGCCGCACGACCCTGGAGCAGCTCCGCATGGGGGTGCGTGGTGACGGCGGCGCGGCCGGGCGGCTGCTCGGCCTGCGCCTCGCCTCGCTGCGCGAAATACTGGACCGCTGGCCGGCCGGCGTGCAGGAACGGTGGTACGCACGGCTCTATTTCCTCAAACCCGCCGTTCTCGTCGGGCTCGGCCTCTTCTGGCTCCTCTCCGGCCTGATCGGCCTCATGCGCGTACTCGAGGCGACGGCGATCCTGACCGCGGCCGGCGTCGCTCCCCTCGCCGCGACGGCCGCGGTCGTGGGCGGCGCTGCCGTCGACATCGCGCTGGCAGTGGCGCTCGCCGTCCGCCGTCGGGCACGGGCGGCCCTCGTCGGCATGATCGTCGTTTCGGCCGGGTACCTCTTCGGCGGCACGTTGCTCCGGCCGGATCTCTGGGCAGACCCGCTCGGCCCGTTCCTCAAGATCGTTCCCGCGGCGCTGCTCGCGGCCGCGGCCCTGGCGACACTCGACGAGCGGTGATGGACGCCTATTCCCTCGTCAAGGCACTGCACGTCGTCGGCGCGGCGGTGCTTCTCGGAACCGGGGCCGGCATCGCCTTCTTCATGCTGATGGCGCACCGGACCGGGGATGTGGCGACGATCGCCCATACGGCGGGCGTCGTCGTGCTGGCGGACACCCTCTTCACCCTCACGGCGGTCATCGCCCAGCCCGCGACGGGTGCCCTTCTCGCCCATATGGCGGGATTTCCTCTGTTCGAAGGCTGGGTCGCGCTCAGCCTCGTCCTCTATGGCGTCGTCGGCCTGTTCTGGCTCCCGGTCGTGTGGATGCAGATACGGATGCGCGATATCGCGCGGGCGGCGGCCAAGGCGGGTGCGCCCCTGCCCGGCACCTATGGGTGCCTTTTCCGCTGGTGGTTGGCGTTCGGATTTCCTGCCTTCGCGGCAGTGCTCGCAATCATTTGGCTGATGGTCGCCAAGCCGGCGCTCTAGTCATCTCACCGATCACATCCGCCCTGGCATGACTGCGAATTCCACTGAGACAAGACTTCCGGACCGGATTGTCCGGAGCGCGACCAGCAGTACCAACCGGAGTAGGTTCCCGAGATGATGTTGCCGCCGGCACCCGCGGTGGCGATCTTGAGCTGGCACTGGCTGGAGAGGCAGTAGACGGTACCGAGGTTGCCCGGGGCGATGTTCAACGAACTCCAACCGGGGATCAGATACCGGGTATCCTCATCGTTGTATGAGAAGAAGTCGAGCTGACGGTCGACACAGTTCCTGATCCAGACTTCACCGGCTTGTGCGGGGAAAGCGACCAGCGCGACGAGCACGCCGGTGACGATTCTGGTGATCATCGGGACACCATATCGATCCTCGTCGATCAGGGCAGGGCTGCGTCGAGGTAGCGGAGGTCCCCCAGGCGCCAGTAGCGTAGCAGGCGGGAGCCAGAGCTGACCGTCTCCATGCTCGGCTCGACCGCCGACGAAACGTCCACGTTGAAGGCTTCGGCAAGGACGCGCCCCGCCATCGCGTCGGCGCCGTCGACGCCCAGCAGCGTCAGGATCGTCGGAGCCACATCGACGGTGCCGGCCGGCAGGGGTGAACAACGACCGGCGCGCGCGCCGGCGCCGCCGACGATCAGTACGTTCGCCATCTCGTGCGGGTGCAGGCCACCGTGCATGCTTCCGCCGACCGGAATCTCGTTGTGGAAGAGGCACGAACCGCGGATGCCGTGGCCATCACAGCCGTCATCCGTCGCCAATATGTAATAGATGTCCGGCGCATCCGGGTGATCGCAGCCGACGAGCCGCCGGTCGAAGCTGCCGGGAACCAACCCGACCGCGCCGTCGCCGCCGCGGGTGATGACATGGCCGCACCAGGGCTGCTCCAGGAGCCAGCGGGCCATATCGGCGCGCGCGTCCCCGTTCGGCACCGTCAAGGATAGGCCGCCTGAGTAGCCTGGCTGGTGTTCTGCCTCCGGGAAGACCGCATCGACGAGCGCCGGCAGGTCGACCGTCTCCCGTGCACTGATATGGCCGTGATCGGACATGACCAGGATAGTCGGCCGCTGGCCTTCCGGCTGGGCATCTGCCCGCGCCAGCACGCGGGCGAAGGCGGCATCCGCACCGGCCAGCGCTGCCACGCCTTCGGGAGAACCGATGCCGCGGTAGTGCCAGGTGCTGTCCGGGTCCGAGAGCCAGAGGATCGAGAGGTCGGGGTCGAGCGTCGGCACCAGGTGGTCGAGCAGCACGTCGACCGCCCAGTCGAGCCTTGCGGTGTTAGGGAATGCGCCGGCCGGTACGGGCCCGGCGTGCGCGACGGCGGCATCGAGCGCCGCAGCCGGCTGGCACGCTTCGGCCCCGAAGGTCGAGATGGTGACGTGGCCGAGCTCGGCCGCGCGATGGTTGAGCAGGTGTGTCGCCCCCGGCGTGGCCGTGGACACGACCGCCATGCGCCGCCCGGCTGAAGCGAGAATCTCACCCAGCGAAGGGCGCTGCAGCAGCCGTCCGCCCCGCGCCACCGACAGCCGCTCGAGGTCGGCGAGCCGCGCGGTGCGAATCCGTCCGGCGGAGCGGCTGACGAATGCGTTGGCGACGATGCCGTGGTCACCCGGATAGTGCCCGGTGACGAGGCTCGATACGGCGACCCTGGTCTCGCTCGGGAAGACGGTGCGGCTCAGCGGGAAATCGGTCGAGGCCTGCCGGAAGCGGTCGAGCGCCGGCGTCAGGGCGGGGGACACGCGGTCGCGCCGCAGCCCGTCGAAGACCACCAGCACGACACGGCGACGATCGGTCATCCCCTGGCTCCGTTCAGTGCCGCCCGCGCGGCGGCCGGGTCGTTGACGAGGACGCCGTCGAGGCCGAGCCCGCGCAGCAGACGGAGCCGCTCGGCCGTGACGGCGCCGACGAGATCGGCACCGGCGCCGCGAGGTGTCCCGGCCGTGACCCAGACATCGAGGCCGGCGCCACGGGCGGCGGCGATGCGGGCCGGTGTCGCATCCTTCTCCCACAGCCGCATGATGCGGCCGCCCGCCGCGGCGAACGCGGCCGACGCGTCCGGATCGGGCAGCAGCCCCAGGACCGTCGCGGCGGGCGCGAGACGCCCGGCCGCCGCCGCGTCGTCGACGTTGCGAACACCGAGAACGAGACGCCCGATCGCCGCGCCGGGCACGGCAGCCATGATCGCGGACAGCATCCCCTCGCCCGCCACCTTGATGTCGATCACCGCCGGCAGATGCGGGACGACCGCCATGACGAGGTCGGCCAGCGGCCGCACGAACGGCTCGCCGTCGGGCGCGCGAAAGGTCGCGATCTCGGCGGCGGACAGCTCCGCGATGCGCGCCGGCGACGCCGCGAGGCGGCTGAGGTCGGGATCGTGCGACACGTGCGGAACGCCGTCGGCGGACAGCCGCGCATCCATCTCGACGGCATCGGCGCCGACCGCGATCGCCGCCATCGCCGCGGCAAGCGAGTTCTCGCGCGCGGTGGCCGAGGCGCCGCGATGGGCGACGATCCTCACACCAGCCGCGACTGCTCGAGGGCGGCGCGGACGAACGACGTGAAGAGCGGATGCGGCGCGAAGGGCTTCGACTTCAGCTCGGGATGGAACTGAACGCCGGTGAACCACGGGTGGCCCGGCAGCTCGACGATCTCCGGCAGCACGCCGTCCGGCGACATGCCCGAGAAGTGCAGGCCCGCCGATTCCAGCCTGTCGCGGTAATTGATGTTGACCTCGTAGCGGTGGCGGTGACGCTCGCTGATGCGGGTCGAGCCGTAGATCGCCTCGACATGGCTGCCGGGCGCCACGACGCAGTCATAGGCGCCGAGCCGCATGGTGCCGCCGAGATCGCCGCCGGCCTCGCGTTGCTCGACCTCGTTGCCGCGCATCCATTCCGTCATCAGCCCGACGACCGGGTCGGGGCACTCGCCGAACTCGGTCGAGCCGGCACCGTTGAGGCCGAGCAGGCTGCGGGCGGCCTCGATCACCGCCATCTGCATCCCGAAG
>JBFWXJ010000148.1:0-13378 GCA_050187535.1 Alphaproteobacteria bacterium | reverse complement strand
CCTTCACGGACATCGTCTGCCGGCGGCGCGGCGAGCCGATGCGCATCGTCAAGCTGCCGACGACCAAGGGCGACCCGTCGCGCGCCGTGCTCGACGCGGTGCGCTACATGGTCGAGACCTGGAGCGTGCAGCCGACCGAGATCGCCCGCTTCCTGCACGGGACCACGATCGCGACCAACGCGGTGCTGGAGCGCAAGGGTGCGAAGATCGGCCTCATCACCAGCCGCGGCTTCCGCGACGTGCTGGAGATCGGCCGCGAGATGCGCCAGCAGCTCTACGGCATCATCCTGGAGCCGGAGACGCCGGTGTTCCTGGCGCCGGGCGTGCGCCGCAAGGAAGCGACCGAGCAGATGTCGGCCCAGGGCGAGGTCGTCATCCCGCTGGACGAGGAATCGGTGCTGAAGGCGGCCGACGAGCTGGTCGCCGAGGGCGTCGAGGCGATCGCCATCGCCTACATCTTCGCCTTCCTCAACCCCGTGCACGAGCGCCGCACGCGCGAGCTGATCGCCGCGCGACACCCGCACCTCATGATCTCGCTGTCGTCGGATGTCGACCCGGCCTTCCGCGAATACGAGCGCACGGTCGTCACCGCCTTCGACGCCTACATGAAGCCGGTCGTCGACCGCTACCTGGAGCATCTCGAATCGGGTCTGGCGGAGGCCGGCGTGTCGGCGCCGCTCCAGGTCATGCAGTCGCGCGGCGGGCTGGCCGGCACGTCGGTCGCACGCAAGCGGCCGGTGCGCCTCTTCATGTCCGGCCCGGCGGCCGGCGTCATCGGCGGCACCATCGTCGGGCTGATGGCCGGGCGCCGCAATCTCATCACCATCGACATCGGCGGCACCAGCAGCGACATCGCGCTGGTCGACCGCGGCACGCCGATCATCCGGCCGGAGGGCAAGATCGCCGGCTTCCCGGTGCGCGTGCCGATGGTCGACGTCAACGCCATCGGCTCGGGCGGCGGCTCGATCGCCTGGCTCGACGGTGCGGGCGGCCTGCGCGTCGGCCCGGAATCGGCCGGCTCCGACCCCGGCCCCGCCTGCTACGGCCGCGGCGGCAAGCGCGCGACGGTGACCGACGCGTCGCTGGTGCTGGGCTACCTCGACCCCAACTTCTTCGCGGGCGGCCGCGTGCGCCTCGACGCCGACCTGGCGCGGCGCGCCGTCGAGGAGACGATCGCCAAGCCGCTCGGCCTCGGCATCGAGGAGGCGGCACTCGGCATCCACCGCGTCGTCAACGCGCAAATGGTCGAGGGCATCCGCCTCGTCTCCATCCGCCAGGGCATGGACCCGCGCGAATTCTCGCTGGTGGCGCTCGGCGGCGCCGGGCCGCTGCACGCGACGGCCTTGTCGACGGATCTCAACATCGCCGACGTCGTCATCCCGCGCCATCCGGGCGTGCTGTCGGCGGCGGGCCTGCTGGCCGCGCGCATCGAGCACGAGGTCAGCGCCGCCTTCCCGCGCAAGGTGAACGGCCTCGACCTGGGCGAAGTGCGCAAGGCACTGGACGCGCTCGACAAGCAGTGCGCCGCCCTGATGGCCGAGGAGAATGTCGACCCGTCCGAAGTCACCATCAGCTACCACGCGGACACCTGGTATGTCGGGCAGTCCTACTATCTCGAGGTGACGCTGCACCTGGACGATCCGGACCCGGCCGGCCGCCTTTACAAGGACTTCCTGGCCCAGCACGAGCAGGTCTACGGCTACGCCACGCGCAACCCCGCGGCGATCGTCAACCTGCGCGCCATCCACCGCGCCGGCGGCTCGGAGAGCCTGGCCGAGGGCGCCTACGTCCCGTCCGGCAGCGACCCTGTCAAGAAGCCGCGCATGATCCGCGTCGCGTCGTCGCCCAAGTCGATCGAGGCGAAGATCTACGACCGCGCGGCCATGCCGGCCGGCATGACCGTGACCGGCCCGGCGGTGATCGAGCAGTTCGACACCACCACCCTGCTGGAGCCGGGCTGGAAGGGCACGGTGCTGGCGGACGGCAACCTGCTGCTGGAGCGCGACGCATGACGACGCTCGCCGCAAGGATCGCGGCCGGCGGCCTCGACCCGATCACCCTCGAGGTCGTCCGGCACAAGCTGGACGGCATCGCCAACGAGATGGAGCTGACGCTCTTCCGCAGCGCCTTCTCGACCATCGTCAAGGAGGCGCTCGACGCGTCCGCCGCCCTCTTCACGGTCGAGGGCGAGACGCTGGCGCAGGCGATCGCGGTGCCGAACCATCTGCTGACACTGGTGCCGATGCTGAAGGCGCTGCTGCGCGACCATCCGATCGACGGGATGGCCGAGGGCGACCTCTACATCCTGAACGACCCCTACGCGGCCGGCGGCACCCACATCCCCGACATCGCCGTCGTCATGCCGATCTTCCACCGCGGCCGGCCGATCGCCTTCTCGACCGCACTGACCCACCACCAGGACGTGGGCGGCAAGGCGCCGGGGTCGACGCCGACCGACGCGACGGAAATCTACCAGGAGGGGCTGCGCATCCCGCCGCTCAAGCTGCGCGACCGCGGCCGCATGGACGAGACGCTGCTGGCGCTGCTGCGTCTGAACGTGCGGCTGCCGGAGATCTTCATGGGCGACCTCGACGCCCAGATCGCCTGCTGCACGATCGGCGCGCGGCGCCTGGGCGAGCTCGCCGATGCCTATGGCGACAACCAGCTCCGCTCGCTGTTCGCGGCACTGCTCGACCATTCCGAGCACCTGACACGCCGGGCCATCGCGTCGATCCCCGACGGCACCTACCGCTACGAGGACTGGCTCGACAACGACGGGGTCGAGCTGGACAAGCCCGTGCGCATCAGGGTCGCCGTGACGATCGAGGGCGACCGGATGCATGTCGACTTCACGGGCACCGATGCGCAGGTGCGCGGTCCCGTCAACGCGCCGACCTCGGGGTCGTTCGCGGCGGCCTGCTTCGCGCTGCGCGGTGTGACCGACCCCGACAGCCATGTGCCGACCAACGGCGGCTGCTTCCGCCCCCTCACGTTCCATCTTCCGGAAGGCAGCCTCGTCAACCCGAAGGAGCCCGCCGCGCTGGGCTGCCGGGCGCTGACGGTGAAGCGGCTGTCCGGCTGCATCCTGGGCGCGCTCCGCCAGGCCGCACCGGACCGGGTGCCGGCCGACTGCGGCGACGAGCTGATGATCCTGCACATGGGCGGCCAGCGCCCGGACGGCAGCCGCTTCGTCACCTCGCAGCTGCTCGCGAGCGGCACCGGCGCCAGCCGGCGCGGCGACGGCACCGACGTGATCGAGACGAACATCTCCAACTGCATGAACGTGCCGGCCGAGGCGATGATGATGGAGGCGCCGATCCGCGTGCACTCCATGACCCTCGCCCCCGATTCGGGTGGTGCCGGCCGCTGGCGCGGCGGCCTCGGCTGCCTGCAGGAGTTCGAGGTGCTGGAGGGCGAGGTCACCGCCACCTATCGCGGCGAGCGCCATTTCTTCTCCGCCGCGGGTGCTGAGGGCGGCCAGCCCGGCGGCCGCGCCTGGGCCGTGGTGACGCGCGCCGACGGCAGCCGGGAGACCATCCCGTCCAAGCGGGTGATGCAGCTCGCCAAGGGCGACCGCATCGCGCTGGCGACCGCCGGCGGCGGCGGCCTCGGCGACCCGAAAGCCCGCCCGCGCGAGCTGGTGGCACGCGACCTGCGGGACGGCAAGATCGGCGCCGAAACCGCACGGGAAGCGTACGGATTCGGCGATTGAGGAGTCGAAGGCGCGGCCGGGCGGTGACATACTACCGCCCGACACCTTCGTTGGCGGGAGGGTCCTCGTCCTGAGCCTGTCGAAGGACGAGGCGGCACGGGCGGAGCGACCTCACCCTTCGACGGGCTCAGGGTGAGGCCCCGGCCGTGGTGCAGATGTGGGATGCGCATTGAGGAGGATCGAGACGTGAGCGACGCGGCAGTGGACAAGGGCTTCGATCCGATCACCCTCGAGGTGGTGCGCAACAAGCTCGACGGCATCGCCAACGAGATGGAGATGGTGCTGGTACGCAGCGCCTTCTCGACGATCGTGAAGGAGGGCCTGGACGCCTCGGCCAGCCTCTTCACCATCCACGGCGAGACGCTGGCGCAGGCGATCGCCACGCCGATCCATCTCGCTACGCTCATCCCGATGGTGCGCCAGATGCTGTCGCACTACCCGCTGTCGGAGATGAAGGAAGGCGACATCTACATCCTCAACGACGCCTATATGGGCGGCACGCATCTGCCGGACATCGCGATCATGATGCCGGTCTTCTTCCGCGGCCGGCCGATCGCCATCAGTGCGGCGATGACCCATCACCAGGACATCGGCGGCATGACGCCGGGCTCGACGCCGACCAACGCGACCGAGCTGTTCCAGGAGGGCATCCGCATCCCGCTGCTGAAGTTCCGCGACGCCGGAGTCTTCAACGACACGCTGATCCGCATGCTGCGCCTCAACGTCCGCCTGCCGGACGTGCTGATGGGCGACATCGACGCCCAGGTCGCGGCCTGCTCGATCGGCGCCCGCCGCCTGCAGGAGCTGGCGGAGAACTACGGCGACAACCACCTGATGTCGCTGTTCGACGAGCTGCTCGACCGCTCCGAGCTGATGACGCGCCAGGCGCTGCGCTCGCTGCCGGAAGGCACCTATCGCTACGTCGACTACCTCGACAACGACGGCGTCGAGCTCGACCGTCTCGTGCGCATCGAGGTCGCGGTGACCGTGAAGGACGGCACCATCCATTGCGACTTCACGGGCACCGACCCGCAGGTGCGCGGGCCGTTCAACGCGGTGCCCTCGGGTTCCTTCGCGGCGGCCTGCTTCGCGGTGCGCGCGGTGACCGACCCCGAGAACCGCATCCCCAACAACGGCGGCTGCTTCCGCGCGGTCACCTTCTCGCTGCCGGAGGGCAGCCTCGTGAACCCGCGCGAGCCCGCCCCCGTCGGCTGCCGCACGTCCACCATCAAGCGGGTCTGCGGCGCCATCCTCGGTGCCTTGCGCCAGGCCGCCCCCGACCGCGTGCCGGCGGATTCGGCCAGCATCATGCTGATCATCCATTTCGGCGGCCGGCGCGGCGACCGCAGCTCGTTCGTCACCTCGCAGCTCCTGGCCGCCGGCAGCGGCGCCAGCCGGCGCAGCGACGGCGTCGACTTCATCGAGACCGACACCAGCAACTGCATGAACGTGCCGGCCGAGGCGATCATGATGGAAGGCCCGATCCGGGTGCATCAGGTCGGCCTCACCGTCGATTCGGGCGGCGCCGGCAAGCATCGCGGCGGCCTCGGCGGCCGCTTCGAGTACGAGGCCCTGGTCGACGACGTGACGCTGACCTTCCGCGGCGAGCGCCATCGCTGCGCCGCGGCGGGCGCCGAGGACGGCCGGGCGGGGCGCCAGTCCCACGCGGTCGTACGGCGCACCGACGGCAGCGAGGAGGTCATCCCGTCGAAGGTGGTGACGCGGCTCAACCGCGGCGACCGCCTCTATGTGGAGACCGGCGGCGGCGGCGGTCACGGGCCGGCGGCGGCGCGCGATCCGGCACGGGTCGCCGAGGACGTGCGCAATGGCAAGGTCAGCCCGCGGGCGGCAGCCGAGCTCTACGGCGGCGCCCAGGCGGCGGAGTGACGGGAGAAGCAATCACTCGAACGAGGAGGCTGGGTCGATGAGGAGGGTCCTGAAGTCGATGCTGGGGGCGGCCGCGATCGCCGCCGGGCTGCTGGGAGCGCCGCTGGCGCCGACGGCAACCGCCCAGGAAGTGCAGTGGAAGATGCACGTCATCTTCGTGCCGGCGCGCGAGGAGGCGAAGGCCTACCAGCGCTGGGCCGACCGCGTGAACGCGCGCACCGCCGGCAAGCTCAAGATCACCGTCTACCCCGGCGGCGAGCTCGGCGTGAAGGACGTCGACCTCATGCGCATCCTGCCGAGCGGCACCGTCATCCAGGCGGCCGGCCTCGTCGCCAACTATCTCTCGCGCGACGCACCGGAGATCGCCAACCTGCTGCCGCCGGGAATCATGCTGAACGAGCAGCGCTTCCCCGAGCTGCTGCCGATGCTCCACGAGATGTTCCAGAAGATCTACGACAAGCACGGCGTCAAGCTGCTGACGCTGATGATGGCGCCCAACCACACGATCGAGATCTTCTGCCGCCAGCCGGTGTCCTCGCTGGAGCAGCTCCGCCGCTACAAGCTGCGCGTCTGGGAGAAGGCCCAGGTCGACACCTTCTCCAAGCTCGGCGTCGCCGCCTCGATCATCCCGCAGGCCGAGCTCTACATCGCGATGCAGACGGGCGTGGTCGACTGCGCGACCTATCTCGCCGGCTTCGCGACGACGATCTCGCTGCAGGAGGTGGCGCCGAACTTCTCCTTCATCACGCCCTATGCGCTGCACCCGCACTCGATCGTGCTGTCGAAGAAGGCGTTCGACGCGCTGCCCGCCGACGTGCAGAAGATCCTGCAGGAAGAAGGCGACCGCACGCTGGCCGAGATGAACGAGAAGTTCACCAAGGGCGGCTGGGAGGAGGAGCAGCTCCAGAAGCTGGTCGCCGTCGGCGGCAAGCGCCTGCCGCCGTTCCCCGAAGCGGACCGCCGCGCCGTCTACGAGGCCGCCCGTCAGGCCGGCATGGAGCTGGCGAAGCGCTCCGGCGCGGAAGCGACGAAGAACTACGAGGCGATCATCGCCGCGATGGACAAGCTGAACTGATCTGCGCTCCCGCCCCCTCCGCCCGTCAGGGCGGAGGGGGCGCATGCGCGTCCCGCCGCCGAAGCGGCGGGCGATCCCTCCGCCGCGACGGGCGGCGAGGGCGACGAAACGAAGGAAGAAGGACCCGACGATGCCCCCCACCGGAAATTCCGCCAGCAGCCGCGACGTCGCGAGCCTGCTGCATCCCCAGACCAACTGGCGCGCCCATGAGCAGCAGGGCGCCTTCGTCGTGACGCGCGGCGAGGGCGTGCGCGTGTTCGACGAGAACGGCAAGGACTACATCGAGGCGATGGCCGGCCTGTGGTGCGCCTCGCTCGGCTTCAGCGAGAAGCGCCTGGTCGAGGCGGCGACGAAGCAGATGTCGACGCTGCCCTACTACCACATCTACACGCACAAGTCGCACGACCCGGGCATCGAGCTGGCCGAGCGCGTCCTGAAGATGGCGCCGGTGCCGATGTCGAAGGTGTTCTTCGCCAATTCCGGCTCCGAGGCGAACGATACCGTCATCCGGATGGTCTGGTACTACAACAACGCGCTGGGCCGGCCGAAGAAGAAGAAGTTCATCTCGCGCCAGCGCGCCTTCCATGGCTCGACGCTGATGGCGGGCAGCCTGACCGGCATCACGGCGCTGCACCGCGAGTTCGACCTGCCGCTGCCCTATGTCTCGCACACGGACTGCCCGCATTTCTATCGCGGCGGCCTGCCGGGCGAGACCGAGGAGCAGTTCGCGACGCGGCTCGCCGACAACCTCGAGAAGATGATCGTCGCCGAGGGCGGTGCGGAGACCTGTGCGGCCTTCATCGCCGAGCCCGTCATGGGTGCGGGCGGCGTCGTGGTGCCGCCGGCGACCTACTTCGAGAAGATCCAGAAGGTCCTGGCCAAGTACGACATGCTGATGGTCGCCGACGAGGTGATCTGCGGCTTCGGCCGGACGGGCAACATGTTCGGGTGCCAGACCTTCGGCATCAAGCCGGACATCATGGTCGTGGCGAAGGCGCTCTCCTCGGCGTACCTCCCGATCTCCGGCATCCTGGTCAACGACAAGGTCTACCAGGGCATGGCCGACAACTCCGCCAAGGTCGGCTCGTTCGGCCACGGGTTCACCTATTCCGCCCATCCGGTGGCGGCCGCCGTCGCGGTCGAGACGCTGCGCATCTACGAGGAGCGCGACATCGTCGGCCACATCAAGTCGGTCGCCCCGGCGCTTCAGGCGGGCCTGCGTCGCTTCGCCGATCATCCGCTGGTCGGTGAGGTGCGTGGCGTCGGCCTCGTCGGCGCGGTCGAAGTGGTGCGCGACAAGGCGACCAGGGAAGCCTTCAAGCCGGAGGAGAAGGTCGGCCCCTCGATCGCCAAGGCGGCCGAGCAGCATGGGCTGATCGTGCGGGCGATGGGCGATTCGATCGGCTTCTCGCCGCCGCTCATCATCACCGAGAGCGAGATCGGCGAGATGCTGTCGCGCTTCGGCAAGGCGCTCGACGACGTCTGGGCCGGCATGCAGCGCCAGGGGCTGAAGCCCGCGGCGTAGGGCGCCGGCCTAAACCAGTTCAGGACAGGAGGGGATCATGGCGGGAGTGAAGGGGAAACTGGCGGCTCTCGCCGCTGCCGCCGTCGCGACGTTCGTCGCGGCGGCTGCGGCGGCGCAGACCGTCCAGTGGAAGATGCACATCGTCTGGGTGCCGACCCGGCCCGAGGCGGTGTCGATGAAGGAGTTCGCCGACAAGGCGACGGAGCTGAGCGACGGCACGCTCAAGATCACGGTCTACGACAGCGGCTCGCTCGGCGTGAAGGATCCGGACATGCTCCGCATCCTGCCGGACGGCGGCGTGGTGCAGGTGGTCGGGCTATCGCCCGCCTACCTGTCGCGCGACGTGCCCGAGCTGCCCTACGCGCTGCCGGTCGGCGTGCTGCCGACGCCCGAGGACGTGCTTAAGGTCCAGCCGGCGCTCGATCGCATCTACCGCGAGATCTACGATCGGCACGGCATCAAGCTGGTCGGCCTCGTGACCTCGCCGGTGCGCACCACCCATGTCTGGTGCCGCGAGCCGATCAACACGCTGGCGGCACTCAAGGGCAAGAAGCTGCGCGTCTGGGGCAAGTTCCAGGTCGACACCTTCGCCAAGCTCGGCGTGCCGGCACAGATCATCCCGCAGAACGACCTCTATCTCGCGATGCAGACGGGCGTCGTCGACTGCGCGATCTATCCGCTCGTGTTCGCCCGCACGGTCTCGCTGCAGGAGGTGGTGAAGAACGTCGCCTACCTGCATCCCTATGCCGATCCGCCGCTCGGCGTCGTGGTCTCCGAGAAGGCCTTCAAGGCCCTGCCGGCGAAGGCGCAGCAGGCCGTCGTCGAGGCCGGCAAGTGGATCACCCAGCGCACGTCCGAGCAGCTTTCGACCGGCGTCGAGCTCGACCAGAAGGCGGCCGAGTTCGCCCGCAGCCAGGGCGTGAACCTGATGGCGGAGTTCTCGAAGGCCGATCAGGAAGCCTATCTAAAGGCCTCGCGCGAGATCTGGTTGACGCTCGCCAAGGCGACCGGCGCCAAGGCCGTCGCCAATCACGACGCCGTTCTGGCCGAGCTGGAAAAGAAGAACTAGCGCCTGCGGCCGGGCGCCGCGGGAGGGAGGTCCCGCGGCGCTCCGGCATGACGGCTGCACGGACGGCACCGCTGGGTCGGCTGCCGATGCGAGGGGATGATGAAGACCATTGAACGCTTCTTCGCCGCACTGGGCGGCGTGATGCTTCATGCGAGCGCTATCGCGCTTCTGGTGATGTCGTCGCTGGTTGTGATCGCATCCTTCATGCGATATCTCGTCGGCCGACCTTTCGACTTCACCGAGGAACTCGTAGCGCTCCTCTACATGTCGATGGTCTTCCTGGCGATCCCGCTCGTCACCGTGCAGCAATCGCACGTCAACGTGTCGGTGCTGCCCCAGCGCCTCACCCGGGCCCTGGCCACACCGCTGCGGATCGGCGCAGGCCTCATCATGATCGCGTTCTGCACCTGGTTCACACTCGAGGCCTACGAGTTCGTGGAGCAGTCGCGCCGCTTCAACTCGAAGACCGAGCAGGTCGAGATCCTGCTGTGGCCGTGGATGGCCGTCATCCCGGTCACCATGGCCTTCGTCACCATCATCGCCCTCTTCCACCTCGTGCGCGGCGACACGCCCCCCGAGGCCGCGCCGGGCGAATCCGTGCCGCTCGGGGACGCCCTCTGATGCTCTGGATCACGCTCAGCGGATCGCTGCTCGGCTTCGCGGCATGCGGCGCCGCGCTCGGCGCCACGATGGGGCTCACCGGCTTCATCATCCTCCACTTCTTCGCCAACGGCGCCACCCAGAACGGCATCTTCGCCGTCTGGGATCTGATGAACAACTTCACCTTCAGTGCCGTGCCGATGTTCATCCTGCTCGGCGACCTGCTGGTGGCGAGCGGTCTCAGCAACCGCATCTACGGTGCGCTGTCGCCGCTGTTCGAGCGGGTGCCGGGGCAGTTGCTGCACTCCAACATCGCGGTTTCCACGGTATTCGGCGCCATCAGCGGTTCCAGCGCCGCGACCTCGGCCGCGGTCGGGTCGGTCGCCTATCCGGAGATGGCCAGGCGCGGCTACTACCTGCCGGCCGTCGCCGCTTCGCTGGCCGCCGGCGGCACGCTGGGCCTGCTCATCCCGCCCAGCCTGTCACTCCTCATCTACGGGGCATGGCAGGAGGTCTCGATCGGCAAGCTGTTCCTGGCCGGCGTCCTGCCCGGCCTGATGATGGCCGCGCTCTTCATGGGCTACATCTGGGTCGACAGCTATGTCCGGCCGCAGCACCTGCCGAAGCCGGGCCCACGGATGCCGCTCGGGCGGATGCTGCGGGGCCTCGTCGACCTGTGGCCGGTGGTGATCCTCATCGGCGCCGTCCTCGGCACGATGTACGCCGGCCTCGCGACGGCGACCGAGGCGGCAGGCATGGGCGTCTTCGCCACCATCGTGCTGGGTTTCCTCGTCGGCGATCTCAACCTGAAGCGCCTGTTCCGGGCGACGCTGGCGTCCACCCTCAGCTTCGGCGCGCTCTCCTTCATCCTCGTCGGCGCTGCCGTGCTGAGCCAGTCGATCACCGTGCTGGGCGTGCCCAAGGAGATCGTCGCCGTCGCCGACAACATGGCGCTGTCGAAGTACGAGGTCCTGTTCTTCGTCGTCATCTTCTACCTGATCATGGGGATCTTCTTCGACGGCATCTCGCTGATGCTGACGACGGTCCCCTTCATCTTCCCGGTGATGACGGCGGCGGGCTTCGATCCGGTGTGGCTCGGTGTCTTCGTCACGATCATGATCGAGATCGGCATGCTGACGCCGCCGGTGGGGGTGAATCTCTTCGTGATGTTGGCGATAGCCCGCGGCCAGGTGTCGATGAAGCAGCTCGGCCGAGAATGCCTGCCCTACTGGATCATGCTGCTGCTCGGCACCGCGGCGATGACGGTGTTCCCGCAGATCACCCTCTGGCTGCCGCAGCTGCTGCTGCCCTGACGCCGGTGGCGCATCGCCCGCATGATTGCCGGCGATGCGCCATGACGAGAAGTCATGCGGGTAGCGGCGGGAGTGCGTGAGAGAATCCGTGCCTGATCTTCCGAGGGGGTGCGGATGAGGATGCGGATCGAAGGGGTGGATCGATGACGGCCGGCGATGTGGCCATCATCGGGGCCGGCGTCGTGGGCATAGCGTCGGCGACCTTCCTGCAGCGGTCGGGCGTGCCCGTCGCCGTGTACGATCCGCTGCCGCCCGGCGGCGGCGCATCCTACGGCAATGGCGGCCTGCTTTCGGTCGAGGCCTGCATCCCGATCTCGACGCCCGGCATGCTGAGCCAGGTGCCGAAGTGGCTGGCCGACCCGCTGGGCCCCCTCGCCGTCAGCCCGAAGCATTTCCCCAAGGCACTGCCCTGGCTGATGCGCTGGATCCGGTCGGGCCGCATGGACCGGGTGCTGGCATCGTCCGATGCCCTGCGCGCATTGCATGTTCCCGGCCTCGACCAGTATCGCGAGCTGCTGGGTGCGGACGACTTCCACGATCTCATCCGCACGTCGGGCCAGGTGCATGTGTGGACCGGCGAGCAGGAGTCGCGCGGCGAGGCGATCGCCCGCCAACTCCGCGAGCGCCACGGCGTCGTCGCCGAGCCGCTGGACCCGTCGGAGCTGCGTCAGCTCCTGCCGGACATCTCGCCCGACATCCGCCGCGCCCTGTTCGTGCCGAAGAATGGCTACACCATCCACCCCCACCGCCTGGTCGGCCGCATCGCCGACCATTTCAGGGCGGCGGGCGGCACGCTCCACCAGGAACGCGTCATGCGCATCCTGCCCGGTGCCGACGGCGGCTGGCGCATCGTCACGAACACGGGGGACCGCCGGCACGCGCGCGTCGTCGTTGCCGGCGGCGTATGGTCGAAGGACCTGCTGAAGCCGCTCGGCGTCGCCCTGCCGCTGGAGGCCGAGCGCGGCTACCACGTCACCATCCGCAACCCCGCGGTCGACGTCCGCATCCCCGTGCTGCACCAAAGCATGGGCTTCGGCGCGACGCCGATGGAGATGGGCCTGCGGATCGGCGGCACCGTCGAGATCGCCGGCCTCGACATCCCCATGAACACGGCGCGCGCCGAGCGCATGCTGGCGCTGGGCCGGACCCTGTTTCCGGCACTCGACGGCGCAGAGAAGTCGATGTGGATGGGCTATCGCCCGGGCACGCCCGACAGCGTGCCCGTCATCGACGCCGCCGCGGGCCATGCCGGCCTCTTCATCGCCTGCGGGCACGGCCACACCGGCATGACGGCCGGCGCCGTCACCGGCCGTGTCGTCTCCCAGATGGTGCAGGGGACGCCGACGATGATCGACCTCGCCCCCTACCGCCTCGCCCGTTTCCACTGACGCCGAGTCCCTCGCACGGCTGCATTGGAGAAGCATCGTTGCATCCCTCGAAGATGCTCGGGATGATGGGGGTGTCCGTACCGCATTCAAGGGCGTTCCTCACCCCGACACACCCAGGGCGCGGGCGCGCACCACGATGGTTGAAAGAGGCCGACTGCCCGCCGCGTGACCGGTGGGGAGGGTGAGTTGGGCGCCGCCGCCATGCCCGGCATCGCCGATCGATGATCACACGCGCCGCGGACGTGGCACCCACCTCACCCCGGCCCTCTCCCCCTGAGAGGCGGTGAGGGAGTGCTTCCATCGCCGCCATGACCCGATCGACTTTCAAGGCATCATCGTCGAGGGGCGCAGAGGCGGGTGGGCAGTCCACCCGCCGGCCCCACGCTCCTCGCACGAAAGAAAAGGCCCGGCCGCTTCGCGGCCGGGCCTCGATAGCGCGCGCAGGCGGACCGACTATTCGGCCAGCTTCGCCATGATCTTCTTCACGTCCTCGACCATCGTCGGGCTGATCTCCGAGGCGAGCTTCAGCCACACCTCGAAGGACGCCTTCTGGATCGCCTTCTGGTCGGCCTCGGGGAAGGGTGGCAGGACCTTGTGCCCGACGGCGATCAGCTCGGCCACGACCGCGTCCGAGATGTAGTCGACCGCCTCCTTCTTGCTCTCCTCCAAAACCCAGTCGGCGGCCTCCTTGGCGACCGCCTGCAGATCCGGCGGCAGCGCGTTCCAGGCCCGCTTGTTGGCGATGATCGCGTAGGGCGCGCCGGCCAGCGGATAGAGGTAGCTGGAGAACTTCGCCACTTCCTGCAGCG
>JBFWXJ010000147.1:0-13428 GCA_050187535.1 Alphaproteobacteria bacterium | reverse complement strand
GAGCGGCCTCGCCCACCGCCCGCTCGAGGCGCTGCGCGACCGGCCGGTCGGCACCGCCGGCGCCGACGAGGCGGCGCTGTGGGCCGCCCATCAGGCGCGCATGCGCGCGTCCACCGCGCGGCTGGCGGTCGGTGTGCCGGCCGCCGGCTGGGCCCGGCGCGACCCGCTGGCGCTGCGCGCGGCGCTGGCCCTGCTGCTGGTGATCGCGGTTGCCGCCGGGCGCAACGACGGATCCTCGCGCCTGCTGCGCGCCATCAATCCGTCATTCGCCAAGGGCGGCCCCGCCGCGGCGGTCACGCTCGACGTGTGGATCAACCCGCCCGCCTACACGAGCCAGCCGCCGCAGCTGCTCAAGGCTGACACCCCGACCCCCGTCGCCATCCCCACTGGCAGTGCGCTGCTGGCGCAGCTCCATGGCGGCGGCGGCACGCCCAAGCTGGCGATCGACGAGGAAGCCGCCGACTTCACCGCGATCGACGCGGTCAACTTCCGCGCCGGCGCGACGCTGACCAGGGGCGAGCGGCTCGCCATCCTCCAGGGCGCGCGCACGGTCGCGTCCTGGCCGATCACGGTGGTGCCCGACAGCCCGCCGGTGGTCACCTTCGCCACCCCGCCGGCGCGTACCGAGCGTGCGGCCCTGCGCATCGAGCACGAATCGAGCGACGACTACGGGCTGGAGACGGTGAACGCGGTCATCCGGCGCGCCGACGGCAAGGAGCCGGACAAGTCGATCACGCTCGAGCTGCCCCTTCCCGGCCTCAAGCCGAAGACGGCCAAGTCCGCCAGCTTCCACGACCTGACGCCGCATATCTGGGCCGGGCTGCCGGTGACGATCGTGCTGGAGGCGACCGACGCCATCGGGCAGGTCGGCCGCAGCGAGCCGGTGGCAACCGTGCTGCCCGAGCGGACCTTCGCCCATCCCGTGGCCCGCGCCATCGTCGAGCAGCGCCGGGAGCTGGCGATCGACCCGGCCAACCGCGAGGCGGTGGCCGAGGTGCTGGGCACGCTCAGCCTGCGGCCCGGCCGCTTCGGCGAGGACGTCGTCGTCTTCCTGGCGCTGCGCACCGCGCGCGCCCGGCTGATGCTGGATGCCGAGAACGGCTCGATCGAGCCGGTGCAGCAGCTCCTGTGGGAGACCGCACTGCGCATCGAGGAGGGACGGCTCTCGGCGACGGAGCGCGATCTGCGCGCGGCGCAGCGCGCGCTGATGGAGGCGCTCGACCGCAACGCATCGGACGAGGAGATCGAGCGGCTGATGCGCGAGCTGCAGCAGGCGATCGACCGCCATCTCCAGGCGATGGCCGAGGAGATGATGCGCGACCCGCAGCGCTTCGAGCCGCAGGAGATGCCGCCCAACGCCCAGGTGATGCGGCGCGAGGACATCCAGCGGATGCTCGACCGCGCGCGCGAGCTCGCCAAGTCCGGCGCGCGGGAGGCCGCCCGCGACATGCTCCAGCGCCTCCAGGAGATGATGGAGAACATGCGCATGGCCCGGCCGATGCCGGGGCAGCAGCAGGGCCAGCAGGGCCAGGCGCAGCAGATGATGCGCGACATGCAGCGCATGATGCAGCGCCAGCAGCAGCTGCTCGACCGCAGCCACCGCGCGCAGCAGCAGCGTCAGGGCCAGCGCGGGCAGCAGGGACAACGCGGCCAGCAGGGGCAGCAGGGCCAACAGGGTCAGGAAGGCCAGGAGGGCGCCGAGGGCATGGGCGCCGACCAGGAGCAGCTGCGCCGGATGCTGGGCGAGTTCATGCGCCGCATGGGCGAGATGGGCGGCGAGATCCCGGGCGGTCTGGGTCGTGCCGAGCGGGCGATGCGCGACGCCGCCCGCCAGCTCGGCCAGGGCCAGCCCGGCGAGGCGATCGGCCCGCAGGGCGAGGCGCTCGACCAGCTCCAGCAGGCGATGCGCGGCATGGCCGAGCAGATGATGGGCGGCGAATGGGGCGAGGGCGACCCGCAGGGGGTCCCCAACGAGAGCCAGCGCAACGCCGACCGCAACCGCGACCCGCTCGGCCGCCCGATGCCGACCACCGGCACCTACGAGGGCAGCGACGTCAAGGTCCCGGGCGACGGCGAGCTGGCCCGCAGCCGCGCGATCCTCGACGAGCTCCGCCGCCGCGCCGGCGAGCGCTTCCGCCCGCTGATCGAGCGCGACTACATCGACCGCCTGCTGCGCCGGTTCTGAGCGGGGCCGGCCGCCAGCTGCCGCATTGAAGACCGAATGCCAATCTCCCATATTCCGTCCTGAAAGCGGGGCGGAATACGGGACATGAAGGCGCCGGTGTCGACCCTATCGAAGAGCAGGAGCCCAGCCGTCCGACAGGCGCTCGCCGCTTCCGGGTTCGTAACGCGATTCATCGATGAGCGTGGCATCGTCGATATCGACCGCGTGGCGGGTACGTTCCGAATGACCAAGGGGCAGTTGGCGGAGACGATCGGCCTCGGAACTGCTGCCGTCGGCAAGGCCGAGCGGCGGGTGGCGCCACGGGCGCAGGCGCGGATTCGTGAGATGCTGGAGATTGTCGCGCTCGTTCGAGAGTGGGCCGGCGGGGAAACTCAAGCGATGGCTTGGTATCGCTCGCAGCCGATTGCCGCGCTCGACGGCCGCACGCCGGAAGCACTCGTCAAAGCAGGCGAAGCCGGCGCAGTCAGGGACTATCTCGATCACCTGGCACTCGGCGGATTTGCTTGAGGTTCATCGGCCGCTGCTATCGGGGCCACGATCCGATCTGGTCATTCTCGCCGCTTTCAGGAGAAGGCGCATCCAAGACGGGCGGGCGGTTCAATCGAAAGGGGCAGCCGACGCTGTATCTGTCACTCGATGTCATGACGTCGTTCGGCGAATGCACGCAGGGCCTGACCCAGCGGCTCCAGCCGTTGACGATGTGTGAATACGATGTCGATTGCGAGCCGGTCGCCGACTTGCGCGATGAGAGAGGACGCGGCGCGCATCACGCGACGCTGACAGACCTCGGCTGCGCTTGGCTGCGCCACCTGCGCGCCGGCGGCGATGCGCCGTCCTGGCTGCTGGCCGAGCGATTGAAAGCGGAGGGTTACGTCGGACTCCTCACGCCGAGCTTCGTCGCCAACGCGACTCCCGCCAACTGCAACCTGGTTCTCTGGCGCTGGGGGCCCGATCTGCCGACCCGCGTCGCTGTGTTCGACCCCACCGGCCGCCTGCCGAAGAACCAGCTCTCCTGGAGCCGTCGCGGCTAGAGGATCGATCTCGGGCGGCTACCGCCCCGCAACGCTCTCACTTGCAGCCGCCGTCTCGCCCACCCCACTCGCCTGCGGCAGTCAGATGCCGTCGCCCTCGCCGACCTTCGCGGCGATGTCGCGGATCACCGTCTTGTCGGTCTTGCCGAAGACGGCGATGGTGCGGCCCTCGCGGCGCCAGTAGGCGACGTTCACGTCCTTGCGCTGGTCCAGCGTGAGCTGGGCATCGCGCTTGGTCGTGGTGCCGACATAGATCGCGATCGGCTTCCGGTCCTGCGGGTTCTCGTAGATGATCTGGCCCGCCGGCCGGCCTTCCGAGATGACGATGCGGCCGCCGCGCAGGCTGTAGCCGAAATTCGTCAGGTCGGGGACCTTGGTCTCGCGGTCGAGCCGACGCGAGAGCCATGTCTGCAGCCCCTCCCGCTCGTCCGTCTGCATGTCGCCGAAGGCGACCTGCTGCGGCTCGCTCTCGGTCGCCGGCGGATAGGCGTAGAGATCGTAGTAGCCGGCCAGGTTGTCGACGAGGCCCGTCACCGCCGTCGACTCGGCAGGAACGATGCCGCGCCCGCCCTTGCCGGCCCAGTAGTAGCCGCCGCCCGCGCCGACGAAGAGCGCCACCAGCGACGCGGCGATCGGCAGCGCCATCCAGCGGCGCACCATCGTCCGCCGCCGGAAGGCGACGACGTTGTCGGTGGCGGCCGGTGCCGCGGCCGGCATCGGCGCGCCGCCGCGCGC
Source organism: Alphaproteobacteria bacterium (assembly GCA_050187535.1). GTDB lineage: Bacteria > Pseudomonadota > Alphaproteobacteria > ATCC43930 > Allostellaceae > Allostella. Next base: position 9,477 of record JBFWXJ010000147.1, on the reverse strand, counting down.
CGCGCGGATCAGGCGATCGGGCACCGGCTCGTCCACCGCGTCGGCGAACGCCGCCCGCACCACGATTGCGGATTCCTGATAGGCGCGCACCCGCGCCGCGACGTCGGCGTCGGCCGCAACCGCCCGGGTGACGGCATCGGCCGTCCCGGCGTCCAGCTCGCCGTCGACGAACGCCATCAGCGTCTCGTCGTCAAACCGTCGCATCTGCACCTCCATGTCCGCCGGACAATCCGGTCAGACCCTGGACGGCCGCGCGGGCACGGGCGAGCCGACTCATGACCGTCCCGATCGGCACATCCAACACTTCGGCAGCTTCCTTGTAGCTCAAACCTTCGACCGTCACCAACATCAACACCGCCCGCTGCTCATCCGGCAGCTTCGCCACCGCCTTCTGCACCGCCTGGAGCGACATCCGCGCTTCGGCGCGGCGTACCGTCTCGTCGGTCGGCTGCGACTCGGGGTCGATGGCATCGGCTTCGCCGCGCACCGCCCGTGATCGCATCTGGTCGATCCAGATCGTCTGCACGATCCGGAACATCCAGCTGTCGAAACGCGTCCCCGGCTGCCACTGATGAGCCCGTGCCAGCCCACGCTCGCACGCCGCCTGCACCAGGTCGTCCGCGTCCGCGAGGTTCTTGGCGAGCCCTCGCGCGAAGCGCCGCAGCCGCGGCAGCAGGGTGATGAGCTGGTCGCCGATGGCCTCGGTCACGGCCGGCCCGCCCTGCTGCTGTCGAGGGAACGGGCGGCACGGGCGGTTATTCCGGCCGGCAACCGCGCAACCGGTGGGCGTGACACCGGCGCATCGCCTTGGGACGGCCGGGCGGGTCGAAGGAAGGGCACTGGGCGGGGCCCGCTGGTGGTCGACGACGCCGGATCGTGGCCCCCGCCGCCGCCGCGCGTCAAGCCGCGCCGCCCGGCCGGCCGGCCCGCGAAACGTGCGGGTCGGCGGCGTCTTTACGAACCACTCCCGAGCCGGCATTGTGCCCGCCGCGATCCCCGAGAGCGAACAGGTCCGATGAAGCTCGCCATCGTCAAGGAACGCCGACCGCGCGAGGCGCGCGTGGCAGCCTCGCCCGATACGGTCAAGCGGCTGATCGGACTTGGTTTTTCTGTTGCGGTCGAGACCGGGGCAGGAACCCGCTCGGCGATGCCGGACGACGCTTACGCCGCCGCCGGCGCAGAGATCGCGGCCGATCCCGCCGGGTTGCTGGCCGATGCCGACGTCGTGCTCAAGGTCCAGCGGCCGCAGACGGCGGCCGACGGCGGGTTCGACGAGGTGGCGGCCATGAAGCGGGGCGCCGTCCTGGTCGGGTTGCTGGCACCCTATGCCGACCGCGCGCTCCTCGACGCCTATGCCGCCCAGGGGATCACCGCCTTCTCCATGGAGCTGCTGCCGCGCATCACCCGCGCGCAGACCATGGACGTGCTGTCCTCCCAGGCGAACCTCGCCGGCTACCGTTCGGTGCTGGAGGCGGCTTTCGCCTTCGGCCGCGCCTTTCCGATGATGATGACGGCGGCCGGCACGGTGCCCGCGGCACGCGTCTTCGTCATGGGCGCGGGCGTGGCGGGATTGCAGGCGATCGCCACCGCCCGCCGGCTGGGCGCCAGCGTCACGGCGACCGACGTGCGCCCCGCGGCCAAGGAGCAGGTCGAGAGCCTCGGCGCCAAGTTCGTCGCCGTCGAGGACGAGGAGTTCAAACAGGCCGAGACCGCCGGCGGCTATGCCAAGGAAATGTCGGCCGAATACCGCGCCAAGCAGGCCGCCCTGGTGGCTGCGCACATCGCCAAGCAGGACATCGTCATCACGACGGCGCTGATCCCCGGCCGGCCGGCGCCGCGCCTCGTCACGGCCGAGATGCTGGCGACGATGCGCCCCGGCGCGGTCGTCGTCGACCTCGCGGTCGAGCAGGGCGGCAACTGCGAGGGTGCCCGCGCCGACGACCCGGTCGAGACCGCCAACGGCGTGCGCATCGTCGGCTGGTCGAACATGCCTAGCCGTATCGCCGTCGATGCGAGCCAGCTCTACGCCCGCAACCTGCTGGCGTTCCTGACGCCGCTCGTCGACAAGGACACCAAGGCCCTGAAGATCGCCCGCGACGACGAGATCGTGAAGGCGACGCTGCTGACGGCCGACGGCGCCGTCGTGCATCCCGGCTTCGCCGCCTAGGAGGAACTGAGCCGATGGATCCCAACCAGCTTGCGAACCGCGCCGGCTCGCTCGCCGCCGACGCCGAGCAGCTCGCCCAGAACCTCCGCGGCCTCGCCGGCGAGGTCGGGCACATGGCGGCGCGCACGGCCCATTCCGCCGACCTCAGCCCGACGGTGGCCGCGCTCGCCGTCTTCGTGCTCGCCTGCTTCGTCGGCTACTACGTCGTGTGGCGGGTGACGCCGGCCCTGCATTCGCCCCTGATGGCCGTGACGAACGCGGTCTCCAGCGTCATCATCGTCGGCGCCCTGATCGCTGCCGGCCCGGCCGGCTTCGGTTTCGCCAAGGTCATGGGCTTCCTGGCGGTCGTGCTGGCATCGGTGAACATCTTCGGCGGGTTCATCGTCACCCAGCGCATGCTGCAGATGTTCAAGAAGAAGACGCGCTGACGGGGGAACGGGAACGATGAGCGCCAATCTCTCCGCGGTCCTGTACCTCGTCGCTTCCGTCTGCTTCATCATGGCGCTGCGCGGGCTGTCCTCGCCCGAGACGTCGCGCGCCGGCAACCTCTACGGCATCGTCGGCATGGCGATCGCCATCGCTACGACGCTGGCCTCGCCCGAGGTCGTCAGCTACTGGATGATCCTGCTCGGCATCCTGATCGGCGGCGCCATCGGCACCCTGATCGCGCTCCGGATCGAGATGACGGCGCTGCCGCAGCTGGTCGCCGCCTTCCACAGCCTGGTCGGCCTGGCCGCCGTATTCGTGGCGATCGCCGCCTTCTACGCGCCCGAGGCCTACGGTATCGGCGTGCGCGGCGCCATCAAGGGCGCCAGCCTGATCGAGATGAGCCTGGGGCTGGCCATCGGCGCCATCACCTTCACCGGCTCGATCGTCGCGTTCGCCAAGCTGCAGGGCCTCGTCAGCGGCAAGCCGCTCATGTTCCCGGGGCAGCATCCGCTGAACGCGGCGATCGGCATCGCGCTGGTGCTGCTCTGCATCTGGCTGGTGACGGCGGAATCGGATGCCGCCTTCTGGCTGCTCTGCGCGCTGGCCCTGGCCTTGGGCTTCCTCCTCATCCTGCCGATCGGCGGCGCCGACATGCCGGTCGTCATCTCGATGCTCAACTCCTATTCCGGCTGGGCCGCCGCCGGGATCGGCTTCACCCTGCAGAACAATCTGCTGATCGTCACGGGCGCGCTCGTCGGTGCGTCGGGCGCCATCCTCAGCTACATCATGTGCAAGGGGATGAACCGCTCGATCTTCAACGTCATCCTCGGCGGCTTCGGCACCGACGGCGGTGCCGCGGGCGCGGCGGGCGGCGGGCCGGGCGGCGACCGCTCGGTCAAGTCGGGCAGCGCCGAGGACGCGGCCTTCATCATGAAGAACGCGCGCACGGTCATCATCGTCCCCGGCTACGGCATGGCGGTCGCCCAGGCCCAGCACGCGCTGCGCGAGATGGCCGACATCCTGAAGAAGGAGGGGGTGGACGTGAAATATGCGATCCACCCCGTCGCCGGTCGCATGCCGGGCCACATGAACGTGCTGCTGGCCGAGGCCAACGTGCCCTACGACGAGGTCTTCGAGCTGGAGGAGATCAACCGGGACTTCGCGACGGCCGACGTCGCGTTCGTCATCGGCGCCAACGACGTGACCAATCCCGCCGCCAAGACCGACCCCAAGAGCCCGATCTACGGCATGCCGATCCTCGACGTGGAGAAGGCGCAGACCGTGCTGTTCATCAAGCGGTCGATGGCGTCGGGCTATGCCGGCGTCGACAACGAGCTGTTCTTCCGCGACAACACGATGATGCTGTTCGGCGACGCCAAGAAGATGACGGAGGAGATCGTCCGCTCGCTGGGTGCGTAAGGCTACTGTTCGGCCGCCGGCTGGGGGTCGTCGATCGGCACGCCCGGCAACGCCTTGGAGGTACGGATGGCGAGCGCCGACTTGACGTGGCTGACATTGGGCGCGGCCGTCAGCCGGGTGGTGAGGAAGCGCTGATAGGCGTCCCAGTTCTCGGCCACGACGTGCAGCAGGAAGTCGCTCTCACCGGCCAGCATGTGGCAGCCGCGTACTTCGGGCCACGTTCCCACCAGCGTCTCGAATGCTTTCAGGTCGACCTCGGCCTGGCTGGAGAGACCGACCGAGGCGAAGACGGTGACGCCGAAGCCGAGCAGCGCCGGGTCGACATCGGCATGGTAGCCGCGGATGAAGCCCGCCTGCTCCAACGCGCGCACGCGCCTGAGGCAGGGCGGCGCCGAGATGCCGGCGCGCCGCGCCAGGTCCACATTGGTCATCCGGCCGTTCGCCTGGAGGTCGCGTAGGATGCGCCGATCGATCCTGTCGAGCTTGATCCGTCGCATCGCGCTGCCCGGCCCCCCGTGATTCCGCAAGGATATTACGGCCGAATCGCCGTTGGGCAATATTATTAGCCGAACGATGGCGACGGAAGTGTCGAGGTTGCGCGCCTGGCTGCTGCATGACGGCAAGGCCGGCAACATCAGCCAGCTCGCCGGACTGGCGCGCGCGCTGGATGCCGAGGCGACGCTGCTGCGCGCCGTCGTCGAAGGGCCGATGGCGCTGCTTCCGGGTATGCTGTGGCGCAGCGGCGTCGTCCGGCGTCCGCCCGCCGGCGACCGGCTGGCCCCGCCCTGGCCCGATCTCGTCATCGGCGCCGGCCGGCGCACGGCGCGCGCCGTGCTGTGGGTGCGCCGCGCGTCGGGCGGGCGCAGCTTCGCCATGCAGTTCCAGGACAGCGGCGTGCCCGCCCGGCTCGTCGACCTCGTGACGGTGCCCCGCCACGACCGGCTGCGCGGCGCCAACGTCATCGTGACCGAAGGCGCGATCCACAAGGTGACGACCGAGGACCTGGTCGCCGCCGCCGCGACCTGGGCGCCACAGCTGGCCCATCTGCCGTCGCCGCGCGTCGCCGTGCTGATCGGCGGGTCGAGCCGCACCTATCGCATGACCGAGGCCGCCGCCGCCGGCCTCGCCGACGCGCTGATGGCGCTGCGGCGCGAGACCGGCGCCGCGCTGATGGTGACGGCGTCGCGGCGGACCGGCCCCGCAGCCGGCGCCCTGCTGCGCGCCCGCCTCGCCGGCGACGGCATCGCCTTCTGGGACGGGGCCGGCGACAACCCCTATCTCGGGTACCTGGCGGCGGCCGACGCGATCGTGGTGACGGCGGACTCTGTCTCCATGGCATCGGAGGCGGCGGCGACCGGCAAGCCGGTGATGGTCGCGGAGATGCCGGGCGGCTCGGCCCGCTTCGCCCGCTTCCATGCGCGCCTGCGGGAGCTCGGCATCGCGCGGCCCTTCACGGGCCGGCTGGAGAGCTGGGGCTATGCGCCGCCGGACGACGCCGGCCGCGTCGCGGCCGAGATCCGCCGTCGCCTCGCCCCTCAGCGGTAGCCGCGGAAGCCCGTCACCAGGAAGGCATGGTGCCGGCGGTCGCGGTCGGGGCCGATTGGCACCACGATCTCCGCCAGCCGCTCGGACTTGTCGAACCGCGCCAGCACGTCGGCGGGATCGGCGCGCGGCGTCACCAGGATGAAGCTGCGCTGCGGCGCCGCCTCCAGATGCGTCGTCAGCTCGAAATGGTCGTTGGCCACGCCGTCGGGGTTCCATTTCACGACGTCGAAGGGATGCGGCCGCACGTAGTAGACGAGGGCGGCCAGCAGGATGCGGTGGTCGACCAGCAACCCCGCCTCGGGGTGGCGGGCGCGCAGCGCGGTCACGGCATCGCCCAGCTCCGCCCAGCCGCTGACCCGCCGCCAGGGGTCGAAGCGCGCCGGCAGATCGAACCCGGCCGCCCGCACCGTCGCCGGGCCGACCATGACGATCGCGCCCAGCGCGACGTGCAGCGCCACCGCGGCCGCCAACAGCCGTCGCCGCCCGCGCTCCAGCAGCCAGGCGACGACGAGCGGCGTCGCGGCGACATAGGCGGGTGCCGCCCAGTTCGCATGGGCGCGCGAGAGGAAGGCGATGACGCAGGCGACCGCCAGCGTCGGCCAGACGAAGAAGGTCAGGCGTCGCGCGTCGCCCCCGCGCGCGGTCGCGACCGCGGCGACGAGGGCCAGGAAGGTGATCGGCCCGAAGACCAGGAGCTGCGAGGCGACGAATTCGGCCAGCGCCCCGGGGTGGAACAGCGAGCCGCCCAGGTTGGCGTTGTCGCCGGTGTGGCGGAAGGTGGCGAAGCCGTTGACGGCGTTCCAGGCGATGTTGGGGGCGAGCAGCAGGGTGGCGGGCACGATCGTCGCCGGCAGCCGGCGCCACAGCAGGGACCGGTCGCCCGGCGTGGCCACGAGACAGAGCGCCGCCGACAGGATGAAATAGCCCATGGCGTACTTGGCGAGTAGGCCGAGGCCGGTCCATATGCCGGCGACCACCCACCAGCCCGTTCCGGACGAGCGCCGCGCCCGCAGGAAGGCGTGCAGCGCCAGGCCCCAGCACAGCAGCAGGGGCGGGTCCGTCGAGATGATGACCGCCGACAGGAACACGGCCGGCAGCGTCGCCCAGACGACGGCCGACCAGAAAGCGGCCCGCTCGCCGCCGAGATCGCGCCCGATCGCCCACAGGACCATGGCGGTGCCGGCGTGGACGAGGGCGCTCGGCAGCTTGATCGCCAGGACACCGTCGCCGAACAGCGCCGTCGACAGGGCGATCAGCCAGGCGACGAGCGGCGGCTTCGAGTAGTAGCCGAAGGCCGGCTCCTTGGCCCAGATCCAGTATTGCGCCTCGTCGCCGTAGAGGTCGACCGGATCTCCGGCCAGCCACAGCAGCCGCAGGGCCGTAAGCGCCGCGACGACGGCCGCGGCGGGCGCCCATGCCGGCCAGGCGGGACGCGCCGCACCGGCGGCTGGCCCGAAGGCTGCTTTCTCCATCACCCGTTACTATCTTATCCTCGTGTGTTTCGTCTCCGGAGTCGGCGGGCAATGGCCCAGCGTCATCACAGCAAGGTTCTGATCGTCGGCGGCGGGCCGGCGGGCTACACGGCGGCGATCTACGCCGCGCGCGCCAACCTGGAGCCGATCCTCGTCGAGGGGCTGCAGCCGGGCGGCCAGCTCATGATCACCACCGACGTCGAGAACTATCCGGGCTTCGCCGACGTGATCCAGGGGCCCTGGCTGATGGAGCAGATGCGCCGCCAGGCCGAGCATGTGGGGACCCGCCTCATGGGCGACCTCATCGTGTCCTGCGACCTCGGGCACCGGCCCTTCCGCTGCGTCGGCGACAGCGGCGACACCTATACCGGCGACACCCTGATCGTCGCGACCGGCGCCCAGGCGCGCTGGCTCGGCCTGCCGAGCGAGGAGCGCTTCCGCGGCTTCGGCGTCTCGGCCTGCGCCACCTGCGACGGCTTCTTCTTCCGCGGACGCCGGGTCGTCGTGGTCGGCGGCGGCAACACCGCCGTCGAGGAGGCGCTCTACCTCACCAATCACGCGAGCGAGGTGATCCTCGTCCATCGCCGCGACCGGCTGCGCGCCGAGAAGATCCTGCAGGACCGGCTGATGCGCAACCCGAAGATCCGCGTCGTCTGGGACAGCGTCGTCGAGGAGATTCTGGGCGGCGGCGACCCGCCCGGGGTCACCGGGGTCGCGCTGCGCAACGTGCGCACGGGCGAGCGGAGCCGCATCGACACGGACGGATTCTTCGTCGCGATCGGCCACACGCCGGTGACCGAGCTGTTCCAGGGCCAGCTCGCGCTCGATGCGGAGGGCTACATCAGAACGAGGGCCGATTCGACGGCGACGGACATCCCGGGCGTCTTCGCCGCGGGCGACGTGCGCGACAAGGTTTTCCGCCAGGCCGTGACCGCGGCCGGACTCGGCTGCATGGCCGCATTGGAGGCGGAACGGCATCTCGCGGCCGCGGAAGACGCGGCGGCGAAGCAAGCCGCCGACTGAGGTCGGCGAATAACAGGGGGGCGCGGTCCGCCGGGGGGCGTGGCCGCGAACGAGCATGGCGATGGACTGGGACAAGCTGCGGATCTTCCACGCGGTGGCGGAGGCCGGCAGCTTCACGCATGCGGGAGAGACGCTCAATCTCAGCCAGTCGGCCGTGAGCCGGCAGATCAGCGCGCTCGAGGACAGCCTCGGCACGCCGCTCTTCCACCGTCACGCCCGGGGTCTGATCCTGACCGAGCAGGGCGAGCTGCTCTACCGCACCGCCCACGACGTCTTCGCCAAGCTGGCGATGACGGAGGCGGCACTCAGCGAATCCAAGGATCGTCCGAAGGGGCCTCTCAAGATCACCGCACCGGTCGCCTTCGGCTCGACCTGGCTGACGCCGCGCATGCGCAGCTTCCTCGACCGCTACCCGGACATCCAGGTCAGCCTGCTGCTGGACGAGAGCGAGCTCGACCTCGGCATGCGCGAGGCCGACGTGGCGATCCGCATGGCGCCGCCGCGCCAGCCCGACCTCGTGCAGCGCCATCTCGTCACCGTGGCGATGCACATCTACGCCTCGCGGCAATATATCCAGGAGCACGGCGCGCCGCAGACCACGGCCGACCTGGAGAAGCACCGGCTGATCGTGTTCGGCGAGTACGGCCACGCGCCGACGCCCTCGATCAACTGGCTCCTGGAGATCGGCGGGCACGCCGGGCGGCATCGGCCGGACCTCTTCACGGTCAACAGCGTCTACGGAATCAAGCGCGCGATCGAGAACGGCATCGGCATCGGCGCCCTGCCCGACTACATGGTCGACGATTCGGCGCTGGAGCGGATCCTGCCCGAGCTGGCCGGCCCGCCGGTCGACGCCTACTTCGTCTATCCGGAAGAATTGCGGCATTCGAAACGGATTGCCGTGTTCCGCGACTACCTCGTGGCGAAGGTGGCCGAGACGCGATTTTAGGCAGTGCGGGAGACATGTTTCGCCGCGTCGGGGCTGTCGCCACACCGCAAATCCGGCGGCTATGTGGCGGGAGCCATGCGGTTTTCGCATATCCGCCAAGAGACATTCGCGATGGTGCCCCCCACCCCAATGCCTATTAAATCATCGACAGGTGCTGCGTTGCAGCACCGCGGAACACGGCCGGCGGGCATCCCGGGAGAAGCGCTCCGGCCAGGAATTTCGGGCTCCCCGCCCGAAATGGGGTCCTTCGGGATCCTACGTCTCCCAGACGTGAAGCCTCCCTGTTCAACTGGCCCCGGTGGCAACACCGGGGCCTTTTTTTGTCCGATGAATGACCGTAGGTTGATTGCGGCCGGACCTGGATGCGCATACTGGACAGGCCTGTCGGCGGGCAGCCATCCGCGCGGATGCCGGCACGCGTCCATTGGGAGGATCCCGGAGCCGATGCGATCTTCCAGCACCTCCCTCTCCCG
>JBFWXJ010000146.1:0-13516 GCA_050187535.1 Alphaproteobacteria bacterium | reverse complement strand
TCCGGGAATCCGGCCTGGACAATGAGCCCCCACCGGGCGGGTCTCCCCGACCGAGCGCGGGCGGTTCGATAACATAGGCCTCGCCGCGTTGCAACACGCGCCGCGCCCGTCGGCCGGCCCTCATATGGGCCGGCCGAGGGGCGGGCATTTCGCAGCTCGGAAAGCGGCTCAGCAGCCGAGGTCGGCGCGCTGTCCCTCGCGTGCCATCGCGTTGCGCTGGCTGCCGCGGCAGAGATAGGTGATGACCAGGGCCTTCGGCTGACCGAAGGCCGGATCGCCGCACAGATTGTTGTCGGCGCGGACCGAGCAGCGGTCCTGGCCGTTGCAGCGGCTGGCGACGGCGCCCGTCGCGTTGCAGTCACGTCCCTGGGCGCCGTAGCGGGCGTCGACGACGCGGATGTCGCTGCGACCGCCGTAGCCCGGACCCGGGCCGGGGCCGGGGCCATATCCGGGGCCGCCTGGGCCCGGCCGTCCGCTGACATAGGCCTCGCCGCGGCCGCGCTCGCATTCCAGCCGGATGCGCTGGCCTTCGCGCGCCCGCACCCAATCCTCGTCGGAGCGGCGGCGACCTTCGCATGCGAAGCGCAGGCGCAGCTCCTTCACGATGCCCGGCGCCGGATCGTTGTTGCAGAGATGGTTGCCGACGGAGATGTCGCAGTCGCGCCGGCCGTTGCATTCGCGCCCGATGCGCCGCGCCGCGTTGCAGTAGCGGCCGCGCTCGCCGTAGTCCGCATCGAGAATCTCGAGGGCGCTGCCCTGCGCCACCAGCGTCTCGTCGCCCCCGGCTGCAACCGGCTGGACATAGGCGTCGGTCGCGCCCATCGCCGCCAGTGTCGGCCCGCCGTACTGTGCCCTCTCCTCGACGCAGCCGGCGAGCAGCGCCGCGGCCGCCAACGCCGTGATGATGCTTCGAACCATCGATTCCTCCACTGTCCTGCGGACCCCGGGACGTTATCCGGGCGTCCCGGGACAACGCTAGAGGAAGCTGTACGGGTCCACGTCGACCTGGCAGCGCACGCTGCCGGGCAGCCGCACGCGCCCGAGCCAGTCGCGCAGGATCGCCTGCAGCGGCGCCGAGCGCGGCGCGTTCACCAGGAAGCGGCGGCGATGACGGCCGCGCAGCACGGCAAGGGGTGCCGGCGCGGGGCCGAGCACGGTCAGCTCGGGATCGACGGGGGCGGCGCGCGCCAGCGCCTGGGCCGCGCGGTCCACGTCGGGCGCCGACGGGCCCGACAGGATGAGTGCGGCAAGGCGCGTGTAAGGCGGCATTCCCGCCAGCCTTCGCCCCTCCGCCTCGGCTGCCAGGAAGCCGTCGCGGTCGCCCGCCGCCAGTGCCCGGATGACCGGGTGACCCGGCTCCAGCGTCTGCAGGAGCACCGTTCCCGGCCGGTCGGCACGGCCGGCCCGGCCAGCGACCTGATGGAGAAGCTGGAAGGTGCGCTCCGCCGCGCGCAGGTCGCCGCCGGCCAGTCCCAGGTCCGCGTCGACGACGCCGACCAGCGTCAGCATGGGAAAGTGGTGGCCCTTGGCGACGACCTGCGTGCCGATCAGCAGGTCGACCTCCCGGCGCGCCACCTGCTCCACCAGCGCGTCGACGGCGCGCGGGCCGGTCAGCGTGTCGCTCGCCACGACGGCGAGGCGCGCCGACGGGAAGCGCGCCGCCGCCTCCTCGGCCAGGCGCTCGACGCCGGGGCCGCACGCCGCCAGCGTGTCCGCCTCGCCGCAGGACGGGCAATTGCGCGGCAACGGCATGGCGAAGCCGCAATGGTGGCATTGCAGGCGGCCGGCCAGCCGGTGCTCGACCAGCCAGGCGGTGCAGGACGGGCATTCCAGGCGATGGCCGCAGGCGCGGCAGAGCGTGAGCGGCGCATAGCCGCGGCGATTGAGGAACAGGAGCGCCTGCTCGCCGGCCGCCAGCGTCTCCTCGACCGCGGCGACGAGCGGCGGCGACAGCCAGCGCTGGCGCTCCGGCCGGTCGCGGCGCAGGTCGACGACGCGCACCGCCGGCAACGCGGCGCCGCCGTGGCGGTCGGGCAGGTGAACCGCCGAGTAGCGGCCGCTCTCGACGTTGACGACGGTCTCCAGGGACGGGGTGGCGGAGACCAGGACGACCGGCACCTGCTGGATGTGGCCGCGCAGGACCGCCATGTCGCGCGCCTGGTAGATGACGCCGTCCTCCTGCTTGAAGGCGGCGTCATGCTCCTCGTCGACGACGACGAGGCCGAGGTCGCGATAGGGCAGGAAGAGCGCGGAGCGCGCGCCGACCACCACCTTGGCCGCTCCCGTCGCGACCGCGCGCCAGTTGCGCCGCCGGTCGCGCGAGGAGACCTCCGAGTGCCACTGCGCGGGCGGCGTGCCGAAGCGCCGCGCGAAGCGGTCGAGCCATTGCGCGGTCAGCGCGATCTCCGGCACCAGCACGAGAGTCTGGCGGCCTTGGGCGAGCGCTGCCGCGATCGCCTCGAAATAGACTTCGGTCTTGCCGGAGCCGGTGACACCGTCGATCAGCACGGTGCCGGCGCGGGCCTCGCGCACGCGCGCCACGAGCTCGGCCGCGGCAGCCTGCTGTTCCGGGGAGAGGGCCGGCCCTGGGCGGTGCCAGTCCGGCTCCTGCGACGGCCGGTCGCCGGCGACCGCTACGGCCTCGACGAGGCCGGCCGTGACGAGACCGTGGACCACCGCATTTCCGACGCCGGCGCCGCGCGCGATGTCGGCGAGCGGGCGCGCCATGCCGTCGGCCAGCATCTCCATCACGCGGCGGCGTGCGGGCGTCATGCGCGTCGCGGCCGCATCTTTGCCCGGAGGCGTGGCGGCGCGGTAGACGATCGTCGGCCGCGCCGCCTCCAGTGCGGCGACCGGCCCCAGCGACAGGCGCAGCACCGCGCCCGGCGGCGTCACCGTGTAGGCGGCGACGCGCTCAATGAAGCGGCGATGCGGCTCCGGCAGCGGCGGCACGTCGTAGCGCTCCGCCAGCGCCTTCAGACGGCCCGCGTCGATGTCGCCCGCGGGCGCGTCCCACACCACGCCGACGTAGAGATTGCCGCCGAGCGGTGCCGCGACGTAGTCGCCCGGAGCCACCGCCATCCCATCGGGAACGGCATAGTCGTAGGCGCCCTTCAGCGGCAGCGGCAGCAGCACCGCGACGCGGCCGGTGCCGGCCGGCGAACTGGCGCGGTCCTGCGGCATCGGATAAGTTCCAGCCCTTGAGTCGACGCGCCCGCACGCGCCTGCGCCGACGAATGCCACAGGGGACGCCAGGGGTGAAGTTCTTCATCGACACCGCCGACATCGCCGAGATCCGCGACCTCGCGGCGACCGGCCTCGTCGACGGCGTGACGACCAATCCCTCGCTCATCGCGAAGACGGGACGAGACTTCATCGAGACGGTGGCGGAGATCTGCGGCGTCGTCCCGGGACCAGTCAGCGCCGAGGTGGCGGCGACCGACTTCGAGACGATGCTGGCCGAAGGTCGCCGGCTCGCGCGGATCGCCGCCAACGTCGCGGTCAAGGTGCCGCTGACGCCGGCCGGCCTGCGCACCTGCAAGGCGCTGACGGACGAGGGCACCATGGTCAACGTGACCCTGTGCTTCTCCGCACCGCAGGCGATCCTCGCGGCCAAGGCCGGCGCCACCTTCGTGTCGCCCTTCGTCGGCCGCCTCGACGACATCGGTGCCGACGGCATGGCACTGATCGAGGAGATCTGCGCGATCTACGGCCGCTACCCCGCGATCCGTACCGAAGTGCTGGTCGCCTCGGTCCGCAACCCCGGCCACGTCACCGCCGCCGCCAAGCTCGGTGCCCATGTGGCGACGCTGCCGCCGGCCGTGCTGCGGCAGATGTACCAGCATCCGCTGACCGACAAGGGCCTGGCCCAGTTCCTCGCCGACTGGGCGAAGACCGGGCAGTCCATCCTGAAGCCGGCCAAGGCCGCGGCGGAGTAGCGCCTGCGATGGCCGACCGGCGTACCGACACCGCATCCGGCACGACGGTGCCGCCCGCCCCTGCCGCCGCCGCGGCACCGCCGGTCAGCGCCGCCCGCGTCGCCGCCTACCTGCGCTCGCATCCCGACTTCCTCGTCCGGCACCCGGACCTCCTCTCCGTCCTGACCCCGCCCGCGCCCGAGCGCGGCGAGGCGGTCGTCGACCTGCAGCAGTTCATGCTGATGCGGCTGCAGACCGAGGTGCGGCGGCTGAAGGACGAGCAGCGCGCGCTCCTCGGTGCGACCCGCGCCAACATGCAGAGCCAGTCGCGCATCCACGAGGCGGCGCTGGCGCTGCTGGGTGCGCGCACGTTCGAGCATCTCGTCCACACCTTCACGACCGACCTGGCGCTGCTGCTCGACGTCGATGTGGTCATGCTCTGCGTCGAGACGGCGGACGGCCGGCTGCCGGGCCGAGACGTCCACGGCATCGTCGGCCTGGCGACGGGTGCGGTCGAAGAGATCGTCGGGGCGGGCCGCGAGGTGTTGCTGCGCGACGAGGCGACCGGCGATCCACGCCTGTTCGGCGCCGGTGCCGGGCTGGTGCGCTCGGAGGCGCTGATCCGGCTCGCCGTGAGCGGTGCCGCGCCCGCCTGCCTGCTGGCGATCGGCGCGCGCGATCCGGAGCGCTTCCACCCGGGCCAGGGGACCGAGCTGCTGGGCTTCCTCGGCAAGGTTGGCGCGCTCGCGATCCGTTCCTGGCTCGACCTGCCGCCCACTTGACCGGGCTCGCCGAGGCGCGGGCCGCCTGGGCGACCTGGCTCGCGGCCGAGCGGCGCTCATCGCCGCATACGCTGGCGGCCTATTCCCGCGATCTCGACGCCTTCCTCGGATTCTTGGCCGGACACCTGGGCGGCCCGCCCGGCATCGCCGAGCTGAACGGGCTGCGCGCGGCCGACTTCCGCGCCTGGCTCGCCGCCCGCGCCGGCGACGGCTTCGCGCGCACCTCGACGGCGCGGGCGCTCTCGGTGGTGCGCGGATTCCTGCGGTTCCTCGACCGCCGCGGCCTCGGCCAGACGGCGGCGCTCGCCACCGTGCGCGGGCCGAAGCTGCCGCGCTCGGTGCCCAAGGCGCTGGCGCCCGAGGGAGCGGCCGCAGTCCTCGACGGAGCGGAGGACGCCGCACTGCCCTGGATCGCCGCTCGCGACGCCGCGCTGCTGGCGCTGCTCTACGGCTGCGGGCTGCGCCTCGGCGAGGCGCTGGCCCTGCCGCGCCGCGCGGCACCGATGGGCGAGGCGCTGACCGTCATGGGCAAGGGCCGCAAGGAGCGGCGCTTACCGGTGCTGCCTGCGGTGCGGGACGCCGTCGCCGACTATCTGCGGCTCTGCCCCTACCGCGGCGAGGCCGACGCGCCCCTCTTCCTCGGCGCCCGCGGCAAGCCGCTGCAGCCCGCCGTCGTCCAGCGCCGAGTCCGAGACCTGCGCCGCGCGCTGGGCCTGCCCGAGACAGCGACGCCGCACGCACTGCGCCACAGCTTCGCCACCCACCTGCTGGCCGCCGGCGGCGACCTGCGCGCCATCCAGGAGCTGCTGGGCCACGCCTCGCTCTCGACCACCCAGCGCTACACCGACGTCGACACCGCCAGGCTGCTCGAGGTCTACAACCGCGCCCATCCGCGGGCGGTGGGATAACGGATGATGGCGATATACGGAAATTCCGTATAGCCTAAGATCGGTCCCGATAGAGTTCGAATGGGACGACGCGAAGGTGGCGAGCAACGAGGCCAAGCACGGCATCTCCTTCGTCTATGCGACGCGGGTGCTCCTCGCGAGCGATCTTGGTGAATCGCGAATGGTCGCCTTCGGCACCCTCGAGGATATCGTGCTGGCAGTCGTCTTTACCCTTCGGGCAGGTCAGATCCGGCTGATTTCGTCCCGACGTGCGAACCGGAAGGAGCGCCTGCGCCATGGCCCGTTTCACCCTCGATCCGCTCCGGCCGCCGACGCTGGACGCCGCTCGGAGGCGTCGGCTCGAGACGATGACCGACGACGAGATCACCGCGGCGGCGGCGTCCGATCCCGACAACCCGCCGCTCGGCGACGACCCGGTGTTCATCCTCGTCAACCTCCGCCGGCGCCTCGGGCTGAGCCAGGCGGACTTCGCCGCCCGCTACGGCATTCCCATCGGCACGCTGCGCGACTGGGAACAGGGCCGGACGCGCCCCGACGCGGCGGCGGTGGCCTACATCCGCGTCATCGACGCGATGCCCGAGGCCGTCGCCGGAGCCTTGAATCCCGCCGCGTAGCTCACCCGATGATCCCGCGCACCACCAGGATCGTGCCGCCTGCAATGATCGCAGCCTCCAGGATCGCCGTGTGGAAGCCCGCGGAGAAGCGGCGGACGAGCCAGCGGGCGACGAAGGCGCCGGGAGTGGTGGCGAGCCCGATCAGCAGCGCCATCGCCCAGGAGGATGGCGGCATCGCGCCCGTCGCCTGGAACATCGCGGTCTTCACCAGCGAGGTGACGAGGGTGATCGCGCAGTCCGTCGCGATGACGGCCGGGCCGGAGAGGCCGGCCGCCATCATGATCGACAGCAGCACGACGCCCGACCCCGCGGTGCCGCCGACCAGCACGCCGTAGCCGGCACCGGCCGCCGCCATGCCGCCTTCGGACAGCCGCACGTCGAGCCGCTTCATGGCCCGGCGGACCGGGACCATGACGATCAGCATCGTGCCGATCACGATGGCCGCACCACGGCCGTGGAGCTGCGCATAGCCCCAGGCGCCGAGCAGGCAGCCCGGCGTCGACGCCGCGGCGACGATAGCCGCCGCGCGCAGGTTCAGGTTGGCGCGGAAGACCCAGAGGCGGCTGGCGTTGGTGAAGAAGGCCGACATGCCGACGACCGGCACCGTCGCCTCCGCGCCGATGATCGGCACGAGGACCAGCGGCAGCAGCAGGCCCGGGCCGTAGCCGGCGAGCCCGCCGACGATCGAGGCGGCGACGGCGACCGCCAGGACCACGAGGTACTGGAGGAACGTGACCTCGCCGAACAGCGCCGCCGCCAGGCCTCCCGTGGGATCGGGCATAGCGGCGGGCGCTGGCGGATCAGATGTGCAGCGCGCGGCCGTCGACGGCCAGCGCCGCCTCCTTGACCGCCTCGTTCAGCGTCGGATGGGCGTGGCAGGTGCGCGCGATGTCCTCGGCGGACGCGCCGTACTCCATCGCGAGGACGCATTCGGCGATCATCGTGCCGGCGTTGGCGGCGATGATGTGGACACCCAGAATCTTCTCGGTGCGGGCGTCGGCCAGGATCTTCACGAAGCCGTCGGTGTCGCCCATGCAGCGGGCGCGGCCGTTGGCGGTCATCGGGAACTTGCCGACCTTGTAGGCGACGCCGGCCGCCTTCAGGTCTTCCTCGCTCTTCCCGACCGTCGCCACCTCGGGCCACGTGTAGACCACGCCCGGGATCGCGTCGTAGTCGATATGGCCGGACTGGCCGGCGATGATCTCGGCGCAGACGGCACCCTCGTCCTCGGCCTTGTGCGCCAGCATCGCGCCGCGCACCACGTCGCCGATCGCCCAGATGCCGGGCACGGACGTGCGGAACTGGTCGTCGATGGTGACCCGGCCGCGGGCATCGGTCGCGACGCCGACGGCCTCCAGGCCGAGGCCGGCCGTGTAGGCGCGCCGGCCGATCGCCACCAGCACGACGTCGCAGCCGAGCGTCTCGGGCGTGCCGCCGGCCGCCGGCTCCAGCGTCAGTGCGACGCCGTCGTCGGTCGGCGTCGCCGACGTGACCTTGGTCGCGAGCCGGAACTTGATGCCGAGTTTGCCCAGCGTGCGCTGCAGGGTCTTGGCGACCTCCAGGTCCATGCCGGGGGTGATGCGGTCGAGGAACTCGACGACCGTCACCTCGGCGCCGAGCCGCCGCCAGACCGAGCCCATCTCCAGCCCGATGATCCCGCCGCCGACCACCACGAGGTGGCGCGGCACCGCGGAGAGCGAAAGCGCGCCCGTCGAGGAGACGATCCGCTTCTCGTCGATGGCAACGCCCGGCAGCGGCATCACTTCCGAGCCGGTCGCGATCATGATGTTGCGCGTCGCCAGCTCGCGCTCGGTGCCGTCGGCGGCGGTCGCGACGACACGGCCGACGGCGGCTATGCGCCCGATGCCGCGGATGCGCTCGATCTTGTTCTTCTTGAAGAGGAAGTCGACGCCGCGGGTGTTCTCGGAGACGACCTTGTCCTTCCAGGCCATCATCGCCGGCAGGTCGAGCTCGACGCCCGCGACCTTCACGCCCTGGCGGGCGAAGGCGTGGGTCGCGGCGTGGAACTTCTCCGACGAATCGAGCAGCGCCTTGGAGGGGATGCAGCCGACGTTGACGCAGGTCCCGCCCAAGGTCGCGTCCTTCTCGACGCAGGCCACCCGCATGCCGAGCTGGGCGGCGCGGATGGCGGCCACGTAGCCGCCCGGCCCGCCGCCGATGACGACGAGATCGAAGGTCTCCTCGGCCATGGCGGCCTCCTCAGATGTCGAAGAGCAGGCGCTCGGGGTCCTCGATGCAGTCCTTGACGCGCACCAGGAAGGTCACCGCCTCGCGCCCGTCGATGATGCGGTGGTCGTAGGAGAGCGCCAGGTACATCATCGGCCGCGCCTCGACACGGTCGCCGACCACCATCGGCCGCTGCATCGTCTTGTGCATGCCGAGGATCGCCGACTGCGGCGGATTGAGGATCGGCGTCGACATGAGCGAGCCGTAGACGCCGCCGTTCGAGATGGTGAAGGTGCCGCCGGTCAGGTCTTCCAGCGCCAGCTTGCCGTCGCGCGCCTTCTTGCCGAGCGCCCCGATGGTCTTCTCGATGTCGGCGAAGGAGAGCTGGTCGGCGTCGCGCACGACCGGCACCACGAGGCCCTGCTCGGTGCCGACGGCGACGCCGATGTCGTAGTGGTTCTTGTAGACGATCTCGTCGCCGTCGATCTCGGCGTTGACCGCGGGCAGCTCCTTCAGCGCGGTGATCGCCGCCTTGACGAAGAACGACATGAAGCCGAGCCGCACGCCGTGCTTCTTCTCGAAGACGTCGCGGTGGCGCTCGCGCAGCGCCATCACCCGCGTCATGTCGACCTCGTTGAAGGTCGTCAGGATGGCGGCGGTGGACTGCGCCTCCTTGAGGCGCTCGGCGATGCGCTTGCGCAGGCGCGACATGCGCACCCGCTCCTCGCGTGGGCCGGCCTCGCGCGGCGGCTTCGGCGGGGCCGGAGCGGGCGCAACCGAGGGAGCGGCAGGGGCGGGCGCCGGCGCGGCAGGCTTCTCGGTGTAATTGACCACGTCTTCCTTGGTGACGCGCCCCCCCTTGCCGGTCGCCGGGACGGCGGCCGGATCGATGCCCTGGTCGGCGACGATCTTGCGCGCGGCCGGCGACATCGCGGGTGCCGCAGCGGGCGCGGCGGCAGGTGCGGGCGGCGGCGCGGCGGGTTTCGCGGCCGCGGGGGCCGGCTTCGCCGCGACGGCGGCGGCGCCGGCCTCGCCGATGGTGCCCAACAGCGCGCCGACCTCGACCGTCGCTCCCTCGGCCGCCGCGATCTCGGCCAGCACGCCGGCCGCGGCCGCGTTGACCTCAAGCGTGACCTTGTCGGTCTCCAGCTCGACCAGCGGCTCGTCCTGCTTCACGGCCTCGCCGACCTTCTTCAGCCAGCGGGCGACCGTCGCCTCCGTGACCGATTCGCCGAGGGCCGGGACCTTGATCTCCGTCGCCATCATGTACCTCGTTTCGGGCCTGCGGTCGTTCAGGACTGCCGCAGGAGGGCCTGGGAGACCAGCGCCTCCTGCTCGGCGATGTGGCGCTTCAGGAGACCGGTCGCGGTCGCCGCCGAGGCGGCGCGGCCGACGTAGCTCGGGCGCTTGGCCTTGCCGCCGACCACCGACAGCACCGCCTCGATCCGGCGGTCGACGAAGTTCCAGGCACCCATGTTCTCGGGCTCCTCCTGGCACCACACGACCTCGGCCTTGGGGAAGCGCTTCAGTTCGGCCGCCAGCACCTCGTCGGGGAAGGGATAGAGCTGCTCGACGCGCAACAGGTAGACGTCGTCGATCTCCTTCGCCTCGCGGGCCTCCAGCAGGTCGTAGTAGACTTTGCCGCTGCACAGCACGACGCGGCGGATCTTGGCGTCGGCGGCGATCTTCTTGGCGGTGCCGAGGTCGGCATCGTCCCACAGCACGCGGTGGAACGAGCTGCCGGGCCCCAGTTCCTTCAGCGTCGACACCGCGCGCTTGTGGCGCAGCAGCGACTTCGGCGTCATCACCACCAGGGGCTTGCGGAACGGCCGGCGCATCTGCCGGCGCAGCGCGTGGAAGTAGTTGGCGGGCGTCGTCAGGTTGACGACCTGCATGTTGTCCTCGGCGCACATCTGGAGGAAGCGCTCCAGGCGCGCGGAGGAGTGCTCGGGCCCCTGCCCCTCGTAGCCGTGCGGCAGCAGCATGACGAGACCCGACATGCGCAGCCACTTGCTCTCGCCCGAGGAGATGAACTGGTCGATGATGACCTGGGCGCCGTTCACGAAGTCGCCGAACTGGCCTTCCCACAGCACCAGCCCCTGCGGGTCGGCGAGCGAGAAGCCATACTCGAATCCCAGCACCGCCTCCTCGGAGAGCGGGCTGTCGAAGACCTCGAAGGGCGCCTGGCCCCGGGCGATGTTGGCGAGCGGGACGAACCGCTCCTCGGTCTTCTGGTCGACCAGCACCGCGTGGCGCTGGGAGAAGGTGCCGCGGCCGCTGTCCTGGCCGGAGAGCCGGACCGGCACCCCTTCCAGGCAGAGCGTGCCGAATGCCAGCGCCTCGCCGGTCGCCCAGTCGATGCCCTCGCCCGTCTCGACCATCTTGCGCTTGGCCTCGAGCTGGCGGGCGATCTTGCGGTTGACGTCGAAGCCCTCGGGATAGCGCGCCAGCGCCTCCCCCACCGTCTTCAGCGTGTCGACCGGCAGCGCCGTCTCGCCGCGCCGATCATCGGCGGTGGCGCGGCCGAGGCCGGTCCAGGCCCCTTCCAGCCAGTCGGCCTTGTTCGGCTTGTAGCCCTTGGCGGCATTGAATTCGACGTCGAGCATCTCGGCGAAGCGCTCGACCATCCGGTCGCCCTCGCCCGCCTCGACGATTCCCTCGCGCTCCAGCCGGTCGGCGTAGAGCTTGCGCGTGGTCGGCAGCGCGCCGATCCGCTGGTACATCAGCGGCTGGGTGAATGCCGGCTCGTCGCCCTCGTTGTGGCCGTGCCGTCGGTAGCAGACCATGTCGATGACCACGTCGCGCTTGAAGCGGTGGCGGAACTCGGTCGCGATCCGCGCGACATGGACGACCGCTTCGGGATCGTCGCCGTTGACGTGGAAGATCGGCGCCTGGACCATCTTCGCCACGTCGGTGCAGTACGGGCCCGACCGCGCATAGGCCGGCGCCGTCGTGAAGCCGATCTGGTTGTTGACGACGATGTTGATGGTGCCGCCGGTGCGGTAGCCGCGCAGCTCCGACAGCATCAGCGTCTCGGGCACCACGCCCTGGCCGGCGAAGGCCGCATCGCCGTGCAGCAGCAGGCCGATGACCTGGTTGCGCTCGGTGTCGCCGCGCTGGCGCTGCTTGGCGCGCACCTTGCCCAGCGTCACCGGGTTGACCGCTTCCAGGTGCGACGGGTTGGCCGACAGCGAGAGATGGACGACGTTGCCGTCGAACTCGCGGTCGGCCGAGGTGCCCATGTGGTACTTGACGTCGCCCGAGCCCTGGACGTCGTCGGGCTTGGCCGAATTGCCCTGGAACTCCGAGAAGATCGCGGCGAACGGCTTGCCCATGAAGTTGGCGAGCACGTTGAGCCGGCCGCGATGGGGCATGCCGAGCACCAGCTCGCGCACGCCGAGCTGGCCGCCGCGCTTGACGATCTGCTCCATGGCCGGGATCAGGCTCTCGCCACCGTCCAGTCCGAAGCGCTTGGTGCCGGTGTAGCGGCGATCGAGGAAGCGCTCGAAGGTCTCGGCCGCGGTCAGGCGGTCGAGGATGGCGCGCTTGCCCTCGGGCGTGAAATCGGTCTGGTTGCGCTCGCCCTCGATGCGCTCCTGGATCCAGACGCGCTCCTCCGGATCCATGATGTGCATGTACTCGACGCCGACATGCTGGCAGTAGGTCGCACGCAGGATCTGCACGATCTCGCGCAGGGTCGCCTGATCGCGGCCGAGGACGCCGTCGATATAGATCGGCCGGTCGAGGTCGTCCTCGTCGAAGCCGAAGCTGGCGGGATCGAGGTCGGCGTGCGCCGGCCGCTTCTCCAGACCCAGCGGGTCGAGCTGGGCCGCCAGATGCCCCCGGACCCGATAGACGCGGATCAGCATCAGGGCGCGGATCGAGGCCTGGATCGCCTGGCGGGTCTCGTCCGACGCGTTGGCGAGCGATGGGCGGATCTGCCCGGCCGCAGCCGCGGCGGCGGCGGCGGCCGCGTGGCCGTTGACCGGCGCGATGATGCCGGTCGGCCGCGGCGCCCAGCTGGCGCCGCGCAGGTCGCGGAGGACGGCGGCACCGTCCTCCTGCAGGCCGCGGAAAAACTGTGCCCAGGCGGGTTCGACGCTGCCCGGACTCTCCAGGTACCGCTCGTAGAGCTCGGCGATGAAGGGGGCGTTGGCGCCGGACAGGAATGTGCTTTGGTGAGCGCTCACGGTTCGGGGTTCTCCAGGCGGCCGCCGGCCGGGCCGAGCCCAGCCGGGCTGACGGGCGGTCAGCCTTTCAGCAGCTTCAACATGGTGGTGCCGAGCGCCGCCGGGGAGTCCGCGACGGCGATGCCGGCCGAACGCATGGCTTCCATCTTGTCCCCGGCGCCCCCCTTGCCGCCGGAGATGATGGCCCCGGCATGGCCCATGCGCCGGCCCGGGGGTGCGGTGACGCCGGCGATGAAGCCGACGGTCGGCTTCTTGCGCTTCGACGCCTTCAGCAGGGCGGCTCCGTCTTCTTCGGCCGAGCCGCCGATCTCGCCGATCATGATGATCGCCTGGGTCTCGTCGTCGGCCAGGAACATCTCCAGGACCTCGACGAAGTTCGTCCCGTTGACCGGGTCGCCGCCGATGCCGCAGCAGCTCGACTGGCCGAGGCCGGCCGCGGTCGTCTGCGCCACCGCCTCGTAGGTCAACGTGCCCGAGCGGGAAACGATGCCGACCTTGCCGCGAAGGTGGATGTGCCCCGGCATGATGCCGATCTTGCATTCGTCCGGGGTGATGACGCCGGGGCAATTGGGGCCGATCAGCCGGCTCCTGGTGCCGGAAAGGCCGCGCTTCACCCGCACCATGTCGACCACCGGGATGCCCTCGGTGATGCACACCACCAGCGGGATTTCGGCGTCGACGGCTTCCAGGATGGCGTCGGCGGCGAACGGCGGCGGCACGTAGATGACCGACGCGGTGGCGCCGGTCTTCTCGACCGCCTCGGCGACGGTGTCGAACACCGGCAGGTCGAGATGGCGGCTGCCGCCCTTACCGGGGGTGACGCCGCCCACCATCTTGGTGCCGTAGGCGATCGCCTGCTCGGAATGGAAGGTGCCCTGGGCTCCGGTGAAGCCCTGGCAGATGACCTTCGTGCTGGAG
>JBFWXJ010000145.1:2326-13574 GCA_050187535.1 Alphaproteobacteria bacterium | reverse complement strand
CGCATCGCGCCCCGCCAGCTCTTGAACCGATCGCCCGCGGCGCGCGTCCAACGCTTCAGCATGCGCGCCAGGAAATCGGTCCTCGGCGCGCAGAATGCAACGGTTGCCGCGCCGCCGCATCATCTGCTGCGATGCGACGAATTGCGATTCGCAATTCGTAGGCGCACGCTGAAGTACTATCTCTTTCCATCAGCACCCGTGGCCCGTCGGAGGCCACGCCAGGAGCAACGAGCGGCATGGTCGACACGACGGCGTCCAACGGCATGATGTTGCCCCTGCCCGGCTTCGGCCGGGACGCGACGGGTGGCCGGTCGGCGCAGGCGGTGTCGGGGCCGGGCCGCTGGCTGGTCGGCAATGCGGTCACCGCCCTTCTCTACTGCGCTCTCGGCCTCGCGGTAAGCGAGTTCTTCGCCAGCTACGGCCTGTTTCCGGCGCCGATCTGGCTGCCGTCCAGCATCGCCGTGGTCGCGGCGATGGCGGGCGGCGTGCGTCTGGCGCCGGGGATATTCCTCGGCTCGTTCGTTGCGAACTGGCTGCTGTTCCAGCCACCCGTCTATGAGGCCGCGCTGATATCGCTGGCGAACGCCGCGGGTCCCCTGGCCGGCGCCGCCATGCTCTCGCGCTTCCGGCCCGAGCGCGGTCTCTTCACCCGCTTCAGCGGCGTCGTTGCCTTTATCCTGTGCCTCGTGGTCCTGCATCCGGCGATCACGGCCAGCGGCGGCACCGCCTGCCTGGCACTCGAAGGCGGGAAGGACGCGGGCGCTCTCTACTCCATCTGGATCGCCTGGTGGCTGTCCGACAGCGGCGGCACCCTCTGCTTCGCGCCGGCGCTGCTGCTCTGGCTCGGCACCGAGCGCGAGACCTTCGCCGCGGAAGGACCGACGCCGCGCCGTCGGATCGCGATCTGGACGACGGTCGCCGCCGGCTCCGTGGCCCTGTTCGCAACCCTGCCGCTGCCGGGGGCGGTCCCCTGGGGCCTGCCCTTCCTGCTGGTGGTGCCGCTCTCCTGGATCGCGCTGCGCATGTCGTTGCGCGCGGCCTATACGCTGGTTTCGCTGGTAGCCGTGGTCGCCGCCGGCGCGACGGTCGCCGGTTATGGCCCGTTCCAGGCGCCGGGAGTGGCCAATCCGCTGCAGCTCGTCGGCGTCCTGGTGGTCCTGCTCGCGGTCACGGTGCTGACGATCGTCTCCCTCGTCTCGGAGCTGCACGAGGCGGAGGCGGCGAGCCGGCGGAAGTCGATGGCGGTCGCTTCCACCAGCCACGACCTGCGCACGCCGCTCAACGCGATCATCGGTTTCGCCGAGCTGATGCGCACCGGCGCCTGGGGACCGATCGAAAACGCGCGCTATCGCAAGTATGTCGAGCACATCCACGAGAGCGGCCTGCTCCTCCTGGAGATCATCGAGGGCGTCCTCGATCTCTCGAAGATCGAGGCCGGCCGGCGCGAGATCGTCGCGAAGCCGCTCGCCTGGGAAGAGGTGAGCGAGCCTTGCTTGCGTCTTCTGGCCGGGCAGGCGACGCAGAAGAGCGTGACGCTCGCGGCGCGCGCGACGCCCGGCCTGAGAATCCACGCCGACCCGCTGGCGCTGCGTCAGATCCTGCTCAACCTCCTGGCCAACGCCATCAAGTTCACCCATTCGGGCGGGCATGTGACCCTGCGCGCCGCGGCCGCAGCCGACGGCTGCACGGATATCGAGGTCGTCGACGACGGCATCGGCATGGACGAGGCGGGGATCGCCCGTGCTCTGGAGCCCTATGGCCAGGTCGCCGGCAGTGGCCAGGGCGGCACCGGCCTCGGCCTGCCGATCGCCGCCCGCCTGGTGGCGCTGCATGGCGGCGGCATGACGATCGACAGCGCCCCCGGCAAGGGCACCACCGTCCGCATCACCCTGCCCGGTCCGCGAACCTGATCGCGCTCGGGGTGGATCAGGCGAAGAACTGCGGGCGGCCCGCCACCCTGGTGCGGATGCGGTAGACCGAGGTCGAGGCGGTGATGAAGAGGCTGCGGTCGTCGTCGTCGCCCCAGGCGAAGTTGGCGGTGTATTCGGGCATGCGGACGACGCCGAGGCAGGTGGCATCGGGCGCGAAGACATGGATGCCGCCCGGGCCGCAGCACCACACGTTGCCCTCGACGTCGACTTTCATGCCGTCGGGCGCGCCGGCGCCGGGTCCGCGGGTCTCGGCCCAGACAGCGCCGCCGGAAATGGTGCCGTCCGGCCGCACGTCGAAGACGCGGATGTGCTGACGGTCGGTGTCGTTGACGAAGAGCCGCCGCTCGTCCAGCGAGAAGCAGAGGCCATTGGGCTGCCCGAAATCGTCCGCGAGCAGGGTCAGGCCGCCCGTCGGCCCGATGCGGTAGACGCCGCGGAAGCCGAGCTGCGGTGAGCGCAGCTCGCCATAGCCCTCCGACCGGCCGTAGGTCGGGTCGCTGAAATAGATGCCGCCGTCGCTGCGCACGACGATGTCGTTGGGGCTGTTCAACTCCTTGTCGCCAAGGTGGCTGGCCAGCACCGTGCTGCTGCCGTCGGCCTCGGTGCGGGTGACGTGGCTGGTCGCGTGCTCGCAGACGAGCAGCCGCCCGTCGAGGTCCCAGGCGAGGCCGTTCGACTTGTGGCAAGGCTTGCGGAACGTGGAGACACCGTCCGCCCGGCTCCAGCGGCGGAGATGATCGCCCGGCATGTCGCTGAAGAGCAGATAGCCCGAGGGATGCCACAGCGGCCCCTCGGTGAAGCGGAAGCCGGTGCCGACCTTCTCGAACTCGACCGCGGTGCCGACCACATCGGCGAATCGCCGGTCGCGGATTTCGACGCTCATCGTGGCTCTCTCCTCGGATCCCTAGAGGGCGAGCAGACGGTTGCGCTGGGCCGCATCCTCGCGCAGCTCGGCCGCCGGTCCCGCATAGCGGACCGCCCCCTTCTCCAGCACGTAGACACGGTCGGCCAGCCGCAGCGAGAAGTCGACCCCCTGCTCGGCCAGCAGGATCGTGAGCCCGCTTTCCTTCAGCGCCGACACCTGCTCCAGCAGATGGTCCACCACCAGTGGCGCCAGCCCTTCCGACGGCTCGTCCAGCAGCAGCAATTCAGGGTTGCCCATCAGAGTGCGGCCGATCGTCAGCATCTGCTGCTCGCCGCCCGACAGGAACCCGGCGCGGCGGTCGGCAATCTCGCCGAGCTTCGGGAAGAGCGCGAAGACCGCCGCTTCCGACCATCGTCCCGGCCGCCGCGCCACGAGGCCGGCGACGTCGAGGTTCTCGCGTACCGTCAGGTCGGCGAAGACCCGGCGATCCTCGGGCACGAACCCGATGCCGGCGCGCGCGACGCGGTGGGCGGGCCAGCCGGTGATCGCATTCCCCTTCCAGCGCACCTCGCCCTGGGCGGGCGGCGTCAGCCCCATGATCGAGCGCATCGTCGTCGTCTTGCCGACGCCGTTGCGCCCGAGCAGGCACACGCATTCCCCGGCCGCGATATCGAGCGAGATGCCGAACAGCACCCGCGACTGGCCGTAGGCGGTATGCAGGTCGCGGACTTCGAGCAGCGTCGTCAATGCCGCTCACCGAGATAGATGCGGCGGACCTCGGGATCGGTTCGGATCTCGGCGGGCGTACCGAGCGCGATCAGCCGGCCCTGGTGCAGCACGCCGATGCGCCGCGCGATCGAGAACACGACCTCCATGTCGTGCTCGGTGAACAGCAGCGTCAGGCCACGCTCGGTCGCGATGCGCTCCAGCAGGGCGATCGTCTCGCGCGTCTCGGTCGCGGACATGCCGGCGGTCGGCTCGTCGAGCAGCAGGATGTCGGGATCGCTCGCGAGCGCGATGCCGAGCTCGATCTGCTTCTGGTTGCCGTGCGAGAGCGAGCCCGCGGGCACGTCGGCCTTGTCGGACAGTCCCAGGCGCTCCAGCAGCGCCTCCGTCTCGGCGCGGTAGAGACGCGCCGCGCGCCCCCAGATGTCGGCGCCGCGCCGATGATGGGCGATGTAGGCCGCCTGGATGCAGTCGAAGACGCTGAGCCGAGGAAAGATGTTGGTGTGCTGGAAGGACCGGCCCATCCCCATGCGGCAGATGCGGTGCGGCGCCGCACCGGTGATGTCGCCGCCCTTCAGCACAACGCGGCCGGCCGTCGGGCGGAGATGGCCGGTGATGAGGTTGAAGAGGGTCGACTTGCCCGCACCGTTCGGGCCGATGATCGCCATCACCCCCTGGGATTCCAGCGCGAAGCTGACGTCGGAGACGGCGGTGAAGCCGCCGAAGCTCTTGCGCAGGTCACCGACCTCCAGCATCGCGCCCTCCCTTAAGCCGCCGCGCCGCCGCGACGGTGGTGCCGACCAGCCCGCCCGGGAAGGCGAAGAGCAGCACGACGAGGATGGTGCCGAGGATGAGCGGCCAGTACTCGGTGTAGGCGGTGATCTGCTGGTTGAGGACGATGAGCGCGAAGGCGCCGACGGGCGGCCCCCAGAAATGCCCCATGCCGCCGAGGATGGTCATGATCAGGACCTCGGCCGACTTGGTCCAGTAGGCGAAGTCGGGGAAGACGCCGCGATTGAAGATGCCGAAGAGGGCGCCCGCCAGCCCGGCGAAGACGCCGGCCACGCCGAAGGCGGCGAGCTGGTAGCGGCGCACGTCAATGCCGATGAACTCCGCCCGCTCCGGATTCTCGCGGATCACCATGAGGATGCGCCCGAAGGGCGAATCGACGATGCGGCGCAGCGCGGCCACACAGATCGCGACCAGCGTCAGCGTCAGGAAGTAGAAGCGGTCGCCGACGCGGAAGCCCTCGAGGCCGGGGACGAGGGCGATCCAGTCGAGGTCCGGATAGGGCACGTTCGGCATGCCCTGCTCGCCGCCCGTCACGTCGTTCCACTTGAAGCAGATCGCCCAGACGATCTGCGCGAAGGCCAGCGTCAGCATGGCGAAGTAGATTTTCGTCAGCCGCACGCAGAAGAAGCCGAAGACGAGCGCGAAAAGGCCGGCGACGACACCGGCCGCGGGGAAACCCATCCAGAACGGCAGCCCCGCCGACTTCATCAGGATCGCGCAGGTGTAGGCGCCGATGCCGAAATAGGCCGCGTGCCCGAACGAGACGAGGCCGGTGTAGCCCAGCAGCACGTTCAGGCTGAGCGCGAAGAGCGCGAGGATGGCGATGTCGGTCGCGAGGAAGGTGTAGAAGCGCGACCCCGCCCACGGCACCGCGAAGGCGATGACGAAGACGATCAGCGTCCAGGGAACGGCGCGCCTCATCGCGAGAGCGGCTTTCCGAGCAGGCCCCACGGCCGGACGATGAGAATGAGGGCCATCAGCGCGAACACCGCGAAGATCGAGAAGCGCGGCAGCGCCAGGATGCCGAACGACAGCACCTGGCCGAACACGACCGCGCCGAGGAAGGTGCCCCACAGCGAGCCGAGGCCGCCGATCACGACGATGATGAAGACCTCGACGATGACCTCGACGTCCATGCCGGGCACGATGCTCTTGACCGGCGTGACCAGCGCCCCGCCGAGGCCGGCGAGGAAGGCGCCCAGCGCGAACATGCCGGTGTAGAGCCGCCCGACGTCGGCCCCGAGTGCGCCCAGCATCTCGCGGTCCAGCACGGCCGCGCGGATGACGCGGCCGATGCGCGAGCGGTGCATCAGGAGCCACAGGCCGAGCGCGATGGCGGGACCCAGGATCAGGACGAAGAGGTTGTAGTGCGGCACCAGCGAGCCGAAGATGGTGACGCCGCCCGACAGGCTGTCCGGCCGCGACACCGAGAGCTGCTGCGTGCCCCAGAAGATCTTCGCGACATCGGCCAGGATCAGCACCAGCGCGTAGGTGAAGAGCAGCTGGTAGAGCTCTTCGCGGCCGTAGAGGTGGCGGAACAGCAATCGCTCGATGACCGCCCCCAGCAGCGCCACCAGCGTGGCCGCGCCCAGTGCCGCCAGCCAGAAATGTTCCGGCCCCGGCCCCAGCCACCGCATGATCTGCCAGGCGAGGTAGGCACCGAACATGTAGAGCGAACCATGCGCGAAGTTGAGCACGCGCAGCACGCCGAAGATCAGCGACAGCCCGACCGCCGTGACGAAGAGGAACATCGACGCCGTCAGGCCGCTCAGGAACTGGCCGAAGAGGAAGGAGGCGTCAGGCATTGATCGCCCCGTCGGGCCCTCTCCGCCCTGCAGGGGGAAAAGCGGCGCAGGGTGGCTCACGCATCGAGGCGG
This sequence comes from Alphaproteobacteria bacterium, assembly GCA_050187535.1. GTDB lineage: Bacteria > Pseudomonadota > Alphaproteobacteria > ATCC43930 > Allostellaceae > Allostella. Next base: position 7,383 of record JBFWXJ010000145.1, on the reverse strand, counting down.
CGGCCGATGTCGGCGGCCGCCGCGCGCAGCGCGGTCAGCCAGTCGGGCAGGCGATCGGTCCGGAAACGGTCGGACGGCATGGCGACGCTGAGGCCGGCGACGACGCGGCCCGCGCGGTCGCGCACCGGCACCCCGACGCAGGAGAGGCCGTCGGCCAGTTCGCCCTCGTCGAGCGCGTGGTCGTCGGCGCGCGCGCGGTCGATCGCGGCGCGCAGGCCCTCGGGATCGACGATCGATCGCCGCGTCATCCGCTCCAGCGGCCGGGCTGCGAGAAAGCGGTCGAGGTCGGCGGTCGGCAGTTGGGCCAGCAGCAGCTTGCCGATGGCGGTGCAGTGCGCCGGGTCGCGCCGCCCCGTGCGCAGCGATGCGCCCACCGGCTGCGGGCTGCCGGCATTGCAGACGTCGAGCACCGCGCCGTCGCTGTAGACGCCGAGATGGATCGTCTCGCAGAGCGCATCGCGCAGTGCGGCCACGATCGGCTGCGCCGCCGAGACGAGATCGTGTCCCGCGAGGAAGGCGCCGCCAAGGGCCACGATGCCCGGTCCCAGGGCATAACGGCGCGAGGCGCGGCGCTGCTCGACATAGCCGCGCTGCGCCAGGGTCTGGAGCAGGCGGTGCGCGGTCGAGACGTGCAGGCTGGTGGCACGGGCGAGGTCGGAGAGGCTGACCGGCCCCCCGGCGGCGCCGAGATGCTCGAGGATGTCGAGCACCTTGGCGACGCTCTTGACCGTCCCCTCCGCCGGCCCGAGGGCTTCGGCGGTCATGGCAGCGGTCCCGGGACCGCTCAGTCCATGAACGGCGCGGGGTCGATGTAGGTGACCTTGTCCATCACCGCATAGCCGCGCTTCTCGTCCATCTTCATCTGGCCCCAGAACTGGCCGCGGTTGGCCTGCTGGTCCTTCGCGCGGATCGTCTGCTTGCCGATCGGGCTGTCGATCGTGAGCCCGATCATCGCCTTCGACACCTTGTCGGAATCGGTGCTGTTGGCCTTGCGGATCGCCTCGACCAGGAACTGCATCGCCACATAGCCGGTGATCGGCCAGGAGGACGGCTCCTCGGTCTTGGTGAACTTGCGCAGCCGGTCGAGATACTCGCGGTGGGCGGCCGGCCCCGCATCCCAGTTCGACACGTCGTAGGCGTTGCTCCAGATGCCGATCGGGTAATCCTTGCCCATCGCCTTGGCGCTTTCGATCGAGCCCGCCTCGCCGCCGCCGATGAAGTTGTAGTTGAGTGCCTTGAAGTAGCCGAGCGGCACCGCCTGCTTGGCGAAAGTCACGAAATGCCCGCCCCACAGCGAGGAGAATACCGCGTCCGGCTTCTTGCCGAGCTGGGCGTTGATGAACGGCGTGTAGTCCGCCTCGCCCAGCTTCGGCCATTGCTGGTCGACGATCTCGATGTCCGGGCGGATCTTCTTCAGATGATCGACGAACGCCTTGGTCACATCCTGGCCGTAGGCGTAGTCGGGGCTGAGCGTGCCGATCCGCTTGACGTTCCACTTGGCCAGGATCTCGGCCGCGGTGCGGCCCTCGATCGTCGTCGTGGAGGCCGTGCGGAAGACGTAGGGATGCAGGTTGGCCGGCGCCGTCAGCTGGTCCGTCTTGGTGATCGGCGCGACGAAGACGATCTTGTTCTCCTTGGCGATCGGCGACACCGCCGGGCCTTCGGCCGAGGTCAGCGTCCCGACGACGAACTGCACGTCGTCGCGCAGGATGAGGTCGCGGGTGACGCGCACGGCCTCGTCGGCGCTGCCCTTGGTGTCGCGGGGGATGAGCTCGATCTTCTTGCCGAGGACGCCGCCCTTGGCGTTCACCTCGTCGACCAGCATCTGGGCGCCCTTCACCGTCGGCTCGCCGAACAGCGCGCCGGGGCCCGAGAGGATCATGGGAAATCCGACCTTGATCTGCGCGGCCGCGCCGCCGGCCGTGCCGGCCAAGACGAGCGCTGAGGCCAGCGAAAGGAGCGTGCTCCGCTTCATGGCATTTCTCCCCGATGAGCCGCGGCGAGCATTATGTCCGCTCGCCGTCGTTCTTTTTCACGATGCGAAAATACATCGCGAATGCTGAAATTATCGACGGGCGTGCTGCCTCAAGTCAAGGCGGCACAAGTCATTCGGCGGCCATCGGTTGCGCGGCACGGATTGCCGGGCGGCGGTGGAAGCGGCCGTCCTTCATCACCATGAGGATGCGCTCGCGGTCCTGCAGGATGCGGACGTCCTTCGCCGGATCGCCGTCGACGAGCAGCAGGTCGGCGAGGAATCCGGGACGCACCTGCCCCAGCTCGTCGCCCATCATCATGATCTCGGCGCCGAGGCGGGTGGCGGCCACGATCGCCTCCATCGGCGTGTAGCCGAGCAGGTTGACGAAGTGCTCGAGATCCCGGGCGTTGCGGCCGATCGGGTTCCACAGGAAGCCGTAGTCGCCGCCGGGCAGCACGCGCACGCCGCGCTTCTTCAAGGCCCGCATGTTGTCCGACGCGCACTCCAATTCGTGTTCAAGCGCGCGCAGCACGTCGTCGGGCAGTATGATCCCGTAGTCGGCGGCCTCCTTGAACGTCGTGTAGGTGACGCCGACCGTGGGCGCCACGAAGACGCGGTCCCTGGCCGCCTCCAGCCCGTCCAGCGCCTCTTCGTCCGACAGGGTCGCGTGGTAGATGATCTGGACGCCGTGGCGCAGCGACAGCTTCACCGACTCCGCACTGCGCGCATGCACCGCGACGCGCTTGTCGCGCGAGCGCGCGACCTCGCAGACGGCGGCCACCTCGTCCTCGGTCATGACCGTGTGGCGGGCCCGCGCGAAGGGCACGAACTCGTCGCCCGAGGGGTTGATCTTCAGCGTGTCCACGCCCTCGCGCACGAAGAAGCGCGCGACCCGGCGGAACTCGTCGGCGCCGTCGGCGATGACGCCCACCGAATCGCGGTGCATGTGCGAGAGGCGGACGTCGCCGAGGCCGCTCGTCACCGTCATCTCGGGCGAGGCCGCGAGCATGCGCGGGCCCGGGATGTCGCCGGCGTTGATCGCGTTGCGCACGACGATGTCGAGGCGGGGCTTGGCCGAGGCGGCGCTGCAGATGCTGGTGAAGCCGTGATCCAGCAGCAGGCGCACGTGCTTCATCGTCAGCAGCGTGTGTTCCTCGGGCGGGATGTCGCCGACCGCCTCCAGCGTCGCGGTGTTGGCGAAGCTCGGATGGGCGTGGGCTTCGACGAGGCCCGGCATCAGCGTGGCGCCGCCGCCGTCGATCACCTCCGCGCCTTCCGCCGCGAGCGCGCCCGGGCGGCGGCCGACCGCCTCGATGCGGTTGCCGCGGACGCGTACCTCGCCTGCGAACGGCGGCTTTCCGCCGCCGTCGATGATGCGCACGTTGCGGAACAGGATTTCCGACTGCTCGGCCATGGCGACCCTCCCCGAAGCGGCGCTTCGTCGCTCCGGCGGCAGGCCGGAGGGGCGCCGTCACATATCGGGATGATCCGGCCTCTGCGCGGGACGAGTCAATTGCACAACCTGAGGTGCGCGCGGCTCAGGTGAGGAAGGCGCCGCCGTTGACGTGGATCGTCTGGCCGGTGACGTAGGCGCCCTCCGGCCCCGCCAGGAAGCGCACCGTGGCGGCGATCTCGTCGACCGAGCCCTTGCGCCTAAGCGGGATCGTCTGGTCGCCGAGGGTGCCCGGCAGCGGCCCGGCCGAGGCGCCGCGTACCGTGTCGATGGCGCCGGGCGCCACCGCATTGCAGGTGATTCGATGCGGCGCAAGCTCGACGGCGAGCGCGCGCATCAGCCCTTCCAGCCCTGCCTTCGATGCCGAGACATGGCAGCGGTTGGGCGTGCCGACATGGTTGGAGATGCCCGACAGCGCGACGAATGCGCCGCCGCCGCGCGGGATCATGTGCGGCACCGCGGCGCGCGCCAGGATGAAGGCGCCGTCGAGCGCCACGGACATGATCTCGCGCCACTCCGCCAGGCCCATCTCCAGGAACGGCGTCTGGCGCCGGAGGCCGGCATTGCTGACGAGGATGTCGATGCCGCCCATGGTCCCGACGGCCGATTCCACCATCTGCGCGACAGCGCGCGGGTCGGACACGTCGGCGATGTGGCTGGTGGCCCTGCCTCCGGCGGCCACGATCTCGGCCGCCACGGCGTCCACCGCGGCACGGTCGGAGCGGCCGTTGACGACGACGGCGGCGCCGTCGCGGGCCAGTGTCAGAGCGATCGCCCGGCCGATGTTCTTGCCGGCGCCCGTGACCAGGGCGACCTTGCCGTCGAGCGGTCCCGCCATCCCGTTCCCCTTCCCTCGTTCGCGGCCGAGTGTGGCGGTACGCCGGCCATGGGCTCAAGCGGGAAACGGCGCCGCGCCAGAACCCTCCGCCGCGCGCGGGCGACCAATCCTGGAAGACCCGTCGAACTGGGGGACCCGACCTTGGTGCGAACGATCACGACGGCCCGCCTGGCATCCGGCCTGCTGCATCCCTATGCGATCCAGGGCGTGGGTACGCTGCCGCTGATCCTGCTGCACGGCTACACCGACTCCTGGCGGTCGTTCGAGACCGTGCTGGACCGGCTGCCGCCCCACATGCGTGCCGTCGCGTACAGCCAGCGCGGCCATGGCGACGCGGACCGACCGGACCACGCCTACCGGCCGGAGGATTTCGCGTCCGACCTCAAGCACTTCATGAATGCTCTCGGCATCGACCGCGCGGTCATCGCCGGGCATTCCATGGGCGCGAACGTGGCGTTGCGCTTCGCCATCGACCACCCCGGCCGGACCGCCGGCCTGGCGCTGCTCGGCGGCTATGCCTCCCTCGCCGCCAACCCCGTGATCGCCGATCTGTGGGACTCCGGCGTCGCGCTCCTGAGCGACCCGGTCGACCCCGCGTTCGCCCGTGACTTCCAGGCGAGTACGCTGGCACGGCCGGTCGCCCGCGGCTTCATGGACATGGTGGTGGCCGAGAGCCTGAAGGTCCCGGCCCGCGTCTGGCGGGCCACGCTCCGCGCCTGCATCGACAGCGACTTCACCGACGACCTCGTACGGATCGCAGCCCCGACGCTGATCCTCTGGGGCAACCGCGA
>JBFWXJ010000145.1:0-2226 GCA_050187535.1 Alphaproteobacteria bacterium | reverse complement strand
TGGCCGAGAGCCTGAAGGTCCCGGCCCGCGTCTGGCGGGCCACGCTCCGCGCCTGCATCGACAGCGACTTCACCGACGACCTCGTACGGATCGCAGCCCCGACGCTGATCCTCTGGGGCAACCGCGATACCATCATGCCGCTGGCCGAGCAGGAGACCATGGCAGGGCTGATTGCCGATTCGCGGCTCGTGATCCATCCCGGCGCGGGCCACGGGCTGCACTGGGAGGACCCCGATCGCGTCGCGCGAGAGCTCGCCATGTTCGTCGGCGAGCTGTCCCTGCGGGCTCGCGCAGCGTGACGAATGCTCCTCAGATGTCGCAGAGCCGTGGCCGCCCCGGATCGGCGGTGACGACGAACCTGCAGGTGTCGTAGCCGACATCTGCCAGCCGGCCCCGCAACATGCGCAGCGTCGCCGCCGGCATCTCCGGGGAGCGCGACAGGATCCATCCGTAGTCGCGTCCCGGATGCCCCACGACCGACCAGCGATAGTCGGGATCCAGGGCAACGATCCAGTAGTCCCCCGACGCCAGCCAGAGCGGATAGCCGAAGACCGAGACGAAGGTGACTTCGAGACGCCCGATACCCGGCTGGTCGGTGAAGCGCGCGCGACCCTGGGCCGCTTCCCGCGAGCCGTCGGCGCGACGGCAGGAATTGTCGACGGCGATCGTCCCGTCGGAGTCGGGGGAGTAGACGGCGACGGTGTCGCCGGCGCATTCGCGCTGGAAGCGGTTCGGGATCTGGGCGATCTCGTGCCACCGGCCCGCATACCGAGCGGCGTCGACGCCGGAGACGACCGGCATGTCGCGACCGCCGGCGCACCCCATTGCCGCCGCGGCGAGGGCCAGCGCCACCACCCGGACGCTAAGTCTCGTCATCTCGCCTCCCGGCACTGCCTCGAAACGCGCACCCGGCGCGGAGCGCCGGATACGGCCACGGCTCCGCGCGGGGAGAACGTCGGCGGTGTGCACCCGTTCCGTCCGCGCCGTGCGGTCAGCGCGGGGGCGCCTCGACCGTGATTTCCGTGCGCACCGAGTTCGCGATGAAGCACTGCTCGTGGCTCTCATGGTGGAGATGGTCGAGCGCCTCGGCGGTGGGCGGCTCGCCACCCCAGGAGATCGCCGGGCGCAACACGACGCGCGTCACCGCCAGTCGACCCTCGGCGTTCTTCTCCATGTAGCCGACGGCGTCGTCGCGGTATTCGTCGATGAGGAGGCCCTGCTTGGAGGCGAGCCACAGGAAGGTCAGCATGTGGCAGCTCGAGATGGCCGCCACGAAGGCCTCCTCGGGGTCGACGTTCTCGGCCACCGACCACGGCAGCCGCACGACATGGGGCGAGGACGAGGCGGGCACCACCGCGCCGCCGTCGAAGCGCCATTCATGACCGCGCGTGTAGCGCCCGTCGACGAAGCGCGCATCGCCACGCTTCCAGACGACCTGTGCGACGTAGGTTCCCATCGCGGCAGGGTACCACCCGCCGCCGCCGGCGCGGAAGGCGCCGCCGAATCCCCTGCTGCTACCGCGCGAGCTGGGTCAGGATCGTGTGGGTCTTGGGCACCAGCATGTAGTACTGGCCCGAAGCATTCGTCGCCATCGCCCGGCCGCGGGCCGCGTCGCCAGTACCCCAGAACACGTCGCCGCGCACCGGGCCGGTAATGGCGCCGCCGGTGTCCTGCGCCACCAGCAGCCGGCGCACCTCGTCGCCGCCGGGCCCGCGGGGAACGTGCAGCCACACCAGCGCGCCCAGCGGCACATGGCGGGGGTCGACGGCGAGGCTGCGCCCGGCCGTCAGCGGGACGCCCTGGGCGCCGATCGGATCCTTCCCCTCGCGCAGGCGAAAGAAGACGTAGCTGGGATTGAGATTCATCGCCGCCTGCCGCCGCGACGCCGGCAGACGGTCGAGGTAGCGCTTGAGCGCGGCGAACGAGCGATCGGGCACGGCACCCTTGCGGGCGAGCACGGCCGTCAGGTCGACGAACCGGTGGCCGTTCTGGCCGGCATAGCCGATCCCGACCGTCTTGCCGTCCTCCATGTGGACGCGGCCGGACCCTTGGACCTCCAGCACATAGGCATCGAATTCGCTGTCGACCCAGAGCAGCACTTTGGCGCGCTTACCGAGGGCACCCTTGGCGATCTGCGCGCGGGCCGGGAGCTTGCCGCCCGACGGGCGCCCCGGATAGGCGTAGATCGGCACGTCGTAGCGCTGCGTCTTCTTCCAGGAGCCGCGC
>JBFWXJ010000144.1:0-13639 GCA_050187535.1 Alphaproteobacteria bacterium | reverse complement strand
CGTGCCGCGGGCGTAGGTCTCGCCCGGCGGGGGACGGCCGCTGCGCTCGGGATGCTCCATGTCCCACGCCCAGCGGAGTTCACCGGTCACCGCGTCGAACCCCTGGATGACGCCCGAGGGGGCGTCGCGCTTCTGTCCGTCGAGCACCTGATGCCCGGTGACCACGACGCCTCGGACGATCGTCGGCGCCGAGGTCATCGAGACCATGCCCGGCACGGTCCGTCCCATGCCGACGGTGATGTCGACCTGCCCGCCGTCGCCGAACTCCGCGCAGGGCTTTCCGGTCGCCGCGTCGACCGCGATCAGGCGCGCGTCCAGCGTCCCCTCGATGATGCGCGCGGCGCAGGCCTGGCCGGTGGCGTCGGGCGCGGCGAAGTAGGCGACGCCGCGGCAGGCGGCGGTAGAGGGGATCGCCTCGTCAGGCACCTTCGGATCGAAGCGCCAGCGCTCGGTGCCGCTCGCCGCGTCGAGCGCGATCAGGATGTTCTTGGCCGAGCATAGATAGAGGCTGTCGCCGACCTTGAGCGGCGTCGTCTCGGCACCGTACTTGTCCCGGGCGAACTCGCTCTGCGGCAGGTCACGGGTGTGATAGGTCCAGGCGCGCTCGAGCCCGGCGACGTTCGCCGGCGTGATCTCGGCGAGCGGCGAGTAGCGCCGGGCGCTGTAGGTACCGCCATAGGCGGGCCAGTCGGCGCCGACCGCCATCGGCGACGGGTCGGCCATCGCTTCGTTCCGCATCCCGGGCACCGCATGCCGGACTTCGAAGGTGTTGCGGACGCCCATCGCGAAGCCAGCCGCCGTCCCGACGAGCGCGACGGCGACGATCGCCCCGACCGCCGCCGTCCATCCCATGCGGCGCGGCTCGAGCAGCGGCCAGATCGCGATCACCAGGACCAGCAGCACCGCGGGCGGCACGGTCCGCGGTACCAGCGGCCAGCCGCGCAGCCCGACCTCCCATAGCGCCCATGCCAGCGTCAGGACGAAGACGATGAGATAGACCCAGGCGCCGGCCTCGCGCCGCCGGATCAGCAGCACGCCGGCCACCGCCAGCCCGAGGCCGGCGGGAAGGTAGTAGAGCGAGCCGCCGAGCGCGGCGAGCCACGCCCCGCCGACCGCGAGGACGATGCCGATCGCGAGCACGAGCCCGCCCACCACGATCGGCGGAAGGACGACGCGCCGGGCGAGGCGCGGCTTCGATTCCGCCATTGGTTCCTGCCCCTCATGTCCGGGCCATGTCCTAGGCAAACCGCGGCCGGCAGCAGGCGTTCCGAAAAATGCCCGTGTGCCGCCCGGAACGGGCGCCGCGCAGGCGACGGGCCGGCATCTCCGAGGGCGTCTTGACCGAATCAGCGCAGGGAGTCGCAGGCCGGCACGATCGCCATCGCGATCGCGGCGGCGGCGACGGCGAAGAGCGACAGCGCGGCCAGCAGGCGGATGATCCGCGCGAGGAAGGCCGCCTCCGACGGAGAGGCGGGTCCGACCAGGATGCCGGCGAGGCGCGGCGAGGCCGCGAGCGCCGCGAGGCCGGCGATCGCCGCCGCCGTGGCCACCGCCAGCAGCCAGGGCAGGGTCGCCTGGCCGACGAAGGGCAGCCGGTCGCCGGCGGCGCAGAGCGCGGCATGGCCGGCATAGACGAGCGCGAAGTGCATCGCCCAGAGGATCGGGCCGGCGAGCATCGCCAGTCCCGCGCGCAGGATGCCCGTGCCCATCCGCGTCAGCCGATCAGCCGCGGGAAGCCGTGGACCAGCGCCAGTCCGAACAGGCTTTGGCCGACGGCGTAGCGGGCGAGCTGGAGCGTGTGGTCGAAGCTGTTGCGCCGCGCCCGGTCGGTGCGGCGCGCGAGCAGGCGGGCGGCGACCAGCAGCGCCATGACGACGACCGCGGCGACGATCTGGCCGGCCAGCACCCCGGCCATGAAGACCATCGCGCCATAGGCGTTGGCGCGCGGATCGAGACCGGTCTGCCAATGGCCGGCGATCTCGATCGCGACCGCGACGGCGAGCAGGCCGGCCCCCAGCACCAGCGCCGGCGAGACCGCCCAGCCGCGCCGGCCCGGCGCCGGCAGCCGCCGGCCGGCGAGTTCGATCAGCGCCAGTCCGGCAAGCAGCGCCGCCGCCGATCCGATCGGCCATCCCGCGCCGGGCAGCGCCGGCGATCCGGCCGGCGCCCAGACCTCGGGCGAGACGGTCCAGAGATAGAGATAGGAGAAGACGTAGGCGAGGTAGAGCGAGGCTGCGACGAGCATCAGCACGGCCATCGCCCACCAGCCGTGCGAGTCCATCCCGGTCATGTAGGTCGGCAGCCGAAGGCCGGCGCCGATGGCGACGTCGCCCTTCGCCGGCCCCGGATCGAGCCCCCACGTCCAGACCAGGCAGAACAGCACGGCCAGCACGCCGCAGATCGAGGCCGGCCACACCCACTTGACGGTGAGCAGCAGGAAGAAGGCCGCGGTGAACACGGCGGCCAGCACCTGGCTCCATCCCGGCCCGGGCATCTGGAGGACGTATTGCGGCTCGGCCTCGATCGCCGAGGTCACCAGCGTCTCGCGCCGCCCGGTCGGGGCGTCCGGCAGATAGTGCGCGCCCGCCTCGACCTCGCCGGCGAGGCCCGGCTGATCCCACAGCGGATAGCGGCCGGCGACGCGCGGGATGCTGCGCGTCGAGTAGACGTCGTTCGGCAGCCATTCCAGCGTCCCGGCGCCCCACACGTTCCCCGCGCCGCGGCCCGGGCGAAAGTTCAGCATCAGGTCGGCGATGAAGACCAGCACGCCGGCAGCGATCATGTAGGCGCCGGCCGTCGAGACGAGATTGAGCCCGTCCCATCCGAGCGCGCCCGGGTAGGTCCACACCCGCCGGGGCATGCCGGCGAGGCCGGTCAGGTGCATCGGGAAGAAGGCGATGTTGAAGCCCAGGAACATCAGCCAGAAGCACCACTGACCGAGCCGCTTCGACAGCGCGCGCCGGCTGAACATCGGCGCCCAGTAGTAGAAGGTTGCGAACAGCGGGAACACCATCCCGCCGACCAGGACGTAGTGGAAATGGGCGACCACGAAGTAGGTGTCGTGGACCTGGAAGTCGATCGGCACCAGCGCGACCATGATCCCGGTGAGCCCGCCGACGGTGAAGATGAACAGGAAGCCCAGGATGAACAGCGCCGGCGGGGTCGGGCGCAGGCGCTGGCGGCCCTCGGCCAAGGTCGCGATCCAGGCGAACACCTGGATGCCCGATGGTACCGCGACCGCCATGCTCGCCGCCGAGAAGAAGGCGAGGCTGAGGCTGGGGATGCCGGTCGTGAACATGTGGTGCACCCACAGGCCGAAGCTGAAGAAGCCCGTGCCGATCAGCGCCACGACGATCAGCCGGTATCCCACCAGCGGCGTGCGGACCAGGGTCGGCACCATCATCGAGACCAGGCCCGCCGCGGGCAGGAAGATGATGTAGACCTCGGGGTGGCCGAAGAACCAGAACAGGTGCTGCCATAGCAGCGGGTCGCCGCCGCGCGCCGCGGTGAAGAACGGCCAGCCGAAGGCGCGCTCGATCTCCAGCAGCATCGTCGCGAGGATGACTGCGGGAAACGCGAACACGATCATCCCGGCGAAGATCAGCATCGACCAGGCGAAGATCGGCATCCGCGACAGCGTCATGCCCGGGGGCCGGGTGCGCAGCACGCCGATGACGATCTCGATCGCGCCGGCGATCGCCGAGATCTCGATGAAGCCGATGCCGAGCAGCCAGAAGTCGGCGTTGTCGCCGGGCGAATAGGCGGTCAGCGTCAGCGGCGGATACATGAACCAGCCGCCCTGCGGCGACAGCCCGTAGAGGATGGTCGAGAAGAACACCGCGCCGCCGATCACGTATGCCCAGATCGCGAATGCGCTGAGGCGCGGGAAGGGCAGGTCGCGCGCCGCCAGCATCTGCGGCAGCAGCATGACCCCGAGCGCCTCCATCGCCGGCACGGCGAACAGGAACATCATCGTCGTGCCGTGCATGGTGAACAGCTGGTTATAGAGCTCCTGGCCGACGATCGACGCGTCGCCCTGGGCGAGCTGGGTGCGCATCACCAGCGCGAGGATGCCGCCGAGCACGAAGAAGGCGAACGCCGCGCCGAGGTAGAACAGGCCGATCACCGTGTTGTTGACCGCCGACGGCAGCCGCCAGCCGGTCGGCGTCGCCCAGATCCGCAACAGCGCCTCGCGCTCGCCCGGTGGCCGCGGCGTCGGGTTGATCGGATCGGCGGTCACGCGTTGCCCTCCCGTCAGCGCAGGAAATAGAGGACGACGAGGCCGGCGAGGTAGCAGGCGAGCACGGCGAGCGTGTCGTGGCCCATGCCGAGCACGGTGCGGTTGCGCCGCTCGACCAGGCCGACCAGCAGGATCGCGGTGACGGTGATGCCGATCAGCGCCGCGAAGGTCGAGAAGCGGTCGACCGTATTGAGCACGGCCTCGCCCGGCGCCACCGCATCGATCACGAACAGGAAGGCGGTGTCGAAGATGTTGGTCCCGAAGATGTCGGACACGGCCATGGTGTAGAGGCCGCTGCGCGTCGCCGTGACGACCGTGCTCATCTCGGGCAGCGAGGTCGCGACCGCGACGAACACCGCGCCGACGAAGCTTTCGCCGAGCCCGCTCTGCTCGGCGATGGCATCGCCGGTGCGCGAGAGCACGTAGCCGGCGGCGACGATGACGATACCCGCCACCGCGGTCATCGCGATGGTCCGTCCGAGCGGCCGGTCCGCGGTCTTCTTCGCCTCGCGGCGCGCCCGGCGTTCCTCGTCCTGCTCGTCCGCTCCGGTGGTGACGCGCCAGGCGCGGCGGTCCTTGACCTGCGAGAGCACCAGCAGGCTGGCCGCGGTCGCCGCGAGCAGCAGCCACATCCAGATGCCGACCCCGAGCACGGCCCGGTCGCCGACGACGATCGCCGCCGCGGCGATCGACAGCAGCATGATCTTGAACGCGCCCTGCAGCAGCACGGTCGGGTTCGGGACCTGCGAGGTCAGCGCCTGCCGGCCGATCATCAGGTCGGCGATGCCGAGGATCGCCACCTGCATGGCGACGCCGCCGAGCACGCTGTTGACCGCGAGCGCCGCCGCATCGCTCGCGGCGGCGGTCACGGCGACCGCGAGCTCCGGCAGCGAGGTGACGCCACCGAGCAGCAGCAGGCCGACGAACGCCTGGCTGATCCCGGTCTTCTCGCTGATCGCGTTGGCATAGTGGGTGATGCGCACGCCCGCGCCCCAGACGACCACCGCCGCGGCGGCGAAGATCGCGAGGTTGCCAAGGAGGCCCAGGCCGGCGAAGTCGATCATGCCCGGGCCGTCATTTCAGGCCCGCGAGGAAGCCGGCGAGCCGGGCGAGCTCATCGCCCTCGACGATCCGGTAGGGCGGCATGCGGTTGCCGGGCTTGATGTGCTGGTTGTCGACGATCCAGCGGGCGATCGCCGCCTCGTCGTTCGGCAGCGTCGCAGCACCGAGCGACAGGCGGCTGCCGACATGGGTGAGGTCCGGCCCGATCCGCCCGCGTGCCGTCGCCATGCCCCGGATCCGGTGGCAGGCGCCGCAGCCGAGCCGGCGGAACAGGGCGGCGCCTGCGTCCTGGTCCCGGTCGCTCCGCCCGTCGTCGACCGTCGCCGGCGCCCGCTCGGCGGCGAGCCAGGCATCGAAGTCCCGCGCCTCGAGCGCAACGACCTGGAAGGACATGAGGGCGTGCGCGCCGCCGCAGTACTCGGCGCACTGGCCGCGGCTGACGCCGGGCTTCGTCGCGTGAAGCGTCAGCGGGTTGCGGCGGCCGGGGATCATGTCGACCTTGCCGGCGAGGTTGGGCACCCAGAAGCTGTGGATGACGTCGGCCGATTCGAGCGTGAGGGCGACGGGTCGGCCGACCGGAATGCGCAGCTCGTTGGCGCTCTCGAACTCCGTGCCGTCGGGCAGCCGGTAGACCACCCGCCACCACCATTGCTCGCCGACGACCCGGACCTGGAACGGACCGCCGGCCGATACCGGCCGCTCGGCCATGAGCGCGAGGCTGCCGGCGAGCAGCGCGGTCAACGACACCACCGGCACGACCAGCCCGGCACCGACGATGAAGCGGTCGGCGGCGAGCACGCGGCGGATGCGCGCCGTGCCCGCGATCGAGAGCAGCGTCGCGGCCCCGGTCAGCACCAGCACGACGCCGAGGAAGGCGGTCGCGATCCAGAACAGCAGCCAGATGCGCTCGGCCTCGACGCCGCGCGGGTCGAGCGCCGACTGGACGCCGGCACAGCCGCCGGGCAGGCAGGCGAGCAGGGCGAGCCAGGGCCGCGCGCGCCCGCCGGTCACCGGCGTTCCTCCAGGGCGACCGCGTCGCGGGCACCGCTCGCGAAGTAGCGGGCGACCTCGGCCGCCTCGTCCGGGGCGAGGCGCTGGGCGATCGGCCGCATGATCTCGGCGAACGCCGTGCCCCGCCGCGTGCCGCCGCGAAACAGCGCGAGCTGCTGCTCGATGAAGCTGGTGGGAAGGCCGGCGAGGCGCGGGAAGCGCGCATCCGCGTGATCGGCATGGCAGTCCAGGCAGGCCGGGACGCCCTTCGAGGGAATGCCGAGGCGCGCGATGTCTCGGCCGCGCGCGCTCGCCGGCGGGGCCGCCGAGATCGGCGACATCGGCTCCGGCGACGAGAACCTCCGCGCCAGCCGCTCGATCGCGTCGGGCGGTAGCGGCCGCGCGACGAGTTGCATGATGCCGCTCGGCCGGCTGCCGGCGGCGTATTCCGAGAGCGCGCGCGCGAGATAGACCGGCGTCTGCCCGGACAGCGGCGGGGCGCGGCCGCCGGCGATCGCTCCGGATTCGTCGTGGCAGCGTCGGCAGCTCTCGGCCAGCGCGCCCGGGTTGGCCGGTTCGATCCCCGGCGGCCGGTCGATGCCGGCCGGGCCGAGGCCGGCGATCTTCCGGTAGCCCGCGGCATCGAGCGTCGCCAGGTGGCGGAGAAACGCGATCACCGACCAGACCTCGTCCGGCCGCCGCGGCTCGACCCAGGCCGGCATGCCCGTGTACTTCTGGCCGTTCAGCACGATCCAGAACAGGTGCTTGGGCTGCCATTGCCGGACCGCCTCGTCGAGCGGCGGCGGCTCCGGCAGCATCGCCCCGGCCAGCGCGCTCGCCGGGCGCCCCGGCGCGCCGTGGCAGGACGCGCAGCCCAGTTCGTAGTGCGCCGCGCCCAGGCGGATCAGGCCGGGATCGTCGAGCGGCGGCGTCTCGATGCCTAGGCTGTAGGTGCGCACGGACTGGCGGCGGACGATGTCGAGCAGCCAGGTCGTGACGTCCAGGTGCTGGCGCGAGGCGGAGACGTTGTAGATGCCGGACCAGACGAACAGCGCGGCGAGCACCAGCCCGCCGGCCGCGATCGCCGCCGCGGCGACGGCCAGGCCGTGGATCGTGAGCGTCCGCCGGATCATGGCGGCGGCCGCGCGATTGCCGGGCGCTCCTGCCGCTCGCGCGCGGCGATCCAGCGCCAGGCGAGCGCGATCGCGGCAAGCACGTAGCTTGCCGGGCAGGCGACGAGCATCATCAATCCGGCCGCCTGCTGGTCGGCCAGCGCGTCGGCGGCGAGGCCCGTTCCGCCGTGGTGCAGGATCGCCGGATAGAGCGGGCGCGGCGCGAAGGTCAGCAGCACGCCGAGCAGGCAGAACAGCTTGCTGGTGAGCAGCAGCGCCATCAGCCCGTGCCCGATGCCCGATGCGCGCTGCGCCAGCACCGCCGACCAGAAGGCGAGCGCGGCGAGCAGCAGGCTGGCCTGCATGGCGAGGTGCAGCCACGGGTCGTCCATCGCGGCGGCCATCGCCGCGGGCGAGTGCCAGCTCCATAGCAGGACGATCTGGCCCAGGGTCGCGAGCGGCAGGACCGAAGCAAAAGGTCGGCGCAGCGCCGGCATCAGCGCGGCGAGGAGCGGCGCCGCCACGTTCATCAGCAGCAGATGCCCGGCCATGTGCCCGACCAGCGGGCTGGCCTCCGGCAGGAGCGCGATCGCCGCGTTCACCGTCCGCGCCGCACGCGTCGCCCGCCGCGGCCGCGCCGTATCGAGCCCTCGTCTTCGCCGGACGACCGGCGGCGCTGGTGGATCATGGCCATGCTCCGCAGCGGACCCTGCCCATGGGAAACAGGGAGAGCGGCGGCAGGTTCCGCCGACGGACCGGCGCTTCGACCGGCGCCTGCCTCCGGCGACGACGTCAATCCGTCCCTTGGCGAGCGCGGAGAGGCATCATGTTGCCGTCGGCCCGGCCGTCGCATGCAGCCAGGGGCGCGCTCCGTTCGCCGATGCCCCGGACGTCGGGCGCCCCGTCGAGGCCGCACCCGGCCGCCGGTCGGTCGCATCGGCGATGGATGCGACCACGCATCGGCCAGCCATCGTCGGCGGCCGCCGCCCGGGAGACCCGGCGGCCCGGGCTGCTCCTATCGGCCTCCGGCGCGCTCGGGGCGGCTCAGGGGCCCTGCGCGCCGGGAGATCTCAGCCGGGAACCGGAGCGGATGCCGCGATGAGGTTCTCCTGCTTCAGCTCGGCCCACAGCGCCGGAGGGATGGGCGCGGACATGCGCGCCACGTTCTGGTTCACCTCGCCGGGATGCACCGCGCCGGCGACGATGGACTTCACGCAGGGATGCGCCAGCGGAAACTGCAGCGCGGCCGTGGCCAGCTCGACGCCATGGCGCCGGCAAGCGGCTTCCAGGCGGCCCACGCGCTCCATGATGGGGGGCGGTGCCGGCTGATAGTTGTAGGTCGCTCCGGGCACGGCGCCGGTCGCGAGAATCCCGGAGTTCAACGGGCCCGCGAGCAGGATCGAGACGCCCTTGCGCTCGCATTCCGGCAGCAGGTCGTCCAGTGCGCCCTGCTCGAGAAGCGTGTAGCGGCCGGCCAGCATCACGCAGTCCAGGTCGGCCTCGCGCACGAACCGCAGCGACATGTCGCTTTCGTTCAGGCCGACGCCGATCGCCTTGATGACGCCCGCGGCGCGCAGCTCGGCCAGGGCCGGAAAGCAGCCGGCCATCGTCTCGCGGAAGCGCTGGTCGGCCGCCTCCTGCGTTCCATGCGTCCACACATCGACGTCGTGGATGAGGACGATGTCGATGCGGTTCAGGCCGAGCCGCAGCAGCGACTGCTCCAGCGAACGCAGCGTCCCCTCGCGGCCGTAGTCGAAGGTCGGCTTGAACGGCAGGCCGCCCCTGCGCCAGCCCGGCACAGCGTCATCGTCTGCCTTCGGCGACAGCCGACGGCCGACCTTGGTGGAGACCACGAAGCTGTCACGATCGAGGGTCCGCAAGGCCTGTCCGAAGATGAGCTCGCTCCGGCCGTAGCCATAGTAGGGCGCCGTATCGAAGTAGCGCACGCCCGCCGCATAGGCCGCCAGGAGCGTGTCGACGCCCTGGCGCTCGCTGATGTTCGCCCGAAAGCCGCTCAGCGGGGCGCCACCCAGGCCGAGGGTCGTGACGGTCTGCCCCATGCGACCGATGGGTCGTCTCGCGAGTGCCATGGTGTCGTGCCTCCCTGTCGAACGAGCATGGCACACATCGCAGGCCTCTCAAGGCCGAAGGGCCCGGAGGCAGGTCGACAATGGTCGTACGGTGAAGTCGGCAATCTCCCGCCGCCGACATCTAGGCTTCGGGTGCGTCATCTGGTGTACTCGCTGAAAGATGCCGAGGGCCGACGGGGACCGGGGCTGAGCCTGATGGTGCAGAAGTACATCGTCCGCGGGCTCACCATGGGAGCGGTGAAGTGAGCGCGCGCGCCGGCGACGCTTCGGAGTGGGACCCGGCAAGCGACCTGACGCCGGCGGACTCGCGGGATCTGCGCCGATTGGCGGGCGTCATGGTTCCCGCATCGTCCGAGTATGGCGTGCCCGGCGCGGATGACGAGGCGATCTTCGCGGACATCGTCCGTTCGCTCGGTCGCGATCGGAGCGACGTGCGCAAGGCGCTGGCCATGCTGCGCGAGCTGGCAGGTCGAGACTTCGCCGCCCTGGACGATCGCGAAGCCGAGGCGATGGCGGCGGGGCTCCTTCGGCTCGAGCGACCCGAGGTCGCAGCACTCGGTCGCGCCGTGCTGCGATGCTACTACCGCGACGACCGCGTGGTCCGGTCGTTGGGCCTCGAGCCCCGCGCGCCGTATCCGAAGGGACACGTGCTGGAGCAGGGCGACTGGTCGCTGCTGGATGCCGTGCGCGGCCGGCCGCGGATGTGGCGCGACGTGGACGGCAAGGGGGGGTGATGATGGCGGCCGCAGAAGATCCCGCCGCGCCCCGTCCCGTCGACGAGATCGTCGATGTGCTGATCATCGGCTCGGGCGCATCGGGTGCGGCCGTGGCATGGGGGCTCGTCGAGACGCGGATGAGGATCCTGTGCCTCGAGCAGGGCGACTGGGTCAAGCCGAGCGATTTTCCGGCCAACGGTCGCGACTGGGAAGCGCGCCGCTATGCGGATTTCGACATCCACCCGACCCGCCGCGGGCGCGATACCGACTATCCCGTGAACGACGACGACTCCGTGATGAAGGTCGCGAACTTCAACGGCGTCGGCGGCGGCACCATACTCTTCACCGCGCATTTCCCGCGCATGCATCCCTCGGACTTCCGCGTGCGGACGCTCGACGGCGTCGCGGACGACTGGCCGATCGACTATTGGACACTCGAGCCGTTCTTCGCCGAGAACGACCGCATGATGGGCGTGGCCGGCTTGGCGGGCGATCCCGCCTATCCCGCGCACGAACCGACCATGCCCCCGGTTCCGCTCGGCCGGACGGGAACGAAGTACGCGCGAGCCGTCAACAGGCTCGGCTGGCACTGGTGGCCGTCGGACATCGCCATCGCGACCACCGAGCACGACGGCCGCGCGAGGTGCATCAACCTCGGGCACTGCACGCCGGGCTGCGCGCAGGGTGCGAAGGCGAGCGTCGACATCACCTATTGGCCGGGGCTGCTCCGGGCCGGCGTGGAACTGCGCACGCGCTGTCGGGTGCGCGAGATCGTCACCAACGAGCACGGCATGGCGGCCGGCGTGATCTACTACGACCCGAACGGGGTCGAGCGCTTCCAGCCCGCCGAGATGGTGATCCTCGCCGCCAACGGCATCGGCACGCCGCGGCTGCTGCTCAATTCGGCCTCCGCGCGCTTTCCCAACGGGCTCGCCAACTCCTCGGGCCTGGTCGGCCGGAACCTGATGCTGCATCCCTGGCCGCAAGTGACCGGCCATGTCGACGAGGAGGTCGACGGCGACCGCGGCCCGCAGACGGTGATGTGGAGCAAGGAGTTCTACGAGACCGATGCCTCGCGCGGCTTCGTGCGCGGCTATACGCTGCAGTTCGGGCGCGGCACCGGCCCCGCCAACGAGGCCATCACCAATCTCGGCACGGGACGGCTTCCCTGGGGCCGGGATCATCACCGCGTCTACCGCACGCTCCTCTACCGCCGCCTGCTGGTCGGCGTGGCCTGCGAGGACCTGCCGGAAGAGCACAACCGCATCTCGCTCGACCCCGTGCTCACGGACAGCCACGGCATCCCGGCGGCGAAGGTCGACTACACGATCGGCGAGAACACCCGGGCGATGATGGAGCACGGCATCGCCCGCGCGACCGAGATCCTCGATGCCGCCGGCGCGCGAAACATCCATTGCTCGCGCACCGCGCTGAACAGCCCGGGCCATCTGCTCGGCACCGCGCGCATGGGCACCGACCCGGAGCGCTCGGTCGTGAACGAATGGGGCCGCTGCCACGACGTCAGGAACCTGTTCATCGTCGATGGCAGCATCTGGGTCACCTCCGGCGGCGTGAACCCGACCTCCACCATCCAGGCCCTGGCGCTCTACATCGCCGACCGCATCAAGCAGCGCCTTGCGACCCTGTTCGATTGAGCGGGACGAGGCAGGGCACGCGTCTCGTCTAGGACCATGATCGAGGGGCCGGATGGCTGGACCGGGCAATCGCACCGAGACGTCAAACCGGGCCGAACGCCGTGCGCGCGGGGTGGCGCGAGCCCCGATCCGCCGCCGGGGCCCGATGACCTCGTGCCCGCCTTGCTGCGGGAGTGGCGTCCCCTAGGGGATTCGAACCCCTGTTACCGCCGTGAGAGGGCGGTGTCCTGGGCCTCTAGACGAAGGGGACCGCGGCCGGACGTCGCGCTCAAATAGCGTGCGCGGCACACCCGATCAAGGCTCTTGGCCGGAACGAACGGGGCGGTGCGACGGATTGCGCCGAACGGCCGGGCCGATCTATCGATGAGCGATGAAGATCGCGACCCACGGCGCGGACCCGGGCGCCGCCGGCCCGCACGCGGCCGCGGTGGTGATCGCGAGCATGCTCCGCCCGACGCTGCTCGATGCCGTCCGGTCGGTCTATGGCCAGGCCCTGGGTGGGCCGATCCATGTGTTGATCGGCATCGACGTCCGGCGCGGGCCGGACACGGTGATCGAGCGGCTGCTGGCCGAGCGTCCGTCGCACGTCGCGGTCACGATCTGCGATCCGGGCTACTCCACCGCGGCGCGCAATGGCGGCCTGTGCCCGAGCTACGGCGGCGGCGATCTGCGGACGGCGCTCACCTGCCTCGCGGCGAGCCGTCACGTCGCCTATCTCGACGACGACAACTGGTGGGCGCCTGATCATCTCTCGTCGCTACGCGCGGCGATCGACGGCGTCGGCTGGTCCTTCGCGCAGCGCTGGTTCGTCGATGCCGCGACCGGCGAGCGGTTGGGCCTCGACGACTGGACCGAAGCCGAGGTCGACCGGACCTTGCCCCCGGCCGGCCGCCACGGCTTCGCCGATACCAACGTCACGATGATCGACAAGCGGCGCTGCCACGAGGGCGTGGTCGAATGGTCGCATCCCGACGCGCCCTCCGGCGCCGGCGCCGACCGGGCGCTCTGGCGCTGGCTGCACGCGCACCAGCCCGGGCGCGCCACCGGCCGCGCGACCGCGTTCTATCGGATCGAGGATCGCCATCAGCTCGCCGAACGGCTCGCCCGCCGCGCGCCGCGGCCGGCCGCGCGCCGGCGGCCGCTCGCCCAGCTGATCGCCGCGATCGGCGGCGCGTTCGATCCGCCCGGCGCGGCGCCGCCGCCGGTCGCGGCGCCGATGCCGTTCGCCGC
Source organism: Alphaproteobacteria bacterium (assembly GCA_050187535.1). Classification (GTDB taxonomy): domain Bacteria; phylum Pseudomonadota; class Alphaproteobacteria; order ATCC43930; family Allostellaceae; genus Allostella. Next base: position 544 of record JBFWXJ010000144.1, on the reverse strand, counting down.
CCTGCCGGCGATCGGGACCGCGCGCGAGTTGCTGCTGTTCGGCGGCGATGCCGCGGTCGCGGTTCCGCTCGCGCAGGCGGCACCGGCGGCGACGGTGGTCGTCGTCGATACCTGGCGCGACCCGCCGTCGCCGGATGCCGCCGCCGGCCCGCCGCCGGCCCACCGCGCCTTCCAGGCCGCGGTCGCGGATGCCCGGCTGTCCGGCCGCGTGATCGGGCTGCCGATGCGCTGGATGGCCGCCGCCTCGTTCCTGCAGCGCGTCGGCGTCGCGGTCGATCTGGTCGCCCTCGACCTGGCGCGTGCCGGCGATCCGCGGGCCCTGCTGCGCGCCGCCGCCGGCATCCTGCGGCCGGGCGGGACGATCCTGGCGCGGGCCGTCGGGCCGGAGGCGGCCGACGCGCTCGCCGGGTTCGCCGCGGTCCGCGAGATCGACCTCGCGCCGGCGGTCGGCGGCGGCTGGCACGCCCTGCCGCTGCCGGCGATCTGACATGGCGGCGACGAGCGCAGACCGGCAGGCGCCGCGCGCCGCCGCGGTCGTGCTGAC